>JBHORA010000071.1:0-50702 GCA_042408535.1 Chloroflexota bacterium | reverse complement strand
CGCCGGTCGATCCCGCCAGCCGTCAGCGGGTGTAGATCCCTGCGGGGTCGAGCTCCTCGCGGATGAGACGAAGCTCCTCCGCCGTCGGAGCCGGGGTCACCCCGACCGCCGACGCCACCTTCGGCTCCCAGCCGACCGAGTCCCGCAGCGCTTCGAGGCTCACCCCCGGATGGAGGAAGACGACCGTCATCTCGCCGGCCTCGTCGAACCTCCAGACGGCGAGGTCGGTCACAACGACGGAGGGACCCCGCCCGAGCCAGCCCTGCTCGGCCCTGATCCGGGCCGCCGTTTCGGCCCCACCGAGGTTGCCAGGCGAGGTCCGGAAGTCGATCCGTTCGACGAAACTCCGGCGGCTCTGGCGCATGATGACGAACACCTGGCGAGCGTTGATGGCGATCTCGCAGGCGCCACCGGAGCCCGGGAGCCTCGTCGTCGGGCGGTGGTAGTCGCCGATGACGGTCGTGTTGATGTTTCCGAAGCGATCGATCTGGGCGGCCCCGAGGAAGCCGACGTCGATGCGGCCGCCCTGCAGGTAGAAGGCGAAGAGCTCGAACATGCTCGTCACCGCCGTCGCTCCGGTGACGATCGTCGGGTCGCCGATGCTCAAGGGCAGGCGGGCGGGACGGGCACCGAAGACGCCGGCCTCGTAGACGAGCTCGAGGTCGGGGGCGACGGTCCGCCGGGCGAGGTTCACGGCGATGTTCGGGAGGCCGATCCCGACGAAGCAGACGCGCTGTCCGGCGAGTTCCCGGGCGGCGGCGACGATCATCATCTCGCTCGCCGTGAAGGCGGGGCTGGGAACGCCCGACGGTTCGTTCGGCCGGCTCACCCGTAGATCCCGTAGTCGACGGAGCCCGACGGCGCCCCCGAGGTGCGGAGGCTTGCCAGTCGCGCCTCGCCGAGCTTCTCGACGTAGGCAGCCCGGCCGTCGAGGTCGTAGACCCACTCCCGAAGCCAGGCCTCGGTCGCGACCGGGTCGCGACTGATCGGATCCCAGTCGAGGTAGAAGCGGTTGTCGCGGTCGTAGTAGCCCTGGGCGTAGGAGGGGTGGGCGCCCCAGGGCTCGACGACGACGGCATCGACGATGAGACCGGGGATGATGGTCCGGTTCGGATCGGCACGGACGACCGCCTCGTCGACGAGCTCCTCCACGACGACGATGACGCGATCGGCGGCGAAGGCTGCCTCCTTCTGACAGCCGAGGAGGCCCCAGACCTGGGTATTGCCCTCGGCGTCGGCCCGCTGGGCATGGACGATGGTCACGTCGGGGCGGAGCGGGGGGACGGCGTAGACGACCTCGTCGCCGAAGGGCGAGCGGACGGGCCGAATGTTCGGGTTCACCTTCGGGAGGTCGCTCTCGAAGTAGCTCCGGAGGGGGAAGAACGGGAGGTTGGCGGCACCGGCGGTGTACCGGGCGACCATCCCGAAGTGGCTGTACTCCTCCAGCTCCAGGGTCGGCGCCTCGCCTTCCGTTCGGCGCCGGATGGCGTGGAGGCTTCCCACGCCAGGGTTGCCGAGCCAGGAGAAGACGAGCTTCCGGGCGACACCGGCCGCCACCATCTGGTCGTAGACGAGGTCCGGGGTCAGCCGGGCGAGGACGAGGTCGCGCTTCCGCTGCCGGATGATCTCGTGACCGGCGGCGAAACAGATGAGGTGGTTGAAGCCTTCGATGGCGACGGTGTCGCCGTCCCGCACGAGCTCGGCGATGGCATCCCGCATCGTCGTGACCTTGCTCGCCATCGAGTCCCCCGGCCCGTCACGCTCCTCGGCGGTCCGTCGCCGATGGCCGACCCGTCACCGCCGGCTCCCCGTCGCCTCCACGACACCCTGCTCGGCCGTCGCCGCCACGGCGGCCCGGAAGATCTCGAGCGCCGTTGCCATCTCGGCCTCGTCGACGCTCAGCGGTGGGGAGAGGCGGACGGCCGAATCGCCGGCTTCGAGGACGAGGAGACCGCGCTCGAAGCAGGCCCACTGGACCGCTTCGGCGGCCTCGGCCGTGCCGAACTCGACGCCGATCATGAGACCCCGGCCACGAACCTCGCGCACGAGACCAGGATAGCGTTCCGCGAGGTCGGCGAGGCCGGTGAGGGCTTGAGCACCGCGGAGCCGAGCGTTGGCGACGAGGCCGCCCTCGAGGAGCCGAATGGTCGCCAGGGCCGCCGCGCAGGCGAGGGGGTTCCCTCCGTACGTCGAGCCGTGGGCGCCCTTCCCCCAGCGCTCCATGAGATCGCGGCGGGCGACCATCGCCCCGAGGGGCAGACCGGAGGCGATCCCCTTCGCGGTCAGGAGGATGTCGGGTCGAACGCCCCACTGTTCGATGGCCCAGAAGGTCCCGGTCCGCCCCGCCCCGGACTGGATCTCGTCGGCGACGAGGAGGATGCCGTGCCGGTCGCAGAGCTCCCGGAGACCCTCGAGGAAGCCGTCCTCGGGGACGACGTAGCCGCCTTCGCCCTGGATCGGCTCGACGAACACGGCGGCGACCTCGTCCGGGGGGACGAGACGGCGGAAGAGGACGGCCTCGAACCAGTCGAGGTCGGCGACCCGACCGTACGGGGCGTGGACGACCCCGGGCAGGAGGGGCCCGAAGCCGGCGTGGTACTTCGCCTTCGAGGCCGTCAGGCTCACCGACCCGTACGTTCGGCCGTGGAAGGCGCCGAGGAAGGCGACGAGAACGGGGCGACCGGTGGCGTGCCGGGCGAGCTTCATCGCCGCCTCGACGACCTCGGTCCCGCTGTTGCCGAGGTAGACCCGGGGCGGTGCGTCGCCAGCGATCGGGGTGATCCGAGCGAGCTCGCGACACGTCTCGGCGTAGATGGGCAGGTAGAAGTCGGAGGCCGAGAAGTGAAGGAGGCGGTCCGCCTGCTCCTTGATGGCGGCGACGACCTCGGGGTGGCAGTGCCCCGTCGAGACGACGGCGATGCCGGCAGCGAAGTCGAGGTAGCGGTTGCCGTCGATGTCCTCGACGACGGTGCCGGAAGCGCGGACGGGCACGATGGGGTAGGCACGGGGAAGGCTCGGGCTCGTCCAGGTTTCGTCGAAGGCGACGTGGGCGCGGGCGCGGGGTCCCGGGATTTCGGTGACGAGGACCGGGGCGGGACCAAGAGAGCTGGCTGGCCGGCCGGAGGTCGGTTGCTCCGCCGGGGGCTCCGCCGGGGACTCCGCCAGCGGGTTCGCCTTCTTTAGGCTCGGTTCGAAGGGACGCCGGGCTGGCTCGGACACGCGGCACCTCGGATCATCTCGGTCGTCGGGCTCGGTCGGGCGTCCTACCCGGATCGGCGGCGATGCCCGACGCATAGCACCTATGCATGATGGATACGGCCGCCTAGTGTAGCTGGGCGACGCTTCACGAGCGCGCCGGCCGAGGACGGGGTCGGGACAAGGGGGTCCTCTGAGTCTGCTCTGGGCAGAAGAGCCGGCGGGCGCCGGGCCGTTCCCGCCCGTCGCTCGTGGGGTCGGCGTGCGTCAGCCCCAGGCAGAGCCGACGGGCCGGGCGAGGTGCCAGGGGGCAGGGCCTCGAACCGGGGGCCGCCCGAGCCACGAGGGCGACGCTGGCGGGGTTGCGTCCGCGAACGGTCGCCAGAGGCCGGCGGCCGACCTTCGGTGGGCGCCAACCCGTTCGGACACCGCGCCATCCGACGCGCCGGACCCAGCGCTCTGCCCAGAGCGGACGCACGAGAGGGGTGTGTCCTCCGCCCGCCGGGGGCAGCCGCCAGGGGCAGCCGCCGGGCGACCTCAGTCGACGATCGTCTGGCTCTGCTCCCGCATGAATTGCTGGACGTAGTAGTAGCCGCCGCCCGCTTTACCCGTCGCCGTGGATCCCTTCCAGCCACCGAAGGGCTGGATCCCCGGCCAGGCCCCCGTCGTCGCCCCGGCCCGGCGGTTCACGTAGACGACGCCCGCCTCGATCTCGTCGAGGAAGCGGGCGATCTCGGCCGGATCCTCGCTGTAGAAGCCCGCCGTCAGGCCGAGGACATTGTCGTTCGAGAGCTGG
Organism: Chloroflexota bacterium; assembly: GCA_042408535.1. GTDB lineage: Bacteria > Chloroflexota > Limnocylindria > Limnocylindrales > CSP1-4 > BPIH01. The sequence continues at coordinate 46,711 of JBHORA010000071.1, read as the reverse complement.
AGGGCCTGGTCGAGGGAATCGACGGGAAGGACGACCGTGAAGGGAATGAAGAGCTCCTCGCGGAGGAGTCGGTGGTCGTATGGCAGGTCGGTGGCGACCGTGGGGGCGACGAAGAAACCGGCGTCGAGACCGTGCTCGGTCACCCGCTCCCCGCCGATGAGGAGTCGCCCGTCGTGGCGCGCCTCGCCGACGGCGTTCTCGTAGCGAGCGACGGCCCGCTCGTTGATGACCGGCCCGAGCCAGTTCTCCCGCTTCACCGGGTCGCCGATGGTGATCGCCTCCGTCTTCGCCACGAGAAGCCGGACGAACTCGTCCATGACCGGCCGTTCGACGTAGACCCGACTGTTCGCCGAGCACTTCTGACCCGAGAAGCCGAAGGCCGAGCGCATGATCCCCTCGGCCGCCTCCTCGAGATCAGCCTTCCGCGACACGATGGCCGGGTTCTTGCCGCCCATCTCGACGATGACCGGCTTCGGGTAGGTCTTGGCGAAGTTCTTGTAGAGCCGGAAACCGACCTCGAAACTGCCGGTGAAGACGATGCCGTCGATGCCGGGGTTGTTCTGGATCTCCTCGCCGACCGTCTCGCCGGGACCCATGACGAGGTTGAAGGCGTCGGCCGGCACCCCACCGTCGTGGAAGGCCTTCGTCAGGAGGACGGCCGAGAGCGGCGCGTCGGACGAGGGCTTGAAGACGACGGTATTGCCGGTCACGAGGGCCGCTCCGGCCGGGCCGCCGGCCAGGGCGAAGGGGAAGTTGAAGGGGCTGATGACGCCCCAGACCCCGTAGGGCTTGAGAACCGAGCGGGTGTGGACGGTCGGGTCGCCGAGGTTCCCCATCGGGTGGTCGAAGCCCTCGTTTCGCTCCATCATGTCGCACGACCAGCGGATGAGGTCGGCTGTCTCCTCGACGTCGCCGAGGGCTTCGAGGCGGTTCTTGCCGACCTCCATGGCGAGGAGGGCGGCGAACTCCATCTGACGGGCCGAGATGACGTCGGCGACCCGGCGGAGGACGGCGACCCGATCCTGCCACGGCCGGCGGCTCCACTCCCGCCAGGCGCCGCGGGCGGCCGCGATGGCGTCCTGGACGTCGAGCCGTGTCCCGCGGGCGAAGGTCCCGAGGAGGGTCCCGTCGACCGGAGAACGCTTCTCGAAGGCGCCGTCGCCGTCCCGCTCGCGGCCGCCGATGACGTTCGGGTGGTAGCGACCGAGCTGGGCCCGAACCTTCTCGACGCCGGCTTCGAAGGCGGCGTGGAGGTCTTCGTTGTCGGCCCGGAGGGTGGCGTAGGTGATCTTGAGACGAGGACGCGATTCGGTCGTCATGGCAGCGACTCCCGTGACGTCGGCGGTCCGGCGGCTGCTCGTGGCCGCGGACCGGCTGGGCCGTGAAGGTGTCCGTAGTCTAGCGCGGCGGAAAGAGACCGCCGGCCGCGCTGTTGGCCGGAGCGGAGTCGTCGGACGGACACGTACGATGTCCCCGAAGGCTGTCCACATCCAGCTGCCGATCACCCAATGAGGAGGTAACGACGTTGACCGAAGCCCAGCGAACACTCCGCGACTGGCTCCTCGAGCTCGAGACCGATCCCGACATCGGCTCCGTCGCCGTCTCACCGGCGATCCAGGCCGCCCTCCTCGACCTCGCCCGGGTCGCCGCCCACGCCAGCGAGCGGATCGCGGCCCCGATCACGGCCTTTATGGCCGGCGTCGCCTTTGCCGGCCTCGACGAGGAGGTGCAGGCAGCCCGGGTGCGGGCCCTCGTCGAGCGACTCGAAGCCCGCTACGGCGGCTGACATCGTCGGCCGGAAGAGCCCAGCCCCGGGTCACTCGATACCGAGGGCGGCGACGACCTCGACGATCGAAGGGAAGACGGCGTCAGGCCTGCGACCCCGGGCCGCCAGCCGTGCCAGCTCGGCCTCGCCGTGCTTCCCCGTCAGGACGAGGACCCCGCGGAGCCCGGCCCGTTGCGCGGCAGCGACATCCGACCAGACGTCATCGCCGACCATGGCGATGGCCGTGCGGTCGAGCCGCTCATCCGAGCCACCACCGCCGAGCTCGCCGGCCAGGGCCCGCGCCGCCTCACCGAAGAAGGTGCGGGCCGGTTTGCCGACGACCGTCGCTCGCCGACCGAGGGCGTACTCGAGCCCAGCGACGATCGCCCCTGCATCGAGGGTCGGCCCGGCCTCGGTGATCCACCAGCCGTTCCGGTGCATGGCGACGAAGGCAGCCCCGGCATGGACGGCTCGGAAGATCCGGTTGAGGTTCGCGTACGTGATCTCGTCGGGCGAATCGCCGAGGACGACCGCCGCTGGCGCGGTCGTCGGGTCGTCGGCCGCCTCCACCGGCACCAGGGTCTGACCGGCGAACTCGGACTTCGCCTCGGCCGTGCCGACGACGACGATCGGGCGGCCAGGGAAGCGGCGAGCGCAGTAGGCCGCCGCCGCGGAGGCGGCGGTGACGAAGCGCTCGGGGAGGATCGTGAAGCCGAGGCTGCTCGAGCGCTCGGCGAGATCCCGTCGGCTGAGGAGGGTCGTGTTCGTCGCGATCCGGTACGGGATGCCCGCCCGATCGAGGGCGGCGAGGGCTGCGGCGGCGCCGGCCACCGGCCGACCGGCCGTGACGAGCACCCCGTCCCAGTCGACGAGGAGGCCCCGGACCCCGTCGAGCCCCCTCATCGATACCTCCGTGCCCCGCTCCGTCGTACCGTCCATTGCCGCATCGAGCCCCTGTCTGTGCCCCGGACGGCCTGCCGGGCTCGTCCCTCACTGTCCCTCGGATTCTGCCGCAGGCGGCGGGGCGTCGAGGACCTCCCGAACCCGCGCCGCTAGCGTCGCCGCGTCGAAGGGCTTCGAGAGGAAGGCGTAGCGGCGCTCGACCGCCGGGCGGCCCGGGACGAGGCCCGGAGCGTAGCCCGAGACGAAGAGGATCCGGAGGTCGGGCTGCTCGGCGAGGAGTGCCTCGGCGAGGGTCGGGCCGTCGGTGCCGGGCATGACGACATCGCTCAAGAGGAGGTCGATGCGGCGACCGGCGACGAGCCTCCGGGCAGCTGTCGCGTCGGCCGCCTCGAGGACCTCGTAGCCAAGCCGTCGGAGCGACTGGGCCATGAGGGCGCGGATGCCGGGTTCGTCCTCGACGAGGAGGATCGTCTCGGACCCACCGCGCGGCGCGGCGGCGCCGACGGCCGCCGGCTCGACGGCGACCGGCGGTCCGTTCCGCACCCGCTCGCCGTCGACGACGGGGAAGTGGACTCGGAAGGTGGAACCCGCTCCGGGTCGGGAGCGGACGCTTATCTGGCCGCCGGACTGACTGACGATCCCATAGACCGTCGAGAGGCCGAGACCCGTCCCCTCCCCCGCCGGCTTCGTCGTGAAGAAGGGCTCGAAGATGCGGGCGAGGATCGACTCGTCCATACCGATGCCCGTGTCGGCGACGGTGATCTCGAGCCAGCGGCCGCGGGCCAGCTCGCCGGGCGGCGGTGCGGCCGCATCGGGCGACGGGGCCGTGACCGGAGCGGCCTCGACGACGGCCGTGGCGATCGTCAGTCGACCACCGTCGGGCATCGCGTCGCGGGCGTTGACGACCAGGTTCATGAGGACCTGCTCGAGCTGGGAGCCGTCGACGAGGACGGCGACGCGGGGGGCACCGAGCGCCAGGTCGAGGGTGATGTCCTCGCCGATGATCCGCCGAAGGAAGGCACCGAGGTGGCCGATGAGGCGGTCGGGTTCGACCACCGTCGGCGAGAGCACCTGCCGTCGACCGAAGGCGAGGAGCTGGGAGGTCAGCCGGGCGGCCCGCTCGCCGGCCCGGCGGATCTCGAGAAGGTCGGCCCGGGCCGGATGGTCGTCGGGCAGGGCGGAGGCGGCGAGCTCGGCGTAACCGTCGATGGCCGTCAGGAGGTTGTTGAAATCGTGGGCGATGCCGCCCGCGAGGCGACCGATCGCCTCCATCTTCTGCGCCTGGCGGAGCTGCTCCTCGAGGCGGCGCCGCTCCGTCACGTCGGTGACGGCGACGAGGCGAGCCGGACGGCCGGCGTAGTCGATGTCGTCCGAGGCGATCTCGACGTCGATGATCGAGCCGTCCCGCCGCCGGTGCCGCCAGGGCCCCGAGCGGCTCCGACCCGGACGCTGGGCCCGGACGTTCTCGAGGAGGGAGGGGATGTCTTCGGCCGGTCGGATGTCGGCGATCGTCATCGCCAGGAACTCCTCGCGGCTGTACCCGTAGTCGGCGATGGCCGCCGCGTTCACCTCGAGGAAGCGGAGGGTCTCGACCTCGTAGACCCACATCGGCTGGGGGTGGAGGTCGAAGAGCATCCGGTAGCGGGCCTCCGAGGCGGCGAGGGCAAGGCGGGCGGCGGTCCGCTCCCGACGAACGGCGGTGTCGGCGATCTCCCGGCGGACGACGAGACCGAGCCGGTCGAGGTGATCGCGGAGGACGAGATCCTGGGCGCCGGCCCGAATGAGATCGACGGCTTCCTCCTCACCGACGGCATCGGCGATGACGACGACCGACAGATCCGGGTCATGCTCGTGAACGACCCCGAGGGCCTCCCGGGTGCTGAAGCCCGGTGCCAGGTAGCAGACGAGGACCATGTCCCACCTCGCCCCGACGAGGGCGGCTCGGAGCTCGGGACCCGAGGCGACGGCTTCGAGGCGGGCCTCGAAGCCCGCCCGTCGGAGCTCTCGGGCGACGTCCTCGCCGTCCTCGGGGCGCGGTTCGACGAGGAGGACGGCGATGGCCTCGCCCCCCGGCTCGGTCATCGGTCGCCTCGTGGCTGGGTGATGGAGAGACCGACCTCACGGGCTGCGGGCGTTGGGGTCAGGCACGGGTCGGCTGCGAGATTGGCCGCCGCAGCGTCGGCGCCGGGATGGTGGATGGCAGGCTCCTTTCGGGGCAGCCTAGCAGCCTCGGGTGGGGATTGCCATCATCCAGATACCGTAGGGACGGCGGATCGCCGGATCCCGTCCCGGCAGCACACCTGGAACGTGGGAGGTAGCCATGGGTCTCCTCGACGGCAAGGCGGCGCTCGTCTTCGGCGTTGCCAACGACCATTCCATCGCCTGGGGGATCGCGAAGGCGTTCCACGAGAATGGCGCGACGGTCGGTTTCAGCTCCCACCCGGACCTGGTCGAGCGTCGCGTTCGCCCCCTCGCCGCCTCCCTGCGCTCGACGTTCGTCGAGCCGTGCGACGTCGCCTCCGACACCGACATCGACCGGGTCGTCGAGCGCTGGCGCGAGGCGTACGGTGGGCTCGACGTCCTCGTTCACGCCCTCGCCTTCGCCCGCCGGGAAGACCTCGCCGGACGCTTCGTCGACACCTCGCGAGAGGGGTTCGCGACGGCGCTCGACGTCTCCACGTACTCCCTCGTCAGCCTGGCCCGGGCCACCGCGCCGCTCTTCCGCCGTGGGGGCTCGATCATCACCCTCACCTACTACGGGGCCGAAAAGGTCGTCCCGAACTACAACGTCATGGGGGTCGCGAAGGCGGCCCTCGAAGCGTCGGTCCGCTACCTCGCCGCCGACCTCGGCCCCGACGGGATCCGGGTGAACGCGATCAGCGCGGGGCCGATCCGGACCCTCGCCGCCGCGGGCATCCGCGACTTCCGGCGCCTCTACGGCGCCTTCGCCGGGATGGCTCCGCTGCGCCGGAACGTGACGATCGAGGACGTCGGAGCGACGGCCGTCTGGCTCGCCTCCGATCTCTCGGCGGCGGTGACCGGCGAGGTCGTGTACGTCGACGCGGGCTTCCACGCCATCGGTGTCCCGACCTCGATCGGCGAATGAGGGCGCCCGGGGTGGCCGACCGGGATCCGGGCCGCTTCGCCAGCTCGCCGCCGAGATCAACCCCGTGACGCCGTCGGCGAACAAAAAACGGGCGTCTTCACCCGGCGGTGGCCGAGCATGACGGTGTGGCCGAACAACACGCGCAACTGTCTCGGCCGTTGCCGAACGATGACGCTGTGGCCGAACAGAACGCGGCACCGTGGCCCAGCGGCCGCCGTCCTGACGGTGTGGTCGAACAGAACGAGCGACTCTGCCCGGCGCTTGCTGCGCATGACATTGTGGCCGAACAGAACGGGGCGGCCCGCGCTCGGCGACCGCGTTCTGTTCGGCGTGAGTGTCACTCCGCGCACGGCGAGGCCCGGGAGGGGCGTTCTGTTCGCCCAGAGCGTCAATGAGGACCTGGTGGGGGCCCGGGAGCAAGGAAGTGTTCGCCCAGGGTGTCAATGATGGCCGGGTGCGGGCTCCGAAGAGCGTTCTGTTCGGCGTGAGCGTCACTCCGCGGAAGGCGAGGCCCGGGAGGGGCGTTGTGTTCCCCGGAGTGGCGGTCAAGCCGTGGCGGCGCCGAGGACCAGTGAAGTGTTCGCCTGCGTGTCACCCGCAGGGCGCCGACGTCTCCAGGTCGCCAGCCACGAAGGGCACCGCCGAACCTCAGGCCGAGACCGCAGCCGACGACTCCCCGGCCAGAGCCACCCCTCTGTGGACCGAGCGGCGCCGCCGACCCGGCGGCCGTGCCTCGCCGTCCTTCCCGTTCAAGCTTCTCGCCGCCACCCAGTCCTCGACGACCGGCGGCTGGTCAGCGAAGAGGTCACAGAAGGCCTCGACGAGCTGTGGATCGAACTGCGTTCCGGCGTGGCGGCGAAGCTCACGAACAGCCGCCTCGTGACTCATCCCCTTCTTGTACGGCCGGTCGTCGCGCATCGCCTCGTAGGCGTCCGCAACGGCCACGATCCGGGCCCCGAGCGGGATATCCGTCCCCCGCAGGCCATACGGGTAGCCGTGACCGCTGTACCGCTCGTGGTGGTGAAGAATGATCGTGCCCGCCTCGCGGAAGTTCGTCACCTGATCGAGGACGAGCTGCCCAACCCGCGGGTGCTGGGTGACCGACTGCCACTCGCTCGGCGTCAGCGGACCCGGCTTTTCGAGGATCTCGTCGGGGACGGCGAGCTTCCCGATGTCGTGGAGGAGCGACGCGACCCGGATCCGCTCCACCTCCTGGTCCGGCAGCCCGACCTGGCGGGCGATCGACGTGGCGATCATGGCGATGAGCGAGGACGGACGGCCTCGGTAGGAGGGGAGCGAGTCGATCGCCGAGACGAGGGCCGACTCGGCCGCCCGGCGAGCCGCTTCGGCGACCTCGCTGGCGATCGCCCGACCCACCGGCGAGATCGGTGCTCGGGCAACCCAGGCCTCCTCGTCGGGTTCAGCGAACACGTACGTCTGGTTCCGCCCGAGCGACTTCGCCGAGTACATCGCCGCGTCGGCGTCCCGGACGAGGGTCTCGATCCGGAGGTGCTCCCTCCGCCCGCCAGCAATCCCCGTCGACACCGTCACCGAGATCGTCGTCCCGTCGGACAGCCGGAACTGGTGGCCCTCGACGAGGAGGCGGAGCTTTTCGGCAACCATCGCCGCGTCCTCGGGCGTCGTCTCGGGCAGGATGAGCATGAATTCCTCGCCCCCATAGCGTCCGACGAGGTCGTTCTCCCGGAGGTTCTTCGCGAAGATCTCGGCCACCTCGCGGAGGACGACGTCTCCGGCATCGTGGCCGTACGTGTCGTTGATGGCCTTGAAGCGGTCGAGATCGACGAAGGCGACCGAAAGCGGGCGTCCGTACCGGCGAGCCCGTTCGACCTCGCCGATGAGCTGCGAGAGAAGCGTCGCCCGGTTCGCAACCCGGGTCAGGCGGTCTGTTGTTGCCGCGTCCCACGCCTCGTGGAAGGCAGCCGCGGCAGCGTCGAGGGCCGCCGCGAGGGGGAGGAAGGGCCGCGCGACCGGGGCCCGAACGTTCACCCCGAGCTCGCCGGCGGCGAGCCGGTCCGCCGCCCGCTGGAGCTCGCGGACCGAATCTCGGAGGTAGAGCCAGCAGGCGGCGACGCCAGCCACGAAGCCAGCGCCTCCAAGGACCCCTACGAGGGGCGACGCCGGGACGACAGCGCCAGTCCCAGCCACGACCTCGATCTGGGCCAGGAGGACGACGCCGAGGACGAGGAGGCAGGCGGGGATGGCGGCGGCGGTCCAGCGTCGAGGGGTCACGAGGCGGACGGTACCCGGCCGGCGGCCCCGCCAGGCATCCCCCAACGGTCGGCCCTCGACCGGGACCTCCTGGCCATTCGGCTCCCGTCCCCCCGACCGGGGGCGATCGGCCACCCGGCGCTCCCCCGTCGCCATTAGACGTCGCGGAAGGTGAGCACGTGGCCCGTCAGGTCCTTGGCGAAGAGACCCGGCTTCGTCTCGATCGGCAGCTCAGGCAGGACCACGTCCTCGTCGGCGACGAGCTGGACCCACTCGCAGAGGTAGCGGTTGACGATGAGGGTCCCCGTTCGGCCGTGGTGGAGCTCGCCGGCGAGCTGGTACTGGACCCAGGCCTCGGTGAGGGGCACCATCGGCTTGCGGCGCCGGAGGCTGGCAATCGGATCGGTCCCGGGCAGGGCATGGAGGTGGCCCCGGACAGTGTATGGGCCGATCTTCATGGCGATCGGGAAGGGACGGGCCCTCGTTCGGCGACCGGGAGCGCCCCGCGGTCCGGCGGCATGGACGGCGAGGAGCTCGTCACGGGGTACGAGGACCTCCTTCGCCTCGAAAACAGCGCCATCGGCGAGGCGCTCGACGAGGACGTCGACGAGGAGGTACTCCTCGTGCTCGTTCAGGAGGTCCGTCAGCCGATCGGCGGTGAGGCGGACGTGGCCGAAGACCCGACAGTCCTCGGCGTAGGCGACGAAGTCGACCTCGGGAGCCCGGGCCAGCTCGATCTGGCCCCCCTCCACGCTGTTCGAACCGGGACCGGCGGCCTCGGGGTCCACCCGGACCCCGAGCCCGCCGCCGCCGAGGACGAGCCGGAGCCGGCGACGGAGAGCCTCGAGGATCACGGGCTCCCTCCGTTCGAGCCGCCGAAGGCGGCCGGAAGCTGAGACGCGCAGCTTCGTCGGCCGCTCGGGGCGGCAAGCCGCTGGGACGCGCCGCCTCGGCCGTCACTCGGAGGGGCGAGCCGCCGGGACGCGCAGCCTTGCCGGCTTCCTTGCGTCATGGCTCGCACGATAGGCGGTCCTTCCGTCGCGGTCGATCGCGAACTCGTACCACCCCGTACCACCGGCGGCCCATCGGTCGCGGCCGCGCCCCGGTGCGCCCGCGCACGGCCCAGCGGACGATGACCCGAATGGGCCAGAGCGAACACCGACCCCGACGCGGAACCGAGGGCGGAAGGCAGAGCGCCTTTTGGGTACGAATGGGTGGGTGACGACTGGCACCAAGGAGGCCACACTCCCCGTTGCGAGTCTTGCCCCCGGCCGTGGACGGGGCGGGGCCCCATGGCGCAGCGAACCGCGAGGACCGACCGTGACCGAACCACCGACCGGCGAGCCGACGGCCCGGATCGTCGTCGTCGACGACGAGCCGACGAACGTCGCCCTCCTCGAACGCATGCTGGCCCGGGGTGGCTACACCAACGTCGTCGGGTACGCCGATCCCCTCGCCGCCCTCGCCGGCTCGGAGCTCCGCGGCATCCTCGGGCGGGCGAACCGACTCGTCGTCGTCGAGATGACCGAGCACGCGCCCGTCGCCGACTACCCCGCCCTCAAGGGCGCCCTCGACCGACTCGGCGACCAGGTCCGGACCGCGGTCGACGACGCCGGGGCGGGGTATTCGAGCTTCCGCCACATCGTCGAGCTCGAACCCGACTTCGTGAAGATCGACATCGGCCTCGTTCGGTCGATCGAGCGCGATCGGGCTCGCCAGGCCTTCGTGGCCGGCCTCGACTACTTCGCCCTCAAGACCGGTTGCACCCTCATCGCCGAGGGCATCGAGACCGAAGCCGAGCGAGAGGCCCTCCGCTCCCTCGCCGTCAGCCTCGGCCAGGGCTACCTGCTCGGTCGGCCCGGACCGCTCCCGAACTGACGGAACGGGCCCGCCCGTTCCGGGCTCCGCCGCGGGCGTCCCGGGACTCGGACGAACCCGCCCCCGCCCGCTCCACGACCCGGTCGGCCGCCCGGCGACCAGCGCCTGCCGCGTCCCCGGCGGGGGCGACCCGGAGCGAGGCGAGGACCGGAGCCAGGCGTTCCGGCGATGCTCGACGGGCCCACGTCTCGGCGCTCGCTGGTGCTCCGAACAGGTACCCCTGCCCGATGCGAACCCCGAGCTCGAGGAGCGTCTGCCGCTCTTCCGCCCGCTCGACGCCCTCGGCCACGAGGTCGTAGCCGCTTCGATCGGCGGCGTGGACCATGCCCGCGACGAGGGCCTGCCGCGAGCGGTCGCCGTCGATCCCCGCGACGAGCCAACGATCGAGCTTCACGAAGGCCGGCTGCAGCTCGAAGATGTGCCGGAGGCTGGCGTAGCCGGCGCCGGCGTCGTCGATGGCGAGCCGGACCCCGGACCCGAGCGCGGCGACAGCGGCCCGGAAAGACTGGTAGTCGGCGATCGGGGCGTGTTCGGTGATCTCGAGGACCGTTCCCCAACCGGCGCCGCGAAGGATCGCCGCCAGGGGCTCCCGCGCCAGAACGAGGTCGGGGCTGACGTTCAAATCGAGGAAGGCGTTTGCCGGGAGCGGCGCCGCCGCCTCGAGGGCGGCCTCGAGGGTCGCCAGCTCGAGCTCCCGGCCGAGCCCGGCCCGGACGGCGTCGGCGAAGACGCGATCCGGTGGTGTGCCGTCGGCGAAGCGGGTGAGGGCCTCGTAGCCGAGGACGGCGCCGGAGGCGAGATCGACGATGGGCTGGAAGACCGTCGAGAAGGTTCGCTGCTCGACGATCGCTCGAATCCGGGCCCGCACCCCGTCAATCTGGCGCTGCTCATCGAGGCCCGGACGGAGGAGCGCCGAGGTGACGGCGGCGAACTCAGCAGCGGCCGGGAGCCGCTCGAGGGCAGCCGCGCGGTCGTCGACGGTGAGGCCGAGGGTGAGGAGACCGATGGGCTCGCCGTCGAGGACGAGGGGGGCATAGACGAGGTGGCGGATGCCGTGTTCGGCGAGGAGGGCACGATACGAGCCAGCAGGACTCCGACCGATGGACTCGACCCAGGGCCCGGCCGCTGCCCGGGCCCGGAGCTCCTTCGCCCGTCCGCCGGCGGGGCTCGATGCCGGGCGGCCCCGCTCCCCGGCGAGCCAGCTGCTCACCTGGACGATCCGGTCGTCGACATCGAAGACGAGGATCGCCGCGCTGGCGAAGCCATCGGTCGTCGAGAGTTCCCGGGCGATGGCATCTGCCGTCGCTTCGAGATGCTGCGAAGCCTGGATGCGACGGAGGGCGTCGAGGACGATCGCCCGCTCGGTGACGACTCGGCCGAGCTCTCGTTCGAGCCGCCGGAGGTCGGTCACGTCCCGAGCAACGAGGGAGGCGCCGGCGATGCGGCCGTCGTTGCCGACGATCGGCGAGATGGTCAGGGAGACCCTCCGGGGCCCGTCCGGGGCGGCGACCTCTCGCTCCAGTGACCGGACGGCGCGCCCGGCCAGGGCCCTGGCAAGGGACTCGCTGAGGAGGGCCTCGGCCGACTCGTCGGAGAGCGGGAGGACGTCCCAGACGATGCGGCCGAGGGCCGCCGGAGCCGGAAGCCCGAAGAGGCGCGCCGCGGCTGGGTTCCAACTCGTGATCCGACCCGTCGTGTCGAGTCCGAGGATCGCGTCGTCGGCCGACTCGACGATGGCCGCCAGCTGGGCCGCCGCTCGAGCGGCCGCCCGTTCAGACGTCACGTCCTCGAACGTCCCCTCGAAGCCGACGTCGGTGCCGTCGAGGCGAAAGAGGCGGGTTCGGTGGCGGGCCCAGAAAGGCGTGCCGTCGACTCGGCGGAGCTCGACCTCGCCGCTCACCATCCCGGCGGCGAGGAGATCGGCCTTCAGGCGACCAGAAGCGTCGGGATCGATGAAGCGGTCGACGATCGACGCTCCCTCGAGGGCCGACGCCTCCTCGAGGCCGAAGAGGCGGGCCGCGGCCCGGTTCGCGTGGAGGATCCGTCCCGAGGGGTCGACTCGGACGATCCCAACCGGCGCCCCTTCCACGAGCGATCGATAGCGGGACCGCTCTGCCTCGACCGCTTCCCGCGCCCGCTCGAGGGTGAGGAGGATGAGGCCGATGACGAGGCCCGCCGCGAGCTGGCCGAGGGGCCCGACCATGACCGCCGCCGGCCAGTTCGGGTCGGGGGAGCTGGCCGAGACGGCGACGGTCGCCAGCGGGATGGCGACGAGGATGGCAACCCGTCGTCCCCGTGGGGTGAGGACCGGGAGGAGGAGGGCGAAGGCGAGGACAATCCCGTACGGTGCCGCCAAGGGCCAGCGGAAGAGGACGCCCAGGAGGGAGCCGGCCGCGACGAGGGCGACGGCGAGGAGGCCGAGGCCTGCCCGCTGGTGGCCGCGCCGGGCGAGGAAGCAGGTGACGAGGGCGGTCGCGGCCAGGCCAGCGAGGGCGGCACCGGCGAGGAGGGCGAGGGGGCGACTGGTGGCGACGCCGCCGAGGGCGAGGAGTGCCGAGAGGCCACCGGCGATGGCGCCGACGAGGAGGGCCATCTCGGCGCCGCTGCTCGTCCGGCAAGCGTCTCGGAGGAAGCTGACGATGGAGGCGATCGGTCGGTTCGGGCGTTCGGCCAATGAACTCCTCCGCGAGCCGGCCCCTTCGTCGGCGGAAAGAGCCCGCCCCTTTCTCGGCGGAGCCGGTCAAGGAGAGGATGACCGTCGGCGGCCCTCGCCGCCAGATGACGTTCGTACTCGCGGCGGCTACGGCGTCTGCGTGAGGCGCCGCGGCCGGGGCACGGGAGCCCGGCGTCCTCCCTCGCTCATGACGGCTCGTCCAGCCTCGCCCACACCGGCGGCGCCGGCGGACCCCTGCCGCGGCTCGCCCTCAGCTCGGCATTCGGCGCAGCGACCGACGATGGTGACGTGGGACAGGTCGGCTCGAAAACCGGTCTGCTCCTCGATGGCCGCCACGACGGCGGCCCCCTCCTCGGCCCCGATCTCGACGGTCCGCCCGCACGCCCGGCAGTGGAGATGGCCGTGCTCGTCGATCGGGCGGACGTGGAACTCCTCCCGGCCGTCGGGACCGTGGCCATGCCAGACGAGGCCAAGCCCCTCGAGGACGGCGAGGGTCCGGTAGACGGTCGAGGGGATCGTCGACGGGTCGACGGCACGGCATCGCTCCACGAGCTCGGCTCCGGTGACGTGGCCGCTCGTGGCGGCAAGGACCTCGACGAGGGTTCGCCGCTGGGGCGTCCAGCGCAGCCCGTGGGCCCGGAGCCGGTCCCGGATGCCGGACCAGGCAGCCGTAGGCTTCGCCTCCGAGCGGCGAGCCGCCTCCTTTGTCGACCTCACGCCGCGTCCCGTCCTCGCCTCGACGGATCGGACCGCGGGGATCTCCCGTCTGTCGCCCATCGCCGAGGAGGATAGACCCCTCGATCGGGCAGCGCAATTACGAGACCTTGCAATTGCAACGCGCGGTCGGTATGATCGCCGCGTCGATCTGGAGGTTCCACATGAGCACCCTCATCCGTCCGGCCTTCGGCCAGCCCGGGGTCCACCCGGCGATGCACCTGCCCGATGGATTTCTGAGCCTGCCCGTCAGCCTCGTCATGTGGCTCGCCACCGCCGTCGCCGTCGGCGTCGCCGTCCGACGCGCGAACCGGAGCCTTGACGAGCGGGCCGTTCCGCTCATGGGGGTCCTCGCCGCCTTCATCTTCGCGGCCCAAATGTTCAACTTCCAGGTCGTCGGCGGGACCTCGGGCCACCTCCTCGGGGGCGTTCTGGCCGGGGTCCTTGTCGGCCCCTGGGCCGGGACTCTCGTCATGACGGCCGTCATCGCCATCCAGGGTCTGCTCTTCCAGGATGGGGGGCTCGTCGTCATGGGGGCGAACGTCTTCAACATGGGCGTCGTCGGGACGATGGGCGGCTACGCCCTCTATCGAGCCCTGACGCTCGTCCTCGGTGGCGAGCAACGAGCCCGGATCCCAGCGGCTGCCATCGCAGCCTGGGTCTCGGTGGTGGCAGGAGCCGGGCTGACGGCGATCCAGCTCGGCCTGTCGGGGACGTCGCCCCTCGAGGTCGCGCTGCCGGCCATGATCGGGGTCCACGCCCTCATCGGCATCGGCGAGGCCCTCATCACGAGTGCCGCCCTCGCCTTCATCGCCGTGACCCGGTCCGATCTCCTCAATCTCCGGGACGCCGTCTCCGGCCCCGCAAGCTCCATGAGTGGGTGAACCGATGTCGACACCGTCCGTCCCCCATCGCTCCGTCTCGAACGAGCGACCGACGAGCTCGCCGGAGTCGCCAGCGGTCTCGAGCGGTCGCCAGCCGCTCGGTCGGTCGCGCTGGTGGGCCGTCGGCTTGGCCTCCGCTGCCGCGGTCGTTGTCCTCGCCGCCGCCTTCGCCTCGCCGGATCCCGATGGGCTCGAGCGCGTCGCCAAGGACTACGGCTTCTTCGACCGGGCCCAGGGCGCCCTCTACCATCTCATCCCCGACTATCGGCTGCCCGGCATCGGGGATGCCCTGCTGGCGACGGTAGGGGCCGGGCTCCTCGGCCTCCTCGTCGTCTTCGGGATCGTCTTCGGCCTCGGGCTGTTGCTCCGGCGCCGATCGGCCTGAGGGCAGGTCCCACCTGAACCTCGACCGCTACGTCCCCCGGGCCAGTCCGGTCCACCGGGCCGACGCGCGTGGCAAGGCCGTCCTCGCCGTCGGCTTCATCGTCGTCGTCAGCCTCCTCCCCACCGGGGCCTTCCTCGCCATCAGCCTCGCCTGGCTATCGATCGTCGTCGGCTGCCTCGCGGCTCGCCTGCCGGCCCTCAGCACGGCCCGCTCGGCGTTTCTGGCAGCACCGTTCCTCCTCGCCGCCCTCCCCCTCGTCGTGACCAGGAGCGGCGACCCGCTCGGGACTGTCGTCGTCGGCCCATTGGCCCTCACCGTCTCCGGCGAGGGGCTGCGGCTCTTCGCCACGATCGCAGCCAAGAGCTGGGTGAGCGTCCAGGCCGCCCTCCTCCTCACCTTCACAACCCCCGTGCCCGAGCTCATCGAGGCCCTCCGACGCCTCCGGCTACCGGGGCTCCTCGTGACGACCATCGGCTTCCTGGTTCGCTACCTCGTCGTTCTCGGCGACGAGGCAGGGCGGATGAGCCGGGCCCGGGCGGCGCGGTCCGCGGTGGGCCCACGCGGGCGAAGTGGTTCGGTTCGATGGCGGGCGACGGTGACCGGCCACATGGTCGGCACCCTCTTCCTCCGCAGCTACGAGCGGAGCGAACGGATCTACGCGGCCATGCTCGCTCGGGGTTTCGAGGGTGCCCTCGTTCGCCTGCCGGGTCGGGCGATGGAGCCGGCCGAGGTCGTCTGGCTCGCCATGGTCGGGGTGGGGATCGCCCTCATCGGCCTCGCCGGCTGGCTCTGGCTGCCGACGCTCTGAGCAGGGAGGGTTCGATGGCTGGGGCCGACTCCCACCGCCACGTCCATCGGCACGTTCATCCGGACGTCGGGCCGCATGAGCACCCGCACGACCATTCGCATCAGGCGGAGCCGGCCGAGCCGGCGACGGAGCTGGCCGAACGCTGGATCGAGATCAGCCACCTCCACTTCCGGTATCCCGATGGGACCGAGGCGCTCCGCGGTATCGACCTCCGGGTGGCGCGGGGCGAGAAGGTCGCCGTCGTCGGGCCGAACGGGGCCGGCAAGAGCACGCTCATGCTGCACCTCAACGGGACCCTCCTGCCGAGCCACGGCTCAATCAAGGTCGCCGGAATCGGAGTCGAACGGTCGACTCTCCGGCGGGTCCGGGCCGAGGTGGGGCTTGTCTTCCAGGATCCCGACGATCAGCTCTTCAGTCCGACGGTCTTCGAGGACGTCGCCTTTGGGCCGCTTCACATGGGGGTACCGTTCGAGGAGATCCACGAGCGGGTGGAGCGGGCCCTGGCGCAGGTCGGCATGGCGGGGTTCGAGAGCCGGATGCCGCACCGTCTGTCTCTCGGCGAGCGGAAGCGGGTGGCGCTGGCGACGGTCCTGTCCATGGAGCCTTCGGTACTCGTCTTCGACGAGCCGTCGGCTGGTCTCGACCCGCGCGGCCGCCGGGAACTCATCGAGCTCCTCCGGAGCCTTCCCCAGACGCTCCTCGTCTCGAGCCATGACATGCGGCTTGTGGCCGAGGTCTTCCCGCGGACGGTCGTCGTCGACGGGGGACGGGTCATCGCCGACGGGTCCACCAAGGCGATCCTCGCCGATGATGCCCTCCTCGTCGCCCACGGCCTCGAACGGCCGTAGGCGCGCCCCCGCTGCCCGTCATCCCGAGGCGCCGAGCCCGTCGACCTGGTCCGACCCTGAACGCCGCTCGGCCACGCCCCGATCCCCTACCCTGCCCGGCAAGCTGCCCGTTTGTGTGGCCCTGACCGCTTGTGCGGCCCCGATCCCTTGTGCGGCCCCGATCCCTTGTGCGGCCCCGACCGGTTGTGCGGCCCCGACCGCAGCCACGACCCGGTTTCGACCGCCACGCTTCGCCTCGAAGAGCGCCATGTCCGCCCGCCGGAGGAGCTCCGCGGCCGACTCACGGCCATCCCACGTCGCTACCCCGATGGAGACCGTCACCTCGGGCGGGGTGGCGGCTCGGATTCGCTCGGCGACGGCCAGGGCGTCCTCGCTGCCCGCCCCCGGCATGACGACGACGAACTCCTCGCCGCCGAAGCGAGCCACGGTATCCGTCGCCCGGACCGCCGATCGCCACGCCGCCGCCACGGCGGTGAGCAGCGCATCGCCGGCCTGGTGCCCAAAGCGGTCGTTGTAGGCCTTGAAGTGGTCGAGGTCGGCCACGGCCAGGCTCAACGGCTCGGACCGTCGACGCGCGGCCGCCAGCTCCCGCTCGAGGACGTCATCGAGCTCGCGCCGGTTCGGGAGACCCGTGAGCGGATCGGTCCGAGCCAGCTCGTCGAGGCGTCGGGTGAGGTCGGCCCGCTCGATGATGACCGCGGCCAGACTTGCGAAGAGACCGAGGAGGGACTGACGTCGAGCGGAGAGGTCCGGCCGCGGCGCGTCCCAGAGGACGACGAGCACGCCGGTCGGGCGCCCGGCCCGGAGGATCGGCAGGAAGTAGCCCGCCTGCATCCCGGTCAGGGCGACGAGGCGCGGCGAAACCCGGGGGTCGGTCGTGAGGTCGGGGACGAAGAGCGGCTGCCCGGTGTGGTAGGCGAGGGCAGTACCAGATGGCTCGCCCCGAAGCCGGACCAACATCCCCGGCAGCCGCCGACCCGCCTGGGCCGTCGCGTCGAGGGACCGCCCGTCCGCCGATGGTTCGTAGAGGACGACCAGCGCTGCCCCGCTGAGACGGAGCGCCGTTTCGCAGAGCCGCTCTCGAGCCACCCAGTCTGACTCGGGGGCGGCGAGGTCGCGAACGACCCCCAGGAGCTCCGTCAGGTCCTCGAGGTGCTCGCGCGCCGCCTGCTCCGCGGCTTCTTGCGAACGACGGTCCGTCGCCACGCCGTAGACGAGCCGCCGACCGCCGACGGTCGCCACGATGAGCTCCAGGGTCACCGGGATCCGAGTCCCGTCGGCGGCGACGAGCTCCGTCCGGAGACGGCGGGCCACGTCGCCCGGACGCTCGACGAGACGATCGAGCTGGCGGCGGAACTCGTCCCGCCGCTCCGACGGGACGAGGAGCTCGAAGACGTCTCGCTCGACGGCCTCCTCGGCCGCCCAGCCGAAGAGCCGCCTGGCTCCCGGGTTCCACTCGATGATCCGCCCCGAGGCGTCGAAGGTGACGACGGCGCCATCGGCCACGTCGACGAGGGGCCGGAGGCGGGCGTAGGCCTGGCGGAGGGCCGCCCCCGAGGCAGCGAGCTGGCGACTCCGGGCCGTCAGCCGGCCGACGAGCGACTGGACGGTCGAGCCGATTCCAGCGGCGATGAGCGCCTTGATGGCGGCCGCCTGCCAGGCCTCGGCGTCGTAGACCGGCGGTCCGACGAAAACGGCCGGAACGACCTCGGCGACGAAGAGGGCGGCCGATCCCACGACGAGCTGAGCCCGGGAGCCGTAGATGGCGACCCACATGATCGGCAGGAGGGTCAGGGGCTCCACCCCGGAGGCGTGCCCGCCGGTCGCATCTCGGAGGAGCGCGACGGCCGCCAGCTGGAGAAGGGGCGAGACGAGACCGAGGAGTTCGTGCCGCCGGCCGAGGGGCAACCAGAGGGCCGCGACGCCGGCCCCCACGGCTGCCACGACGGCGAGGGCGAGGGACGGTCGGTG
Source organism: Chloroflexota bacterium (assembly GCA_042408535.1). GTDB lineage: Bacteria > Chloroflexota > Limnocylindria > Limnocylindrales > CSP1-4 > BPIH01. The sequence goes on along the minus strand of JBHORA010000071.1, from coordinate 28,546 downwards.
GTTGCCGTCGACGTTGCCGAGGACCGACACGCCGCCGGCGACGGCGAGGACGACGAAGGGCACCATCCGCCGGACCCGAGGGCGGCGGGCGAAGCGCTCAAGCCGCCAGCGTGGACGGGCGACTCGAGCCGCGGCGGCGTCGGGCGAGCCGACTCGACGGCGGCGGGCGACGACCCGCGACGCTCGGGCTCGGGCCGGAGCGACGCCGCTGGGACGCGGGAGGAGACCATGGACCTCCATCGATGGCGAGCATGACCGGCCCGCCGGTCCGTGGCGATGACCCGATGGTCGCACTCGGGGTACGGGAAAAGCGGGAGGGCGGCTCGGCGTCCCGCCCCCCTCGGCGTCCCGCTCCCCTCGGCGTCCCGCCCCGACGGTCAGTCGACGCCAGCCAGCTCGAGCTTTGCCATCCGCCGGGCAGCGACGGCGATGGCGATGGCGGCCACCGCCACGGCCAGCAGCGCACCATCGACGGGAGCCAGTTCACCCCTGGGTAGCGTCGAAGCGGGCACGGCGACGAGATCCCCGAGACCGCCCGTCACCGCCTCGATGTAGCGCCGAACCGAGATGACCCCGGCTCCCGGGAAGAGCGAGCTCAGGGATCCCTCCCAGAGACTGACGTAGAGGAGTCCGATGACGAGGGATCGGCTCGTCAGTGTCCCGAGGGCGACGAACAGCGAGCCGTAGCAGAGGGCGCCGAGGAGCCAGCCGCCGCCGAGGACTGGAACGGCCCACAGGAGGCCCCCGTCGAAGCCGAGGACGACGATGGCCACGAGCCCGCCGCCGATGACGAAGGCGATCGTCAGCGCAACGGCCACGCCCGCGCCAAGGACGGCCACCCGCCATCGCTCGACCGGCGTCGCCAGCAGATAGAGGATCGTTCGGTCCTCGATGGCCGCGCCGAGGACGGCCGTCCCGAAGACGAGGGCAACGATCGGCAGCACGACGGCGACGACGAGAAAGGTCGATACGTTCACGATCGCCGTCTCGGCTTCCCCAGGGCTTCCGGCGAGTCGGACGAGTACGGCGACAGCGACTGGCAGGAGACAGAACCCACCAGCCGCCAGGACGCGCCGCCGCCCAAGGAGCGTCCGGAGATAGAAGCGAACGAGGGCGCTGCTCATGGAAGGACCCTCCGCGCCGGGCCGGCGTCGGCAACCCTCATCGGGGGACGAGATAGTCGAAGACCCGCTCGAGCGACTCGTCGGCCGGGCGGACCTCGAAGAGACTGACCCCCTCCGATCGCGCGAGCTCGGGCAGGAGCCGCGTCACGGCTCCGTAATCGGAGGACCGGACGAGGAGGCGGCCATCGGCCAGCTCGACGCCGGTGATGGCCGGGGCCCGAAGGAGGGCCGCGCCGAGGCGGCGATCGTCGGAGGAGCGGACGGTGAAGGTGTGGGGTCGATCGATCATGAGCCGTCGGATCGCCCGGAAGTCGCCGGCCGCTGCCAGGCGCCCTGCGTAGACGACGACGATCCGCTCGGCGAGGCGCTCGACCTCCTCGAGGATGTGGGAGGAAAAGACGATCGTCCGACCCTGGGCCGCCAGCTCCCGAAGGAGATCGATCATGGCGATCCGCCCCCGGGGATCGAGGCCGTTGAAGGGCTCGTCGAGGAGAAGGATCCTCGGGTCGTGGACGAGGGCCGCCGCGAGCTTCACCCGGGTCCGCATCCCCTTCGAGTAGGTCCCGATCGGGCGGTCGCTCGCCGCCCCGAGATCGACGAGCCGCATGACGCGGTCGACGGCCGGGCGCGGAGCCGGAAGGTCGTGGAGGCGGGCGACGATCTCCACGAGTTCGGCGCCGCTAACCGACGTCGGGATCGCTTCGAGTTCGGGGACGAACCCGAGGGAGCGCCAGATCCTGGGCCGACCGTGCGGCGGCTCGCCCTCCACGAGGACCCGGCCAGCCGAGGGACGGAGAAACCCGGCGACGAGGTGGAGAAGGGTCGTTTTCCCGGCACCGTTCGGCCCGAGGAGTCCCGTGATCCCGGCTCCGATCCGGAGGCTGACGTCGTTGACGGCGACGACGTTCCCGTACCAGCGGCCGACTCCAACGAGCTCGATTGGCCAGCGCCCGCCGACCGCCGCTCCCACCTCGGTCATCGAGGGCGGCGCCGCCTGCGCTGCCCCCGAGCCGCCGACCTGCCCCATCATGCGACGACGGTTCGATAGCGGCGGAGGAGGACCGCCAGGCAGGCGAGGCTGATGATGACGGCCGCGGCGACGTACCACGGACCCTCGATCCCGGAACCGACGCCGACGATCCGAGTCCCGAAGAAGGCCGCGTTCGTCCCCTCCAGGATGTGGGGTGGCGAGAGGAGAGCGAGGACTTCCCCGCCCAGGCTCCGTGCCGCGCGGCCGCCGATCTGGGCAATGACCGGCGTGGCCGTTACGGCAGCAATGATGGCCGCCGTGGCGTACGCCCGCCGCGGGGTCCAGGCGGCGATGGCGAGACCGAGCCCGCCGAGGACACCGGCCGTGAGCAGGGCCTGGGCGATGACGGGCGGCAGTTCGGGCAGATCGCGACTCGCGGCGGCGACGATGTCGGCGGCGGCGAGGGCTCGGCCGACGAAGAGGAGCGCCTGGGGGACGAGGATGAGCCCGAGGAGGGCGACCATGAAGGCAGCGAGCCTGGCGGCGATGTAGTCCTCCCGGCGGAGGGCGCGGGCGAAGTAGAGACTCAGGACTCCGTAGCGCTGATCACGGCCGAGGAGCTCGGGGGCCTGGGCGGCGACGAAGAGGAAGACGATGCCGCTCACGTACGGGAAGTATGTCTCGTACCGGATTGGAGACAGCTCGTCCGCCGACCCGCCAAACTGGCCGGCGATGGCGGCGATCCCGAGGGCGACGACCGCCGGCAGGGCCGCCATCGCCGCCAGACCCATCGGAATGAGCTTCGCCCGGCCGCCGCGCCCGACCCCCCAGACGACCCGGAGGGAGTGTGCGAAGAGGGCTCGGAGCGCAGCCTCCCGGCCGAGACGGGGGCCGTCGTAGTGGCGGTAGCCGAGGTCGTAGATCGTGCCGGCTGAGTTCGTCCCCGGCTGGATCGAGGCCGTGCTCACGCCGCTCCGCCCCCCGGCGAGACGTCGTCGGCGGTCGTGCCGGCGGCCGCGGCAGACGGCTTCGGCCGCTCTGCCGGGTCGTCGCCACCGTCAGTGGCAGCCCGGTCCCCTGCGGCGGCCGCGGCAGACGGCTTCGGCCGCTCCGCCGCCGACGCGCCCGGCTCGCGGAAGAGGTCCTCGAGGGAGCGCCGCTCTGGTTCGAGGCGAACGAGGCCAAGCCCGAGCTCGGCGACGGCATCCCGGACGACGTCGTAGACCGCTTCCGGTCGCGGACCGCCGACGCGGCCGTCGAGGGCGAGGTGGACCGTCCGCCCGGCGGCACGGGCGACGAAACCGGCCGTGCGGAGTCGCTCGAGGAGCCGGTCCTCACCGTCGAGGACTTCGACGGCGAGGCTCCCGGTCCGAGCCGTGAAGGTGGCGAGCGGTGCCGAGGAGAGGAGGCGCCCGGCGTCGATGGCGACGAGGTGGTCGCAGACCCGCTCAATCTCGCCGAGGAGGTGGCTGGCGAGGACGATCGAGATCCCGAACTCGCGACCGGTCCGCTCGACGAGGTCGAGCATCTCCTCGCGGCCAGCCGGGTCCAGGCCGTTCGTCGGCTCGTCAAGGAGGACGAGGCGCGGATCGTGGACGAGGGCCTGGGCCAGCTTCACCCGCTGACGCATGCCGGTCGAGTAGCCGCCGATGGGCCGATACCGCTCCTCATAGAGGCCGACGTGCCGGAGGACGTCGGCCGTTCGCTCCCGGGCTGCGGTGGCCGGCAGGCCCGAGAGGCGCGCCATGTGGGTGACGAACTCCGTGGCCGAGGTGTCCGGCGGAAGGCAATCATGTTCCGGCATGTAGCCGAGCTGCTCTCGGATCCGCGGTCCGTCGGTCGCGACGTCGAGGTCGAAGACGAAAGCCCGCCCGGCCGTCGGCGGCACAAGGCCGAGGAGGATCCGAAGGAGGGTCGTCTTGCCGGCCCCGTTGGCGCCGACGAGGCCAATGATGCCCGGGCCCAGCTCGAGGTCGAGGCCGTCGAGAGCCACGACCCGATCCCCGTAGCGCTTTGTCAAGCCCTCGAGACGGATGAGCGGCACGCGCCAACGATAGCCGACCGATGGCCTCCACGCCGCCCCCAAGCCGCCCACCGCGAGGCCTTCACGCTGCCCACCGCGAGGCCTTCGCGCTGCCCACCGCGGCCCTCAGCCCGCTCGCTGAGGCAGCGCCGCTGTGCGGCAGCGCCGCTGTGCCGTCGAGGAGGAACAGCCGTCTTTGGTGAGTCCATCTCGGGCAGAGCCGAACCGCTCTCGTTATGCCCAGAGCGGACTCACGGAAGGACCCCATCTCGGCCACGACTCCCCGTCGCCGGCCCTCTCTCTCAGCCCGTGTTCTGCAGCCCGGCGGCCACCCCGTTGATCGTCAGCTGAACGAGGCGCAGCAGTCGCTCCCGCTCCGAATCGCCGGCCGCCAGCGACCGCAACCGGGCGAGGAGCTGAACCTGGAACTCGGTCAACGTGTCGACGTACGGATTCCGGAGCTCGACGGACCGGAGGAGGCCCGGCATCCCCTCGAGGAGCCGCGTTCGCCCCGTGACCCGCAGGAGCAGTTCGACCGCCCGCCCGAACTCCGCCTCGATTTGGACCCAGAGCCGTTCAGCCCCCGCCCAGCCGGCCAATGCGGCATACCGTCGCCCGGCGCCGATGTCGGCCTTGGCGAGGCTCAGCTCGGCGTTGTCGAGGACGGTCGCGAAGAACGGCCACTCCCGATAGAGGGCCGCGAGCCGGTCGAGACCCGCTTCCCCGTGCGCTCGACGGTACGCCTCCAAGGCGCTCCCGAGACCGTACCACCCCGGCAGGTTGATTCGGGCCTGGCTCCAGGCGAAGACCCAAGGGATCGCCCGGAGCGACTCGAGCTCGCGGCGCCCGGCAACCCGGGCTGCCGGCCGAGAGCCGAGGCGAAGGGTCGCGATCTCCTCGATCGGCGTCGCTGACCAGAAGAATCGAGCGAACTCCGGCTCCTCCCAGACGAGGGCTCGGTACGCCCGCCTCGCCACCTCGGCGAGCTCATCGAGGATCGGCCCGCCGGCTTTGGCCGCTGAGGCGACCGCCTCCGCGTGCCCGGCCGCCGACGCCCGGATGACGGCACCGGCGATCCGGTCGAGCCCTCGAAGGGCGATCGCCCGGTTGGCGTACCGGGCGGCGATGACCTCGCCCTGCTCGGTCACCTTGAAGCGACCGTCGATCGCCCCCGGTGGCTGAGCGAGGATCGCCCGGTTCGTCGGTCCACCGCCCCGGCCGATCGCGCCGCCACGGCCATGGAAGATCGTCAGCTCGAGGCCGTGGCGACGGGCGACCCCCACGAGCGCCTCGGCGGCCCGATAGAGCTGCCAGTTCGCCGCCAGGAACCCCGACTCCTTGTTCGAATCCGAATAGCCGAGCATGACCTCCTGGCGCCGACCGCGCCCTTCGAGGTGCATCCGGTACGCAGGGTCGCTGGCGAGCGCCTCGATGATCGGCCCGGCGGCAGCCAGGGCAGCCGCCGACTCGAACAGGGGGACGACCTCGACCTCCGGACGACCGGGCCCGAAGCCACCCGTCAGGGCCGCCGGCACCGCCTCGGCCGCGAGATCAGCGAGACGGAGAACGGCGAGGACGTCGTCGGGACCCCGGGTGAAGCTGACGACGACCCGCCGACAGGCCGCTGACCCGAAGCGCCGCTGGAGATCGGCCATGGCCCGGAAGGTCGCCAGGACCTCGGCTGCACTTACCCCGGCTGCGCCGGGCAGGTCGGCCCCGAGGGCCGACGGGTCCGTCCGTCGGAGAGGGTCGTCGAGGACAGCGAGGGCGGCCTCGTGGACCGCGGCGTGCTGGCGGACCTCGAGCTCGGCGAGGTGAAAGCCGAAGGTCTCGACCTGCCAGCGGAAGTCCTGGAGCTCGCCGTAGGCGACCCGCTCGAGGCGGTCAGCGACGAGGGCGTCCGCCAGCTCGTCGAGTTCGGCCAGCAGCGCGTCGGCGGAGGGGTAGCGAGCTCCGATCGGCCCCGGCGTCTCGGTCAAGTAGGCCCGGGTCCGCCGGAGCTTCTCGGCGATCGCCCCGAGCCGCTGCCGGTAGGGTTCGTCCGGGAAGCGGCGACGGAGCATCCTGGCCGTCTCGGGCAGCTCGTCGTCGTCCCGGAAGAGGCGGGCGGCGAGAGGCCGCGGTACCCGATCGGCCGGGACCCGAGCCGCGATGGTCTGCATGAGCCGGGTCGCGACTGCCTCATGGCCCCGAAGGACGTGGTCAGCCTGGATCCGGAGCGTTCGGGCGGTGACCTCGGCCGTCACGAAGGGGTTGCCGTCTCGATCGCCGCCGATCCAGCTGCCCCAGCGCAGGAAGGCAGGTACCCGGGGCGGCCTCGTGCCCGTCCGACCGCTGTCCGTGGCGGCAGCGTCGGCGAGAGGACGCGTTCGGCGGCCCCGCCGTGTCGCCACCTCGGCAACCCGATCGAGAGCCGCATCGAGCTCCCGGTAGACGGCCGGGGTGACGGTGTAGAGGGTCTCGTCGAAGAAGACCATGGCCGTCCGCACCTCGTCGAGGGGCGATAGCTGACCCGCCCGGAGCTCGCCGGTTCGCCAGAAGATCGTGATCTCCTCGCGGAGGCGACGCCGGAGGTCGCCGTCCTCGGCCGGCGTGAGCCGCGGATCGTCGAGCCGCTCCAGGAGGCGGGCGATCCGGCGGAGGGCGACGAGGATCGTCCGCCGGCGAGCTTCGGTCGGGTGAGCCGTCAGGACCGGCGAGATCCGGAGCCGCCCGATGATCCCTTCGAGCTCGTCGAGGGAGTGCCCGGCTTCGACGAGACCCGTCAGGGCGTCGGCCGCCGAATCGGCGATCGGCCCGCCGCGAGCCGCCCGGGCCCGCCGTCGGAGGGACCGAACGCGGTCGCGCTCTTCGGCCAGATTGACGAGCTGGAAGTAGCAGCTGAAGGCCCGGATGACGGCCTCTGCCGTGTCGAGATCGAGGGCGGCGATCTCGGTGGACAGCCGCTCGCGGGCCTCGGGATCGGGACGCCGTCGCAGCTCGATCATGCCCCGGCGGATCCGTTCGACCGTCTCCAGGAGCGACAGGCCAGCCTGCTCGACGATGACCTGGCCAAGGAGACTCCCGAGGAGACGGACCTCTCGAGCGAGGGGATTGCGAGCGCCCGCGGAGCCGACACCGACGGGTTCGGCGCGGACGGCTGGATTCTTCAGGGCCGGGCTGCCAGAAACGCGGTTGCCGGGGAGGCGGTTGCCGGGGACGCGGTTGCCGGGAACGCGGTTGCCGGGGAGGCGGTTGCCGGGGAGGCGGTTGCTGGGAGCTGGGCGACTCGCCCCGAAAGCGAAGGCGCGAGCCCCGGCGTCGATCGGTCGACCGCTCATCTCCCGCTCACCGCCGCTGGCTCCCCCTCGCTGTCCCTTCGGCCGCCTGCACACCATTCCGCCTCCGGCTCGCAACGATGCCGCAACCATGCCTTCGCCGGAGGAGGGCTACGCTTGTACGGTCATGGTCGAGGCGAGGACCGAAGCGCCCACCGAACCCACCCTTCAGCCGCCCGTCCGCGTCGAGCAGACGGCAGCGGAGCAGCTCGAGCAGCTCCGCTTCCTCCACCGTGTCGTCCGCCTCGCCACGACGGCGCGCACCTGGGAGGAGCTCCTCGAGACGGTCGTCGATCAGACCCGGGATGCGCTCCACGCGAACGTCTCCTCGCTCTATCTCCTCGATCGGGACGAACGCTACCTGACTCTCGCCGCGACGAACGGCCTCGACAAGTATCAGATCGGGCGGGCCCGGGTGCCGTTCGGCGAGGGCGTGACCGGGCGGGTGGCGGCGAGCCGGACACCGATGATCATCCCCGACGTCCCTTCCGACCCGCGCTTCCTCTGGGTCCGCGGCATCGACCAGAAGCGCTTCATCGCCTCGATGCTGTCGGTCCCCCTCATCTGGCACGACCGGGTCGTCGGCGTCCTCAACGTCCAGACCGAACGCCACCGCCAGTTCACCGAGAGCGACGTCGCCCAGCTCGGTGCCATCGCTGACCTTTTGGCCGGGATCGTCGAGCGCGTGCGCCTCCAGGAGGAGGCCGAAGCCCGGGCGAAGGAGCTTCGAGCCCTCGACGAAGCCCGGGCCGAGCTCATCGCTCTCGTCACCCACGAGCTCCGGACACCCCTCGCCGTTGTCCGCGCCTACGCCGACCTCCTCGCCGAAGAGCCGCCCCTCGAGGGTCGGCGATCGCGGGACCCAGAACGGCGTCGGCGGCGAGCCGAGTGGCACCGAGCGGCGATCGAGCAGATCGAGCGCCTCGATCGGCTCGTCGACTCGATCCTCGCCTCGGTCCGGCCGATGCCGGAGCAGGCGCAGGCGGCAGCGGTCGTCCCGGTCGACGTGAAAGAGGTCGTCGAGACGACCCTCGAACAGGTCCAGCCCCTCCTTCGACAGCATCGGGCCGAGGTCCGGATCGACGTCCGCCGCCAGGCCATGGCCGACCCGCCACGCCTCCGCCAGGTCCTCGAGCACCTCATCGAGAACGCCGTCAAGTACGCCCCGCCGGGGACGACGATCCGGATCGAGTCGGAGCTCGTCGAGGGGGTCGTCCGGATCGCCGTCACCGACGAGGGACCCGGAATCCCGCCCGAATGGCGGGAGCGGATCTTCGAGCCCTACGCCCGCCGCGATACGCACACGGCCCGCGGCTCGGGGATCGGGCTCTATGCCGCCAAGCGGCTCGTCGAATCGATGGACGGCCGCCTCTGGGTCGAACCCGCCGAACCCCACGGCGCCCGCTTCGTCGTCGCCCTCCCGGCGGCGGTCGCCATCTGAGTCGCCATCCGAGGTCGCACCGTGCCCGCCCCTCGCCCCCTCCGCATCCTCGTCGTCGACGACGATCCGGCCATGGTCGGCGCCATCACCGCCCTCGTCGGAACGGAGGGCCACCAGGTCATCACCGCCTACGACGGCCTGACGGCGATCAAGCGCTTCCGGGAGGAGTCGCCGGACCTCGTCCTCCTCGACCTCGCCATGCCGGGGCCGGACGGCTTCACCGTCGCCGGCCAGATCCGGGCCCTCGGCTCGGCCCCGATCGTCGTCGTCTCCGGGGAGAGCGGCGAGGCGGCGAAGGTCCGGGCGCTCGAGATCGGCGCCGACGACTATTTGACGAAGCCCTTCGGCAAGGCCGAGCTCCTGGCCCGCATCGCGGCCGTCATGCGGCGTGCCGAACGGGCGCCGGGCCCCGCCGGCCCGGGGCCGCTCGAGATCGGCAATCTGCGGCTCGACCCGGGCCGGCACGAGGTCCAGGTCGGCGACGTGCCGATCCCCCTGACGCCGACCGAGTTTCGGCTCCTGGAAGCCCTCGTCGCCGCGGCCGGGGACGTCGTGCCGCACCAGAGGCTCCTGCGGGCCGGCTGGCCGGGCGATCCGGATCCTGACCCGCTCTGGTTGAAGCCGCATCTCGCCCGCCTGCGGTCGAAGGTTCGGACGGCGGGCGGGCCGGCCATCGTCGCCGTACGCGGGGTCGGCTACCGAATCGAAACGAGCCGCTAGCGCTGAAGCCGCCGCCGAGGCCGGCGAGGACCCGGCGCCCGGTCGGGTCGGCGACAGGGCGGCGGATGGCGCGATCGAGTCCACGGGCGACATGCGGGGCAAAAAGCGCCCGCCGATCCGCCCGAGCACGCGGACCGGCGGGCTATGGGAGGCACCCGGCGCACCGCCGGGGTGCGGGAGAGACGTTAGGCGGCGGTTCGAACGCTGAGCGGCAGGCCGTTCGCGTCGTGGGCAGCGTCGACGCAGGGGACTCGGCAGCCCCGGGCGTCGCGCCCACCGAGGGGCGAGAAGTGGAACCAAGCTGCAGCACCCTCGGGCCCGACGAGCTGGAGTCGGCAGCCGCAAGCGGCGCAGGTCACCGGGCCAGCCGCGCTGACCGCGTGACCGTACGGGAAGCGACGGGTTGGGTCGGCGGGATAGAGCATCGGACGGTCCTTCCGGGTTCTGTGGTGGGTGCGCAGCTTGCGATCCGGCGACCGGCACGGGGACTGACCGATCGCGCTCATCGACGCCCGTCAGGCTACGCTCGTCCTCGTCCGGCGTCGGCACCGAAGAGGGTGCGCAAAGGTTGCGATGTGGTAGCGGTGCCGCCGCGCCGCCCCGAGCCGTCGCCGGGTGCGCGGGTGCCCCGCGGCGCCGCGCCAGCCGTCCACCCCCGGGTGACGCGCGCCGCGCACCACGGCCGTCCCCACCGCCCGCCCCGGCCGATGACACCCACGGCGAGCGCAACGGCGGCCCGAAGCCCTCGCAGGTGCGCGATGGCACCCACGCCGAACAGAACGCCTACCTCGCCCCTCCACCCCGTCCGGATGACACCCACGCCGAACAGAACGCCCGGTTGGGACGCTGCCACTCCTCGAGTGACACTCAGGCCGAACAGAACAGCCACCCCGAGCCCTCGCCCCGTCCGGATGACACCCAGGCCGGACAGAACAACCCCTCGGCGCGCCGCGGCCGGGGTTCTGTTCGTTCAGGCTGGCACGGCGGCCGGCGAGGCGCGACCGAGACCCGTTCTGTTCGCTGTGCGTGTCACTCGGCCACGGTGCGAGCCCGGAAGGCCCGTTCTGTTCGCTCAGAGTGGCAAGAGCGGAGCAACGAGGCGCGGAGGCCCGGTTCTGTTCGCTCAGGGTGGCACGGCGTGTCACGGCCGAGGGCCGAGGCCTGTCCCGTTCGGCCCCGGTGGCGTCGGCGGCCAGCCAGGCCCGGAGCTCAGGTGCCTGGGGGCTCCCTGTCCGGCGACCCCGCCTCTTGGAGCGGCAGGACCCAGGCCGCGACGCTGAAGACGAGCCCGCCGAAGGCGAGGACCCCGAGGGTGACGAGCGCCTCGACGACCGACGGGACGTACCAGAAGCTCATCTGGAAGGCCGACTGCCCGAGCTGCGGCGCCGTTCCGACCGAAACGCCCTCAGGTCGCACGGCAGCCGGGAGGCCCCGCACCCCGACCAGTCCGACCTCCGGGCGACGAGCCGAGGAGCCGCCCGAGGCGGCCGTGCCCTCGGTCACCTAGCGGCGGTCCGGTCGGACGAGCGGGTCGAAGGCGATCTGCCCCTCGTGACCTGCGGCGAGGGCGGCCGTCGCCTCGTCGACGACGAGGACCGTCACCCGGACTCGGTTCGTGGCCGGATCGATGACGACCTGCCACGAGGCGACGCGGTCCTCGAGGCCGGCGGCGGTGGCGTCCAGGACGGCCAGGCTATTCGGGACCCGGACGAGACAGAGGGCGTACGGATAGAGCTGCCGGACTCGAGCCTCAAGATCGGCCGGGTCGCCGGCGACCCCGACGACGATGTGGCCGAGTCTCGAGCGCCAGTACCCTCCGTACACCTCGCGGTTGCCGAAAACCTCGTCGTACAGGGCGGCGAGGGCGGCCTCCTCCCGCAGGTCCCCGGACGCCGGCGGGCCGGAGACCGGACCCTGGCACTCGATGGGCTCCGGTGTCGCCGGAGCGAACGCACCAACGGCGCGTTCGACCTCGATGCCGTCGCCCGTCCAGGTCCCGAAGACCGTCACCCCGACGGCGTACCCTGACCCGTCGCTCGACACCCAGCCCGGGATCGACGATGTGCTCAGACCGCGCAACGGCGTCGAGACTGACGAGCACGTCGGCGGGCGTCCGTCGTCCACGAGGCGGGTCAGCCCGGGCACACAGAGCCGAAGCTCACCGGTCACATCCCCCACGACGAGGCCCGTGGCAGCGACACGATCGCCCGGCTGGACGAAGAAGGGAGGCGCGTCCGCAGCCTCTGGACCGATGGCTCTTCCCACGGCCCACACTCCTCCTGCCACGGCAGCAGCGAGGAACGTCAGCAACACGGCCAGTCGGACCTCCGCCGCTCGCGTGACATGCACACTCCCGAGTGGCCGCGGTGAATCTTGGCGCTGTACGTCCCGCCCGGAGGAGCCCCCCGCGGTCCCGCGCCGGCTATCGACTTGGCCCGCCACTCGATGAACCATCGGACCTACTCCGAGACGCTAGTAACACCCTTGATCGATCTTGATGGACACAGACAACGCGGCCGCGATGGAAGACCACATCTGCGCGTAGCCATGATCATCCCCGACACCGACGAGGGTACCTCGCGCATACACGCAGCCCCCTGCCGCCCTGAAATAGAACGGACCGCCGGAATCGCCAGGCCTCAGCCCGCCTCCATTCGTGAATCGGACCTGGTTGTCAGTGCAACCGCCCGCATCACAAAATCGTACTCCAACAGCCTCGGCTCGCTTGTCGCACTGCTCCAGACTGAATGCACCACCTGCGCAATACGTGGCGCCGACGACCGGGTTGCCTGCGCCGGCCAGGCCCATTGACTGGCAACACACGCCTCCTACGTAGATCCGAGGTCCATACGCCGTGTCCCCGATCGCCTCAGAATCTGTCTGAGGGAATGGTGCTCGCAGGCGGACGGTGCCGACGAACAGTCCCTGGGGGGGTTTCTATGCGGCGGTTCAGTGTCCAGCAGTGTCCGGCAGTGAGTATGTACGAGACACCGCCCCTGGTCACGGAGAAGCCCGTGGAGCACCTAGAGACGAGCGGGTCGTCCTGAACCATGGCGCCGCCCCAAAATGGTGGAGTGTCGTCGTTTCGCCCGAGCAGGCGAACGAAGCTGTGATCGGCAAGAACACGAGTTACCTTCGTTCCGAACTCGGCGCGCAGCACCGCGTCGAGCGACGGATCCTCCGGACCCTCCACCACGATCGAGCCACGAACAGGATCGAACCACGCGGCCCATGAACCACCGCGCGATGCGTGGGTCCTTGCCACAAGCTCTTTGACGGCGGCGACATCGGCGGCGGTGACGTCAACCGCCTTGGTCTCCACCTTCGTCTGTCCGTCGTTCCCGGCCAGAGTAGCGACGTCAATATGAACGCCGGTCGGCAGCACAACCACGACGGCGTCCTCGCTGAGATACACGCCGAGAGCTCCAGCGTTCGTCGCGGTGTCCTGAAGCTCGGATGCCGCGACCTCCGTCGCGGCACCACGGATATCCGCCCCGATGGTCGAGCTTCGGGCACCGAGCAAGGCGAGGATACACAGAAGGCTCGCCCCGAGCACGACGATCGCTCGACGAGCCCGTCGTTTCCGCATCCTGACCACCCCGCCAACATTTTAACCCCGACGCCAAGAGGCTCCTCCGCACCTAGGCCGTTCACGCTGGCACACGGCGTTGACGCATGGCATCGAGGGCTCTAGCGCTCTGCCAGCAACCTGGCATCTCCTGGATACGATCGCCCGCTGAGCGTGTGGAGCCGGTCAGGCCTCCTCGGGCGCCGCCGAGGAATGACCGCGCTGCACCGCCGCAAGTCGTGTCCTCCGGGTTATCGTCAAGCAACAAGCCGCTAAGGAGCGCCGGCGTCGGCCGCACTCTTCCGTCTTCCGAGCAAGCGGACCGAAGCCCGCCGGGTCAGGCCGCCACGTCGACCCGGCGGAAAAGAGGCGAGCGGCGTCAGCTCCCCGCTGCGGAGCGGGCCGGCTCCGTGGCCGCCGAGGCGGCCGCCGCCGCGACCGGCTCGACGAGCCAGAAGTCACCGAGGGGGATGGCGCCGCCGGCGAGGAGTCGGGCGGCCGTCGGCGATCCAGCCTCGGCGTGCGCTTCGAGGAGCCGGCGGAGATCGGCCACGAGGGCCGCCCCGTCGCTCCGCTCGTGGACGGCCGCGGCCAGGCGGACGGCACCGACGCTCGCGGTGTGGAGGAGGGCCGCGTGCCGGCCGGCCGGGTCGTAGAGGAAGGCCCGCCCGCCGGTCATCCCGGCCCCGAAGTTCGCCCCGATGGGCCCGAGGACGACGACCGTCCCGCCGGTCATGTACTCACAGCCGTGCGGACCGATCCCCTCGACGACCGCTTCGGCGCCGCTGTTCCGGATGGCGAAGCGCATCCCGGCCCGCCCGACGACGTGGAGCCGCCCGGCTGTAGCCCCGTAGAGGCAGACGTTGCCGGCGATCGCCTGGGCTTCCGGCCGGTGGGCGGGGGCGTCGGGGCCGACGCCGGCGCCGCGGCGAGCGCCACTCGAGGCAACGCCCGCGGCAGCGGCACCTGCACCGCCCACCGCCCCGGACGCCTCGATCGCCGCCGGGCGGAGGACGATCGTCCCGCCGCCGAGCCCCTTGCCGACGTAATCGTTCGCCTGCCCCTCGAGGGTGAGCGTCACCCCGGCGCAGGTGAAGGCCCCGAAGCTCTGCCCGGCCGAGCCCCGGAGGCCGAGCCGGATGAGGCCGTCGCGGGCGTCGATCTCGCCCCGCTCCATGGCACCCGAGAGCTCGGCCCCGAAGGAGCGGTCGGCCGTCGTGATCGCCAGACCACCGCGGACCCGTGGCCCACCGGCCCGAAGCTCCTCGACGAGCCGCCGCTCGAGGGGCGAGGCCGGCGGTCGAGCGACGACCTCCCGGGCCCGCTCCGGGTCCGCCCGCCGGGCGGCGTCCGCTCGCCAGCGCGGCAGCCGAACGAGCGGCTCGAGGTCGAGGGTCCGCCCCGTGGCGGCCGGTCGGAGGTACCGCCGCGCCTCGCCGACGACCTCCCCGATCGAGCGAGCGCCGATCGCCGCCAGCTCGCGCCGGACGTCCTCGGCGAGAGCGAGGACGAAGCGCTCGACCTGCTCCGGCGTCCCGGTGAACTTCGCCCGGAGGTCCTCGCGCTGGGTCGCGATCCCCGTCGGGCAGGTGTCGAGGTGGCACTGGCGGGCCATGTCGCAACCGACGGCGACGAGCATCGCCGTCCCGAAGCCGAACTCCTCGGCCCCGAGGAGGGCGGCGACGAGGACGTCCCGCCCGGTCTGGAGACCCCCGTCGGTCCGGAGGACGACCCGGTCGCGGAGGTCGTTCCGAAGGAGCGTCTCGTGGGTCTCGGCGAGGCCGAGCTCCCAGGGCACCCCGACGTGCTTGATCGACGAGAGCGGCGAGGCCCCCGTCCCACCCGAGTGGCCGGCGATGTGGATGTAGTCGGCGCCCGCCTTCGCCACCCCGGCGGCGATCGTCCCGACCCCGCGGGTGGCGACGAGCTTCACCCCGATCCGGGCCCAGGGGTTGATCGAGCGCAGGTCGGCGATGAGCTGGGCGAGGTCCTCGATCGAGTAGATGTCGTGGTGCGGCGGCGGGCTGATGAGGGACTGACCCGGCTGCGCCCGCCGGAGGGCGGCGATGTACGCCGTCGCCTTTTTGCCCGGCAGCTGGCCGCCCTCACCGGGCTTGCTGCCCTGGGCGATCTTGATCTCGATCTGGTCGGCCCGGGCGAGGTACTGGGAGGTCACCCCGAAGCGGGCCGAGGCGACCTGCTTGATCCGAGCGTCGTGGCGCTCCCCGTCGGGGCCCGGGACGTACCAGGCTGGGTCCTCACCACCCTCGCCGGTGTTCGCCGCCCCGCCGGCCCGCTGGATCCCGATCGTGATCGCTTGGTGGGCTTCGGGGGACAGGGCACCGACGCTCATCGCCGAAGCGACGAAGCGACGAACGATGGCCCGGGCGGGCTCGACCTCGTCGAGGGGAACCGGCCGGCGCGCCGGCCGGAGCCGGAGACCATCGCGGACGACGGCCGGCGGGTGCTCCTTCACGGCCCGGAGCCGGGCGAGGGCAGCCTCGATCTCGTCCTTCGTCCGAGCGACCTCCTGGAGCTCGCTGACGACCGACGGTGCGTAGAGGTGGAGCTCGCCGTCGCCCCGGAAGCGAGCGAAGCCCGGATCGACGAGCTTCGCCCGCGGGTCGTCGGCCGGGATCGCCCGGGCCGCCTCGAGGCGCCGGAGCTGCCGACGGGCGAGGTCCTCGAAGCCGACCGTCCCCGGCCAGGCCGGCGCGCTCGGGAAGCAGCGGCGGAGGACGTCGGGGCTGAGCTCGAGGACCTCGAAGAGGGCGCCGCCGACGTAGGAAGCGACGGTGCTGATCCCCATCCGGGCGAGGGTCTTCCGGAGGCCGGCCGCAAACGCGCGGACGAGGTTCGCGACGGCCTGCTCGCCCGTCAGCGCCTCTGCGCCCCGACTCCCGGCCAGCTCGGCGGCGAGCTCGACGGCGAGCCACGGGCAGACGACCGTCGCCCCCGAGGCGAGGACCATGGCCAGGCCGTGGACGTCGAGGACGTCGGCGGCCTCGGCGACGACGTCGGTCCGACCGCGAAGGCCGGCCTCGGTGAGGGCGGTGTGGACGGCGCCGACCGCGAGGACCGAGGGGATCGGGAGCCGCTCGAGATCGAAGCGGCGGTCGCTCAGGACGAGGATCTCGACCCCCGCTCGGGCGGCCGTGAGGGCGGCCGCGGCGAGCCCATCGAGGGCGACCCGCAACCCGCCTTCGCCGGCCCCCGGGTCCCAGGTCGCGTCGAGGAGACGGACCGACCGCCCGGCCGCTTCGAGGGCGGCGACGAGCGCCTCGCGGTCGGTCACGATCGGCCGCTCGAGGTGGAACGTCCGCGACCAGGTTCGGCGGCGACCGGCCCGTCGGTCGTCGGGCGGGCCGCCGAGGAGCGGCGGCCGACGGCCGAGCTCGACCGAGAGGTCCATGACGACCTGCTCGCGCTCGGGGTCGATGGCCGGGTTCGTGACCTGGGCGAAGGCCTGCCGGAGGTGGTCGGAGACGGGCCGATCGACCCGGGCGAGGCCGGCGAGGGGCGTGTCGTCGCCCATGCTCCAGAGCGGCTCCTTCCCCTCGAGGGCCATCGTCCGGATGTCGAGCCGGGCCTTCTCGGCGTCGAGACCGGCGAGGTAGCGGAGCGGGAGCGGCGTCCGCGTCCCCACTGGCCGGACCGTGGCGACGTCCGGCGCCGGCGACGGCCGAGCGGCTCGGGCCGCAACGTCCTCGACGACGGCGACCGAGCGAAGCGCCTCCGCCTTCGCCTCGGCATCCTCGAGGACGAGCCCCCGAGCCGGGTCGACGAGGAGCATCTCGCCGGGCCCGAGCCGGCCCCGCCGGATCACGAGGGCTTCGTCGAGGGGGACGGCCCCGGCTTCCGAGGCGAGGGCGACGAGCCCGTCGGTCGTCACCGCGAAGGCGGCGGGGCGGAGGCCGTTTCGGTCGACGATCGCCCCCACCCGCCGGCCGTCGGCGAAGACGAAGGCACCTGGCCCGTCCCAGGGCGCGAGGAAGCCGGCGACCCGCCGAGCGAAGGCGGCCGCCGCTGGGTGGATCGTCCGTCGGAGTCGCTGGGCCTCGGGGATGGCAGCGACCATCGCCGTCTCGATCCGCCAGCCGGTCAGGACGAGGAGCTCGATCGCCTCGTCGAGCGACAGCGAGTCCGACCCGTCGGGCGAGAGGAGCGGCCCCACCTCGACGAGCCGCCGGGCGAGGGCCGTTGGGAGCCGATCCCCGATCCGGCCCCGGACCTGCTCTCGGTTTCCGCGGACGGTGTTGATCTCGCCGTTGTGGGCGACGTACTGGAAGGGCTGGGCGAGGCGCCAGACCGGGTGGGTGTTCGTCGCGTAGCGCTGGTGGAAGACGGCGTAGCGGACGGCGAGGGGTTCGGCGAGGTCGCCGTAGAAGTCGGCGAGGCGCGACCCGGCGACAAGCCCCTTGTAGACGACCGTCCGGCCCGACGCCGAGGGGATCGCCAGCTCGGCGAGTCCCTCCGCCCGGGCAAATGCCTCGGCACGGCGGCGGGCGAGGGCGAGGCGGGTCTCGAAGGCGGCAGGGGTGACACCTTTCGGCCGCTCGACGATCGCCTGCTCGATCGACGGACGCGAGGCCGCCGCCTCCGAGCCGAGGGCGCTCGGGTCGACGGGGACCGGCCGCCAGGCGGCGACGACGAGGCCCTCCTCGGCCAAGGCCCTCTCGACGATCGCCCGAGCCCGGCGGGTCTCGGCAGATCGACGAGGCAGGAAGGCGACGAGGACCCCGGGGCGCTCGAGACCTGGGGCGAGAAGGTCGAGGACGGACCGTTCGAGGGGGAGGGCCAGCCCCGCCCCGTCGCTCGATTCGCCGTCCGCGGCGAAGGCGCCCCGGTGGCCGAGGGAGGCGAGCCCGGCAAGGGCGAGACGGAGAACGGCGGGCCGCGATCGGCCACCCGCGTCGGCGACGAAGCCGACACCGCACGCGTCGTGCTCGAACTGTGGGTCGTAGAGCGAGGATCTGGCCGGTGCGCGTGATCGCCCGTGCGCGGACGCCGCGCTCGGGGATGGGAGCGCCGCGCTGGGACGCGGTGGACGGTCCGGGGCGGTTCGCCCGGTCCGGGGGCTGGGTCTGGTGCGCATGGATCGTGCCTCCGGAGGGGACGGTGCCGGCCGCCGCGCGAGGCGACGGCCGGCGAGGTGCGAGATGGAACGGTCGGGAGCCCGCCGCGAGCGGGCGCACGGGTCAGCTCTGGTAGGCCACCTCCCCGTGGAGCGAGAGGTCGAGGCCGACCTCCTCCTCGTGGCTGGCGACGCGGAGCCCGACGACGAGGTCGACGATCTTGACGATGACGAAGGTCGAGACGGCGCAGAAGGCGTAGGTGGCGAGGACGGCGACGAGCTGGATGCCGACCTGGCCGAGGTTGCCCTCGATCGCCCCCGAGACCCCACCGATGGCCGAGACGGCGAAGACGCCGGTCGCGACGGCGCCGAGCGTGCCGCCGACCCCGTGGACGGCGAAGACATCGAGGGCGTCGTCGACCCGGAGTCGCTCGCGGAGGAGGGTCGCGCTGTAGCAGATCCCACCGGCGAGGCCACCGATGACGACGGCCCCGCCCGGCGTCACGAAGCCCGAGGCCGGGGTGATGGCGACGAGGCCAGCGACGGCGCCGGCGGCCGCCCCGACGACGCTCGTCTTCCGCTTGTGGAGATACGAGGCGAGGACCCAGGTGAGCGTCGCCGCCGCGGCGGCGGTGTTCGTGACGAGGAGGGCGTTGGCCGCCACCCCGTTGGCGGCGAGGGCGGAGCCGGCGTTGAAGCCGAACCAGCCGAACCAGAGGAGGCCCGCGCCGAGAACCGTCATCGGGACGTCGTGGGGATCGAGGCGCTCGCCGTTCACGGCGCGGCGGCCGATGAGCATCGCCACAACGAGGGCCGAGATCCCCGAGCTGATGTGGACGACGGTCCCACCGGCGAAGTCGAGGGCTCCGAGCTCCCGGAGCCAGCCGCCGGGCGCCCAGACCCAGTGGGCGAGGGGCGAATAGACGAAGGTCGACCAGAGGACGGTGAAGAGGACGAAGGCGCCGAACCGCTTCCGCTCGGCGTAGGCGCCGGTGATGAGGGCCGGCGTGATCGCCGCGAACATGAGCTGGAAGGCGGCGAAGAGGACGAGCGGGATCGTCGCCGCGTAGTCGGGGTTCGGCTCGATCCCAACGGCGCCGAAGCCGAGGAAGTCGAGGCCGCCGAGGAGGCCAAGGCCGCCAACGTCCGGGCCAAAGGCGAGTGAAAAGCCCCACAGGACCCAGACGACGCTCACGATCGCCAGCCCGAAGAAGCTGTGCATGATCGTCGAGAGGACGTTCTTGCGGCGGACGAGGCCACCGTAGAAGAGGCCGAGCCCCGGCAGCATGATCATGACGAGGGCTGTGGCCACGAGAAGCCAGGCGGTATCTCCCGTATCCATGAGGCGTGCTCCCTCCGTGCAGACGAGAAACCAACCTGGTGCGCAGCTCGATGGCCGCAACGGTAGCCGGGGAGCCCCGAGTCGACGACGAAGGGAGGGGTGCAGAAAGGATGCAGTTCGGTAGCGGTCGAACCCGATGGGCGACGTGGCAGCCCGCCGGTCCGTGGCCGCACCGGGCACCCGCCCTCGCCGCTTGACCGCACGGCGACCCGCGCGAGGCGCGAGAATGGACGCGTGACCGCACTCATCTTCGACCTCGACGGGACCCTCGTCGACACCGTCTACGCCCACGTCGTCGCCTGGCAGCGCGCCCTCGCCGAGGAAGCGATCCCCGTCGACGGCTGGCGGATCCACCGTCGGATCGGGATGAGCGGTGGCCTCTTCGTCCGGGCCCTCGCCCGCGAGATCGGCCGCGAGCTCACGCCCGAGGAAGCGGAGCGGATCCAGGAGCGCCACGGTGCCCACTTCCGGGCCCTGAGCCCCGACCGGCGCCCACTCCCCGGGGCGAAGGACCTCATCGCCACCCTCCGGGCCACCGGTGTCCCTTTCGGCATCGCGACCTCCGGCCGCCACCCGGATATCGATGCCTCGCTCGCGGCCCTCGAGGTACCACCCGACGTCGTCATCGTCGACCGCGGCGACGTCGCCCGGGCGAAGCCAGAGCCCGACCTCTTCCTCGCCTGTGCGGAGCGCCTCGCTGTTCGGCCGGCCGACTGCTTCGTCGTCGGCGACGCCGTCTGGGATCTCCTCGCCGCCCGGCGGGCCGGGATGCTCTCGATCGGCCTCCTCTCGGGCGGCTACGGCGAGGACGAGCTGACGCGGGCCGGTGCCTACCGGGTCTATCGCGACCCGGCCGAGCTCCTCACCTCCCTCGACGAGCTCGGGATCGCCCGCCGATGAGCGGCGAGCCGTCGGGGAGGGACGCACGGGGGAGCGGCGCGTCGTCGAGGACTCCGCCGCCAGCCGACCCGCCCACCGTCCGGACACCGACTCGAGCGACCCGCCCGTCGGCTCGGTCGGACGCCCGCCCCGCGATCGTCCTCCTCCTCGACCTCGACCGGACCCTCGTCGACGTCGAGCCCTTCGTCGACTACTGCGCCGCCCTCGCCGACCTGCGTGGGATCTTCGGGGACGACATGGCCGCCTCCGTCGATCGGGCCTGGGGGACCTGCACCCGGGCGGCGATGGCACTCCTGGCGGCCCGGAGCACCGACCCGGCCTGGCCCGCGGCCTCGGCGGCGGTCGAGCGGCACGAGCTGGCTGGGATCGAGCGCTCGCGACCGATGCCCGGCCTCGACGCCTTCGTCCAGCGGATCGACCCCGACCGGACAGGGATCGTCACCCTGCTGACCGATCGGGGGGCCGAACAGGCGCTGGCCCGGCACGGGATCCCACGCCCGGCCGTCATCGTCGGTCGCCGAGCCGAGCTGCGACCGAAGCCGGCCGCAGATCCCCTCCTCGCCGCCCTCGACGCCCTCCGCGCCCCGCCTACGGCGGCGATCATGGTCGGCGACAGCGAGGTCGACGAGGCAGCAGCGCGGGCCGCTGGCGTCCGCTTCGTCGGGCTGACGAACGGGCGCAGCGAGCACGGGTTCGGACCGGGGTCGCTCGTCGTCCGGGACCTCGTCGAGGCGGGAGCGGAGCTGGCGCGGCTCGGCGTCCTCACCCAGCGCTGAGGGGACGCCGGGCAGTCATGGACGGCGGCGATCAGCCGGAGTCTCGGGAGGGGGAGTCAGGGCTGGAGCGGGAGACGGGATTCGAACCCGCGACATTCAGCTTGGAAGGCTGACGCTCTACCACCTGAGCTACTCCCGCTCGCATCGGCCGGTGGCACGAACAAGGATACCGGCCCGGACGGGATCCCGAGTCCGTCCGTTGGCCGATGGCGCCCTCAGCGGAGGAGCGATCCCACCTCCCGCCCGCTCGGCACCGCGCGCTGCCCGGAGCCGTCCGCCGGAGGCTGCCGGGTCCGGTCGGCGGCGCGGCGCCCGTAGCCGTGGACGGGGCCGGTGGGCTGCGGGCGGCGGCGCTCGAGGCGTCGCCAGATCTCCTCGACGAAGGTGGAGAACAAGCGCTCGGCAGCGATGGGATCGCTCGTTCCTTCGGCGACCTCGATGACCGCGAGGACGTCGTCACGGACCGAGCCCGCGATCGGCCACGGCGCGGCACCGGCGAGGCGGAGGAGCCTGGCCCGGCCGGCGACGAAGGCAACGTTGGCGGCAAGATCGGGGTCGTCCCAGTCGAGGAGGCGGTAAAGCCGCTCGTAGGCGCGGAGGGCGCGCTCGCAGAGCTCGTGGGAGGTGAGCGGATCGCTGCCGGTCGGCGCGAGAGACATCATGGACGGTCACCTCACCGGGGGCGCGGTCAGAAGGGCCACGATCTCGTCGACGGACAGCGCGGTGCGCTGCGCCACGAGCCGGGCGATCTTGCGGGGGTCACCGTGCGTCCTGCGGAGACGGTCGCGATCGAGACGCGGCCACAGAACGAGGGCGCGCTCGGTGTAGCTCGACACCCCGCGCCCGAAGGAACGGCTTCGTGTGGCCTCGACCGTCGCCATCTGATCGAAGCGCCTCGGAAACGCCAGGGACGCAGGAAGATTCTCCACCCGCCTGGTGCCGTCCGTCAACGGACTTGTCCACAACCGAGCCAAAGAATGCTCATTCACCGCGCAGACACGGTCGGCGAGGGAAGGCTCGGGCGACGCCCACTGCGGGCCAGCCACCGAGGAGCACAACGAGCCCAGGCGGCGGATCGCTTCGGACGCAGCCGTGCGGAAACGGGCTCAGCTCACCGTCGGAATGGCGGCCCGTGCCAAGGCGGCCTCGATGGCCCCGACGAGGCGGTCCGTCGTCGGCGGGCCGACGAGCGGGGTCACCCCATAGCGCCCGGCGAGCTCCACCCAGTCGGGCTCGATCCCCGGCGCCACGAGGACGACCGGGATGTCGGGATGGAGCTCCCGGAGGCCCTCGATGAGGCGTCGCGCTCCGTCGGGTTCGCCGGTCGCCCAGGCGTCGTAGACGAGGACGTCGGCACGCTCGGCGATCGGGCACGGGCGGCCAGCGATGACCGGGCAGCGGCCGCCGATAGGGCCGAGGCAGCGTTCGACCTCGTAGCCGGCGCGGCGGAGCGCATCGGCCTCCTGGTCACCGAGGTCGATGTCGTGATGGACGACGAGGACGTGGGTCATGGCTCGACCTCCTCGACGCTGCTGATGGCGAGCTGGCGTCCAGCCGCAGGCCGTTCGGGGCCAGTCTCCGCAGCTCGAGGCTCGCGGGACAAGGGCCGAGGGTCACGCCGACAGCAGCCGCGTGGCCCCTCGGGACCGAGCAGCCCAGGTTGGTTCGCGGCCGCCCTCGGCCGTTGGCTCCGTCGGCCACCGAGTCCGCCCCCACTCGTGCTCGGTTCATCGGTCCGCTCGCGAGGCCTCCTGGTCCTCGCTCGCCCCCATCGCCGGCCGATATCCTTCGAGCCGCCGCTTCCTCCTTGGCTCTCCTGGCCTCGGGCCCTCGCCTGGCGAATGCGCCGCCAGTTTCTCGGAGCCGAAGGGGCGACGACGACGGTTGCCGTCGTCGAGCGTCTCTGCGGGATTCAGGCCCAGGTCGCCTCCTCAGCCGAGCTCGCCGTCCGGATCCGCCAGGCGGCCTCGCGTCCAGGTGACGCCGATCATGCCCTCGCAAGGGGTGACCTCGTCAAGATGTGGGCGATGCGAGGCACCCTTCACCTTCTCGAGCCGACGAGCGGCGCTGCCTTCCTCGCCCTCACCGCCGCCGGCAGGAGCTAACGATACGGCTAGCGCTTGCGCTCGAGGATCGGGCGGGCCGTCTCCGGGTCGTCGACGACGAAGGTGAACATCGCCCGATCGCCCCAGCGGCCGAGGAAGAGGTGGCCCTGGATGTTCACACCGGCGTCGGCGAGGGCCCGGGCGATGGCCGCCATCCCGCCCGGCCGATCCTCCACCTCGGCCAGGATCGACTCGCCCTCGAGGTACGTGTAGCCACCCTCCTCGAGGACGGCCCGGGTCGTGTCGTCGTCGGCGGTCGTCATGATGACGTGACCGACCTCACCGATCCCGCCGCCGCCGATGGCCCGCAGGTCCACGCCGCGGGCGGCGAGGGTCTCGGCGAGGGCGGCGAGGGCGCCGGGTTGGTTCTTCAGCTGGACGACGAACTGCCTGGCCATGGCTTCCTCCGGGCGGATGCGGGCGTCCATTCTACGGTCCGCCCGCCGTGGCGAGCGAACGGGGAGTCGCCCGAGCCGTTCAGTCACCCCGCCGGAGGGCGATGGCCCGCTCGTAGACGGCGAGGTAGGCAGGGGCCGAACGTCGCTCCCAGGCAAAGTCGACCGCCATCCCCCGACGGACGAGGGCCAGCCAGTCGGCCGCCGTTCCGTCGCCGCGGAGCTGGAAGGCCCGCCGACAGGCCGCCGCGAGCTCCGCCGCTTCCGCGGCCTCGAAGACGAAGCCCGTCCCCCGCTCCCGATCGGCAGTCACGTCAACGACCGTATCGGCGAGGCCACCCGTCCGCCGAACGATCGGCGGCGTCCCGTAGCGGAGGGCGATCATCTGGCCCTGACCGCAGGGTTCGAACCGCGACGGCATGAGGAACAGGTCCGCCCCGGCGTAGATCCGCCGGGCGAGGTCGCGGTCGAAGCGCTCAACGAGGGCGATCCGGCGGGATCGGCGCCGGGCGAGGCGTCGGAGGCCCGCCACGAGCTCGGCGTTCCCGGTGCCCAGGACGACGAGGCGCCCACCGGCCGCGAGGATGTCGGGCGCCGCCCCGGCAAGGAGGTCGAACCCTTTCTGGGGATCGAGCCGGCCGATCATCGCCGCCACCGGGCCCGGGTCGGCCGGGTCGAGCCCAAGCTCGGTGAGGAGCGCCCGCCGGCAGACTGCCTTCCCCCCGAGGTTGCCGGCGGCGTACGGCGCCGCGATGGCGGGATCGCTGGCCGGGTTCCAGACCTCGGGGTCGAGGCCGTTCAGGATGCCGACGAACCGGTCGCCGAGGTCGCGGAGGGCGTCCTCGAGCCCGAAGCCGAAGGCGGGCGTCAGCGCCTCTCGGGCGTACGTCGGGCTCACCGTCGTCACGATCTCGGCTCGCTCGACCCCGGCCCGAAGCAGGTCCAGCCCCGTCGCTCCAGCAGGAACGACGCCGTCGCCGGGTGCGAGGCCGAGCTGGCCGAGGGCGGGCGCCGGAAGCCAGCCGTGGTAGGCGAGGTTGTGGAGGGTGAGGACGACGGCGGCCCGGGCGATGGTCGGCTCGGCGGCGAAGGTCGTCTCGCGGAGGATCGCCGCCGGGCAGGCATGCCAGTCGTGGAGGTGGAGGACGTCGACCGCCGGCTCCTCCGCCGCAAGGACGGTCAGGGCGGTTCGACAGAGGAGCCCGAAGCGCCAGGCGCTGTCGGGGTAGTCGGTCGGGCCGTCGCCGTAGATGTTCGGCCGGTCGAAGGCCGGGGGGTGGTCGACGAGGCGGAGCCGGTAGCCGTTCGCGGCGACCTCGACGAGGCGGACGACGGTCCGACCGGAGGGCGAGCCCGGGTCGGCCACCGCGATCTCCCGGCTCGGCGTGCCGGACGGGACGGGGACGCTCCGGTAGCGTGGCAGGAAGACCTCGACGGGCCGACTCGGGCCGGCCGGGAGCCGGCCGAGGGCGCGGGCGAGGGCGTCGACGACGTCGGCGAGGCCGCCGGTCTTCGCCCAGGGCTCGCACTCGGCGGCGATGAAGGCGATCCGCATCGCCGCCGATGGTACGTCCCCGCCGGGCGGGAGGCCGACCGAACCTCACGCCGCCACTCCGTCGATGGCTGTGAGGACCTCCCGGAAGATCGCCGTCAGCTGGTCCCACTCGACGAGGAAGGCGTCGTGGCCCTTCGTCGAGGCGATCTCCCGGTACGACGCGGCGAGCCCGGCCTCCGTGGCCGCCGCGACGAGGGATCGGACCTGGGCCGGGCCGTAGAGGATGTCGCCCTCGATCCCGACCCCGACGAAGCGCGTCATCGGACCGAGACGGCGGAGCGCCGCGATCGGCCCGCCCCGTCCCCGCCCGATGTCGTGGGCATCCATCGCCCGAGCGAGGACCCGGTAGGTCGCCGGGTCGAAGCGGGCGACGAGCTTGCGCCCTTGGTGCTCGAGGTAGGAGACGATGCTCGGACGCCCGTCCGGCTCAGCTCGACGGCCGAAGCGGAGCTCAAAGTCGGCCTCGCTCCGATACGTCGTCATCGCCAGCTGGCGGGCGAGGGCCATCCCCTCGAGGCCGAGCCGCTCGATGAGCTCGAGCTGGAGGTGGTTCCAGGCGATGGCGAGGGGACCCGTCGCCGCCGGGGCCGCGATCGGCACGACGGCGGCGACCCGCCCGGGCCGCTCGAGGGCGACTTCGAGGGCGACCATGCCACCGAGGGAGCCGCCCGTCACGAGGGCGAGGGCACCGATCCCGAGCGCATCGAGGAGGGCCCACTCGGCCCGAGCCTGGTCGCGGGGGGTGATCGAGGGGAAGCGGCGGCCGTACGGCCGACCCGTCCGCGGATCGAGGGAGGTCGGACCCGTCGAGCCGTAGCGGCCGCCGAGGAGGTTCGCGCAGAGGACGCCATAGCGGTCGGTGTCGAGGGCCCGACCGGGACCGATGAGGGGCGCCCACCAGTCGCCGGCGGCGTCGGCAGAGCCGGTGAGGGCATGGACGACGACGATCTGGGGAGCCGCCTCGGGGCGGGGCCCGTCGTGCCGGAAGGCGACGACGAGCTCGGGGAGGCGGGCCCCGGATTCGAGTTCGAAGGGGCCGAGCCGGACCTGCTCGACCCGGCCGGCACCGAAGGGCGCCGACCCTGCCCCCCGACGGGCCGGGGAGAACGGGGCACCCAGCGAGGGCGTCCCCGAGCCGTCGAACCGTCGGGGGCCGGACGCGGTGGGGCGCGAGGCGGTGCTCGCCTCGACGCCCCGAGCTGGCTCGGCCATCACCGCTCGTCCCGGCGCCCGGTCCCGGCAGCCTCGGTCGTGCCCGGCGCAGCGCCAGCCGCCGCCCGGAGCGCCCCCTCGAGGTCGGCCACGAGATCGTCGATGTGCTCGAGGCCGACGGAGAGCCGGATGAGGTCCGGCGTGACGCCCGTCGCGAGCTGATCCTCGGGGTCGAGCTGCTGGTGCGTCGTCGAGGCGGGGTGAATGATGAGCGACTTGGCGTCGCCGACGTTCGCCAGGAGGCTGAAGAGACGGACGCTGTCGATGAGCCGCCGGCCGGCCTCGACGCCGCCGCGGACCCCGAAGGTCACGATGCCCCCGAAGCCGCCCCGGAGGTAACGCTTCGCGAGCTCGTGGCTGGGATGGCTCGGGAGGCCGGGGTAGCCGACCCAGCTGACCTCGGGTCGCGTCTCGAGCCAGCGGGCGAGGGCGAGGGCGTTCGCCGAGTGGCGTTCGATCCGGAGCGGCAGCGTCTCGAGGCCCTGGAGGAAGAGGAAGGCGTTGAACGGCGAGAGGGCGGGTCCGAGGTCGCGAAGGAGCTGGACCCGGAGCTTGATGATGTACGCCTGGCGGCCGAAGGCCTTCGTGTACGAGATGCCGTGGTACGACGGATCGGGGTCCGTGAAGTCAGGCCGGAAGCGGGGCGAGCCCTCCCAGTCGAAGGTGCCGCCGTCGACGACGACACCGCCGATCGCCGTCCCGTGGCCGCCGATCCACTTCGTCGCCGAGTGGACGACGATGTCGGCCCCGTGCTCGATCGGTCGGGCGAGGAGCGGCGCGAAGGTGTTGTCGACGATGACCGGGACGCCATGGGCATGGGCGACATCGGCGATGGCGGCGATGTCGTGGACGTCGAGGCGGGGGTTGCCGATGGTCTCGAAGAAGACGGCCTTCGTCCGCTCGTCGATCGCCTCGCCGAAGGCTTCGGGACGGCTGCCGTCGACGAAGCGGACGGCGATGCCGAAGCGGGGCAGGGTGTGCTCGAAGAGGTTGTAGGTGCCGCCGTAGAGCGAGGACGAGCTGACGATGTTGTCGCCAGCTCGGGCGAGGTTGAGGATGGCGAGGGTCTCGGCCGCCTGACCCGAGGCGAGGCCGAGGGCGCCGACGCCGCCTTCGATGGCGGCGACGCGCTCCTCGAAGACGGCCGTCGTGGGATTCATGATTCGGGTGTAGATGTTCCCGAACTCTTCGAGGGCGAAGAGGCGGCCGGCGTGGGCCGCGTCGTTGAAGAGGTAGCTCGTCGTGGCGTAGATGGGAACGGCCCGGGCGTTCGTGGCCGGGTCGGGCCGCTGGCCGGCGTGGAGGCAGTTCGTCTCGGGGCGAAGCGTGGCGGGGTCGAGGGTCCAGCGGTCGGGGGTCGACATCGGGATCGGTTCCTCCGTGGCGTTCGGTGCGTCGGCGTTCCGATGTGGATCGCCCTGGGCGCCGGCCGAGGTCGGCGCGGCGCCGGGCGACGGTCCCGGAGGCCCCGGGGCAGGGCCACGGACGGCGGCTCCCGTCGCGGTGCCCGGAGGAGACAAAACGGCCGCAGTCCGTTCCGGATCTGCGGCCCCGGGACCGATCCAGGGTCCCGGTGATCTGGTCCTCGACGACGTCGCGCTCGCGCGCCGTCCCAGGCGAGGGGGACCCTAGACCCCGTCCTCCGCGCGGCGGGGCCGCCTCGGCATCGCCATGGGACAGCTCGTGCGGTACGTCCTCGACATCGTGGGCGGTATGGTGCCCTGCCTTGGCGAGCGCTGTCAAGCATTCTTGCCGGTCGGGCTTGCCGGTCGGGCGTGGTTCCCGATCGGTGGTTCGAGCGCCCGCCCCACCGGCGGGATGGAGCAGGTGGCGAAGATTCCAGTCGCTATCATGGCCGCCGACATGGAGCCGGCCGTGACGGTCCCCACCCTGCCGGGCCTGCCCTTCCGCCTGCCGCCGCAGCTCGAAGGGCTGCGCCGCCTTGCCTACAACTTCTGGTGGACGTGGCACCCCGACGCCAAGGCCCTCTTCCAGCGGATCGACGCCGCCGCCTGGCAGCGGTA
>JBHORA010000069.1:0-10419 GCA_042408535.1 Chloroflexota bacterium | reverse complement strand
CCGAGCCGTCGCCGCCCTGCCGATGACGCCCAGGCCGAACAGAACGCCGGAGACGGCGGCCGACATGGCGGTTCTGTTCGCTGGTGGCGTCACTCGGACCAGGATCTGGTCGCCAGGAGGCGTTTTGTTTGCTGGCAGCGTCATCCGCGGCCCGTCCCCCTTGGCGCGGGGCGTGTTGTTCGCTGGTGGCGTCACTCGGGGCGAGCAGGCTCTTCCGCGGCAGCCGAACGATCGCCACGAGGCAACGTCTTGGCCAGGCCCGGGCGGACCCGGCAGGAGCGGAGGGCGCAAACCCCGCGCGCCACGGCGCCATGACGACAGCGCCGTCGAGCCACGGCGCGCCAGGTGCGGCGTCGCCAGGTGCGGCGTCGCCAGGTGCGGCGTCGCCAGGCGCGGCGTCGCCAGGTGCGGCGTCGCCAGGCGCGGGCCCGCCCCCTTCCACCCGAAGACCCGTCTGGGCGTCCGTGGCCCCGCGCCGCAGGATCGCCCGGCCAGCTATCTTCGCCGCCGCTCGGCCGACCGCGTCCGCCAGATCTCGACCCCGACGAACTCCACCGGCCCCCCAAGGTCGACCCGCGGTTTGCCGACCCGAACCCCGACCTCGGCGGCCGGGAACTCGGCCAGCAGCTCATGGGCGATCGCTTCGGCCAGGGCCTCCACGAGGCGAAACCTCGTGGACTCGACGATCTGGCGGCACGTCGCGTACACAGCGCGGTAGTCGATGCTTTCGGCGATGTCGTCCTCGACCCCGGCCGGCTGCAGATTGAGGAGGAGCTCGACGTCGACCCGGAACGGCTGGGCATGGTGCTGCTCCTCCTCGAGGAGACCGTGCCGACCCTCGAAGATCATGCCCCTGAGAACGATCCGATCGGTCATCGGGGAGCACCACCCATCGGAGAGGCTCCCGCGCCGGTTGCCTGGCCCGCCGCCCCGCCCGGACCCGGGCGCCGTGGCAGCGGGACCGTGCCCCGAACGACGGCATCGGACATCCTCGCTGCCCGAACGTTGGCGGCGACGTCGTGGACCCGGACGAGGTCGACCCCCGCGGCGATGGCGAGCGCCGTCGTCGCCAGGGTCGCTTCGAGGCGCTCCTCGGGCGGCAGATCGAGGACCCGACCGAGCGTGCTCTTCCGCGAGGTGCCGATGAGGATCGGGCGGCCGAGGATCCGCAGGAGATCAAGCCGGCGAAGGAGGACGAGGTTGTGGGCCGGCGTCTTGCCGAAACCGAAACCCGGGTCGACGATGATCTTCTCGGGGTCCACCCCAGCCCCGACCGCCCGCTCGATCCCCGCCTGGAGCTCGCCGACAACCTCGGCCATGAGGTTCGCATAGCGCGCCTCGGTCCGGTTGTGCATGAGGACGATCGGCACTTGCCGCTCGGCGACGAGCCGCAGGAGCCGCTCGTCGGCCTGGCAGCCCCAGACGTCGTTGACCACATCCGCGCCGGCGTCGAGGGCCGCTTCGGCCACGACCGCCTTCGACGTGTCGACGCTCAGCGGCACCTCCGGGAGCGCGGCCCGGAGGGCGGCCAGGACCGGCACGACCCGCCGGATCTCCTCCTCGGCCGCGACGGGCTCGTGTCCGGGGCGGGTCGACTCGCCCCCGACGTCGAGGATGTCCGCGCCCTCGGCCACGAGACGCCGCCCCTCCTCGACCGCCAGCTCGAGTGGCGATCGATCACCCGCTCGGGCCAGGAGGCCGTCACCCGAGAACGAGTCCGGTGTGACGTTCAGGATCCCCATGACATACGTCCGGAGGCCCCAGACAAAGGTCCGCGGGCCGATTCGGAGCGGACCGGGCCCGCCGGGGAGCCCACTCGAAGCACCGGGTGGGAGATCGAAGGAGGGCGTCGCCAGGCCACCCCCGAGCTCGGGACGGGCCAGGACGATACCGGACGGCACCCCCTCCGACCCGAGGGCAACCTCGCGGGCGGCTTCGAGCGCTGCCAGGTCGGCGGCTTCCGGCCCGACCTCGTGGACGGCCTCGGCGCCACCGCGGCGGGCGGCGTCGGGCCTCGCCGGGCGCCCGCGGCCACCACGGGAGCGCATTACGGTCCTCCCGCCGGCCACCACCCCACCTCCGACCCGGCTTCGATCGCGACCGCGCCGCCTCCCGCTCTGCCGGCGACCTTTCCGTCCCCCAGTCCGCCGGCGAGCGCGCCCCGAACGAGGCCAACGAGGTAGAGCGAACCGGCCACCACGAGCGGCCCGTCGAGCTCCTCCGCCAGATCGAGGGCGATGTCGAGTGCGCGCAGGGGGTCCTCCACGGCCCGAATGATCCCATCCGGGAGCCGGCGTGACCAGAGCTCTGCCAGGTCCCTCGGCGGAAGCGCTCGCTCGCTGCCCGTCGTCGTCGCGACGACCCGGGCCGAACGCAGAGCCTCCGCCTGAGCGAGGGCGGCAGCGAGACCCTCGACATCCTTGTCTGCCATCGTCGCCGTCAGGAGGACGACCGGCGTGGCCCGCCCGCCGGCGTCCCGACCCGGGTCCCGGCCCAGCGTCGAGCGACGGCCGAGGGATCTCGGCATGGACCCCGGGCCGACGGCCAGCCCTGCCATCCGGTCCGGCCCCTCCGGTACGCGATCGAACCTGCCCGTTCCCCCGCTCAGGAACGGACGCAAATCATCGAGCGCGAGAGCCAGGGCGGCCGCCCCTGCCGGGTTGTGGGCCCCGTCGAGGAGGACGTCGATCCGGCCCCGCCGACCGCCGACGCTGAGGAGCTCGAGACGTCCCGGCCAGCGAGCCGCAGCGAACCCCGTCCGACGCGCCTCCGGGCCGACCCGCGCGATCCCGGCCTCCTCGAGAGCATCGAGGACGCCGTCGGCGATGGCCGCGTTCGCCGCCTGGTGTCGACCCCGGAGACCGATCCGAGTCGGCCCACGGTGAGGCAGCTCGACGAGGAGCCCGTCGCGGTCCCAACCGAGGATCGGCGGCGGCTCGACGATCGTGAGCGGCACCCCGAGTCGGGCAGCCCGGCGGCGGACGACGGCGAGGGCAGCGCCCGTCGCTCCGGTGACCGCCCGGTCGCCCCGCATGATGATGGCCGCCTTCTCGCGGGCGATCGCCGCCACCGTCGTCCCGAGCCGGTCGGTGTGGTCGAGGTCAACGTTCGTGACGACGGCGACCCCGCCGTCCCAGGCGTGGGTCGCGTCGAGCCTCCCCCCGATCCCGACTTCGACGAGGGCGACATCGATCCTGGCTTCGGCCAGCCAGCGGAAGATCATCGCCGTCAGGAGCTCGAACTCCGTCGGCGGCCCGTAGCGGCGGGCGACCCGATCGGCCACCGGCGCCACCTCGGCATAGAGGCGGGCGAAGGCAGCCGGCTCGATCGGTCGCCCATCGACGACGAGGCGCTCGCGGTAGCTGACGAGATGGGGTTTCGGCGTCTCGCCGACGCGGTAGCCGGCCGCGCGGAGGGCCGCCGAGCAGAGGGCGATGACGCTCCCCTTCCCGTTCGTCCCGGCGACGAGAGCGCCTCGAAGGCCACGCTCGGGGTTGCCGAGCGCCCGCAACAGGGCCCGGATCCTCGTCAACCCGAGGCGCATCCCGAAGCGACCGCGCTCCTCGAGGGCCTGGACCGCCGCCCGGTACGCGGCGGGTTCCTCGATGATGGGTCGGATGGCGGGGTGGCGGGCCTGGCCGGCGGTGGCGCTCACTCGCGGGTCAGCTCGTCCTCGTAGAAGACGCACTGATTGAAGCGGGCCGTCAGACAGACGTCGTTCACGTACCCCGGCTCGAGGTGGACACCGCCCCGGAGCTGGCAGCGCGAGATGTTGTCCTCGTTCCGAATGAGCGCCTTCAGGAGATGGGGGGCCTGGATCGGGATCGCGCCGCGGGCGTTCGTCACGTAGAAGTGCGGGCAGACGTTCCGGCGGAGGTTCGGGAGACCAAAGGTTCGCCGGTCGATGGCCGGCAGCTGCCGCCCGCTCTTCCGCACCCCGGCTGCCGGAGCGACGCGGGTGATCGGCCCGCCCCCGGGTCCCGTTCGGGTCGGCGGGATCGGCCGACCGGTTCGTGGATCTCGTGCCTGCACTCCCGTCCCTCGGAGGTACTTTCGTCGGTCCGAAGAGAACCGACCGGGTCAGGGTACTACGCGGGGGCAATCCACGGTGTCAAGCAGGCGACGACCGCCGACCACGACCCCCAACCCGGGGGCGGAACCCTCGGCTTCGACCGGCCGCGCGCCCGTGCAATACTCGTCGGCGATGGCGACGCGACGCGGCACCCGCCCGCCACACGTTCGACCCCGGCCCCCGTCGACCGGTCGGCCGAAGCCCACCTCGGCCCAGCCCCGGCGTCTGACGAGCGTCCGGGTCACCTCCCGTCGACGCTTCGAGCGAACCCGAGGCTTGCCGCTGGCGGCGCGCCTCCTCCTCGCCCTCGCCGTCGTCGTCCTCGGAGGGGCAGTCCTCTACGCGGCGACCGGAGGCCTCTCGCGAGCCGTCGCCAGTTTCGGAGGCACGATCGGTGCCGTCGTCGACCGACTGGCGGCCACGCCAACCCCGACGGCGACGGCGGCGATCGCCCTCGACACGCCGGTCCTCGACCCGCCAGCCGAACCCTACACGAACCGCGACACGATCGATCTCACCGGCACGATCCCGAGCGCCTTCGTCGACCGTTCGGGTTTCACGATTCGGATCTACGTCACCCTGCCGGACGCGTCGCCGCGCCTCGTTCGGGAGCTCGCCGTCGGCGCGACAGCCATCTTCCGGGCGCCCGGCCTCGAGCTCGCCCCGGGCCGGAACGACTTCACGGCGACCCTCGTCGGCCCGACCGGCACCGAGAGCGACCCATCGCCGGTCGTCACCGTCATCCTCGACACCGAGCCCCCAAAGGTGACGATCAGCTCGCCGAAGAACGGCGCGATCGTGAACCGGGACCGGGTCGACATCGAGGGCAAGACGCAAGCCCGAAGCACGATCGTCGCCCGCAACGAGGCGAACGGCGCCACTGCCTCGACGACGGCGGGCAACGATGGCACCTTCACCCTTGCCCTTCCCATCGCTCCCGGCACGAACGGGATCACGGTCACGGCGACCGACCCGGCCGGTAACAGCGCCTCAGCCGTCGTCAGCGTTCGGCGGGGGTCGGGCCAGCTGACGGTCGCCCTGTCGGCGAACCAGTACCGCTTCCGTCAGGCGGAACTGCCGGCCGACCTCCAGCTCGAGCTCACCGTGAGCGACCCCAGTGGTCGGCCCCTCGCCGGAGCGTCGGTCCTCTTCACGGTGAGCATCCCGGGCATTGCGCCGATCACGAGCGAGACGGTCACCGGTGGCGACGGCGTGGCGAGGTTCCAGACGGTCATCCCGAAGTCGGCAACGATCGGCAGCGGTCCGATCGCCGCCCTCGTCACGACCGACGCCTTCGGCAGCGCCACCGACCGAACCGCGATCACGATCACGAAGTAGGCAGGCAGGCCGCCGACTCGCCCTCGGCGAACGGGCCGGGATCCGGCGCCCGAGGATCCGGCGCCCGAGGATCTGGCGCCCGACGGTCCGGTTCTCGACAGCGAACCGGCCCCGCGCCCAGCTCCCGTCACGGTGAGTGGACAGGACCACGCCGTGCAGCTACGATCGCCCCATGACCTGGCGCTGCCCCCACTGTGGCACGCCCCAGCCGGAAGCCGCGAGGTGCTGGGTCTGCCGCCGCTCCTCGACCTGCTGCGCGACCTGCCGCTACTTCGGTCGAGCTGTCGTCTCCGGCCTCGGCTTCTGCCTCCTCGATCGGCAGCGCGTCGTCCGCCGGGGGGACGAGCTCGAGGCCTGCTGGACGGCCCGACCCCCTGCCGCGCCCCGCGCCTCGCTCGCCGACTCCGCCGGCCAGAGTCGAACGCGCGTTCCCCGCAACCGGACCTTCGTGCCTGTCCTGGCTGCCGCCGAGGCGGCCGACCTCGGGGCACGGCCCGCCGACAGGGAAGGGTTCGCCCCCGCCCGGCCCGGGCCGAGGGACAACCTCGACGCGGGCTTCTGGGACTCCCTCGAGGGCGTCGGAGCCCGTTGACCCCCGGCGGGGCCGGACCGTTGCCCCTGCCGGCCCGCCGACGGCCCCCTTCAGGGGCTTGGTGAGGGCACCGGGACCGACGGGCTGACGGCCGGCGACGGGGCCGGGGTCGGGGTCGGCGTCGGGGTCGGGGTCGGCGTCGGCGTCGGGGTCGGGGTCGGCGTCGGGGTCGGCGTCGGGGTCGGCGTCGGGGTGGGCGTCGGCTCCGGACCCTTCGAGACGACGTACGAAATCGCCGTTCCAGCCGCCACCTCGAGACCGGCACGTGGATCCTGGGAAACGACGGCGCCGGCCGGGATGATCGGATCGAAGCTCTCCGTCCGCTCACCGACGACGAAGCCACTCGAGACGATGAGGTTGATCGCCTCCGATTCGGTTCGACCTCGGAGGTCGGGCACGACGACAAGTGGCTTCCCGGTCACGATGGTGAGTTCGATGGCGGTGCCTCGATCGACCTTCGACCCGGGCGGCGGATTCTGCTCGGCGATCGTGCCTTCCGGCTGATCCTGGCTCGTCACGAATTTCACCTGGGAGAGCTGGAGGCCGAGGGCTTCCGCGATCGGGCGTGCCTGCTCGACGGTGAGCCCGATCAGGTTCGGGACCTCCACCTGGTCGACGGGCGGTGGGCCGCTCCGGGCCGAGAGGAGCTGGAAGCCGAGGAAGGCGACGACGGCGAGGATGGCGAGACCGAGGAGACCCGCGACCCAGGCCCAGGGTCCCGGACCCCGACCTTCGTCGGCCTCCTCGTCGACGTCCGGTTCGCCCCGACCGCGACGGTGGACTGGGTAGGGCTCTGGCTCTCGCCCGGCGTAGGCGTCCGGCGGATAGGGGGGCGGAGCCGGCGGGTTGGGACGGGCCGTCGCCGCAGCGACGGGGACGGTCGCTTCGAGGTCGCGCTCGGCAGCCTTGCCGCCGCCAAGCGTGGCTTCTCCCACGATCGCTGGCCCAGCCCCGGGCACGACGGGAGTGGCGCCCGTCCCGAGTCCGCTTCTGTCGCTCGTTCCAACCGGCGCCCGTTCGGCGAGGAAGGCTTCGAGGGCCTCGGCCATCGCCAAGGCGCTCGGGAAGCGATCGGCGGGATCGCGGGCGAGGGCGCGATAGACGATGGCGTCGAGGGCCGGCGGGATCCCGACGCGATGATCGGAGGGCGCCGGCACGGGTCCCGAGAGACGGGCCATGGCGACCGCCGCTGCCGTGTCCCCCTCCCACGGCCGACGGCCGGTGAGGAGCTCGAAGAGAACGACGCCGAGGGAGTAGATGTCGGAGGCTTCGGTCGCCGGCTCGCCGCGGGCTTGCTCCGGGCTGATGTAGTGAACGGAACCAAGGGTCACCCCGGGCAGCGTCAGTTGGGCCTCGGCGAGGGCCCGGGCGATCCCGAAGTCGGTGACCTTGACCCGACCGTCGCGGGTGAGGAGGACGTTCGAGGCCTTCACGTCCCGGTGGACGAGGCCGCGGGCGTGAGCCGCGGCGAGGGCCCGGGCGATCTCGGCGCCGAGGCGAGCGACCTGGCGGGGTGGCAGGGGTCCCGTCCGCCGAACGAGGGAGGCGAGGTCCTCGCCGTCGACGAGCTCCATGACAATGAACGGCCCCTGGGCGTCCTCCCCGAAGTCGTAGACGGCGACGACGTTCGGGTGATTGAGCGAGGCCGCGGCGAGCGCCTCTTGGCGGAAGCGAGCCAGGAAGTCTGGATCGCGGCCGTACTCGGGCCGAAGGACCTTGACGGCCACGTCCCGGGCGAGCTGGTTGTCCCGGGCGCGGAAGATCGTCGCCATCCCGCCCTGGCCGAGGAGCTCCATGAGCCGATATCGACCGCCGAGGACGCTACCGATCTCCGCCACCTTCACTCACCGCTGTACGCGTCGATGACCGGACGCCGTCGCCGGCCAGCCAACCTCGCCTATGGTACGCACCGGCGCAGGCCGCGCGCGGTTGGCCCGGGCACCCGAGCCGCTCGGAGCGCTGCTCTCGCTACGCTGCCCCCGCGAGGTGACACTGTCAGCGAACAGAACGCCGGACGGGGCGACGCCCGCCTCGTCCGTGACGCCCACAGAGGACAGAACGGCGCTCTCGCTACGCTGCCCCCGCGACGTGACACCGTCAGCGAACAGAACGCCGCCCTCAGACGCCGACGCCGCCGTCGTGTTCGGCCACGGCGTCATCGCGGAGACGGCCGGGCCCCGAGAGGGCGTCGTGTTCGGCCATGGTGTCATCGCGGAGGGCATCGGCCCCGACCGACGACGATGGCCACAGCCTGCCGTCAGAGCTCGAGACCCCGCAGATGGGCCCGCAGCTCCGGCCCGAGATCGCTCCGCTCGAGCGCGAGCTCGACCGACGCCTTCAGCCACCCGACGGGCGTTCCCGCGTCGAAGCGCCGACCCTCGAACTCGTAGGCATAGACAGTCTGCTCCTCCATGAGCAGCTCGATGGCGTCGGTGAGCTGGATCTCGCCACCGGCACCCTTCGGGGTGTGCTCGAGCTTGTCGAAGATCTTCGGCGTCAGGACGTAGCGCCCGATGATCGCCAGGTTTGAGGGGGCCTCGTCAGGGCGCGGCTTCTCGACGAGCCGGGTGACCCGATGGAGCCGATCCGCGCCGTCGTCGTCCGGGGCTGTGGCGATGACCCCGTAGCGGCTCGTCTCCTCCCGGGGAACGGGCATGACCGCGACGACCGAACTCCGCGTCTCCTCGTAGGCGGCGATGAGCTGGCCGATGCAAGGCCGATCTCCAACGACGACATCGTCGGAGAGGATGACCGCGAAGGGCTCGTGGCCGACGAGCTCCTTCGTCACCAGGACCGCGTGGCCGAGGCCGAGCTGCTCCTTCTGGCGGACGTAGGCGACCTGGGCCAGATCGCTGATGCGCCGGATCTGGCGGAGCATCTCGATGTCGCCCCGTTCTTCGAGGAGGTGCTCGAGCTCGAAGTTGAGGTCGAAGTGGTCTTCGATCGCCCGCTTCTGGCTCGAGGTGACGATGATGATCTGCTCGATGCCGGCCGCCACCGCCTCCTCGACGGCGTACTGGATGACCGGCTTGTCGACGAGGGGCAGCATCTCTTTCGGCTGGGCCTTCGTGACGGGGAGAAAGCGGGTGCCCCAGCCAGCGGCCGGGAAGACTGCCTTTCGGACGCGCATGGAACCTCTTCGTCGTGCTGGGTGGGCTGCCGGCCGAGTATACCCCTCGGCCCCCGGCGCCCCGCCGAGGGGTGGTCAGCGGGCACCGCGCCGACCGGCCGGCCCGAAATCGGCGACCCGCTCGATCCGCTCCTCACCCCGTCGGGCGCGACGGCGCTTCCGCCCCTTCCTGGTGCCCGACGGCCTGGGGATGCTCGCGGCGGGCCGTCGCCAGTCGAATGGACGTGAAGGGGATCCGGATCTCCCGGAAGACCTCGATCGAGACGAGGAAGCCGGCGAAGAGGAGGACGACCCCGACGAGCTTGCCGAGCTGGAAGAGCTCCATCTGGCCGAGCTTCGCGAAGCTGTCGGTGACCGTTGGGGCGAAGGCACCGAGGGCGATGAGGATCGTCGCCGGGACCCGCGAGTGGATCCGGCCCGTGAGGAGCGCCCGGACGGCGCCCGGGATCGAGGCGACGAAGTTCACCGTGATCGCCACCGGCGAGATGAAGAGATTGAAGAGGAACTGGTCGCCGGGCTGGTCGGGATCGAGGGAGTAGGCGAGGATCCGGCGCTTCGGCATGAAGACGTACGTCGAGAAGATCGCGCCGAGGATGAGCGAGAAGGCGCCGGTCACGTTCAGGAAGGGCGTGAGGAGGCGGAGCTCGGGCGGGAAGAGCGTGGCCGTCGGGAGGCCCGTCGCCGGGTCGAGGGCGTAGCCGGGCGACGGGAGCGGCGTGACGACCATGATTCCGATCGAGGCGATCGTGGCGCCGACGACCGCGACGGCGGCGAGGAGCGGCCAGCGCTCGTTCTGGAAGTACGTCTCGACGGCAACGGCCAAAGCCAGGATCCCGGCGACGATGAAGTAGAGGATCGGGACCGACCCCGCGGCCGCGTACTCCGGCCGGTTCCGGACGAGGAAGGTGAAGAGGCCGGCGAGGAACAAGCAGAGGGCGAAGCTGTACCCGAACCGAGTTCGGGCGAGGAGGAAGGCCGTGCCGAGCCCGAGCCAGCCGGCCGTCCAGACCGCCCCGGTCAGGTACCAGGTTCGATAGAGGAGCTCGTTCCAGCCGACCGCCGCGGCGACCGCCTCCGACCCCGAGGCGAGCCCGAAGAACGTCATCCCGATCGCCCAGACGAGCTGGTAGGCGCGCCGCCGCTCCTGCCACTGGTCGACGAGAGCGAGGGCGAAGAGGAAGGCCAGGAGCGAGGTGACGCCGGGGATGGCGACGGCGCTGGACACGGGCGAACCTCCGGAGACCTACGGGCTCGGATCGAGGGGCGACGGCGCAGGCGGGGACGGCG
>JBHORA010000068.1:0-1504 GCA_042408535.1 Chloroflexota bacterium | reverse complement strand
GCCCCGGTCGGGGCCCTCGGCTGCAGACCGCCCCGCGGCGGGGCGGTGGAGGCCGAGGGGTATACTCGGCCGGCAGCCCACCCAGCACGACGAAGAGGTTCCATGCGCCTCCTCGGGCCGCGGCTTCTCGACGAGGCGCGTCACCCGGTGGAGCCGGTCCGAGCCGTCGTGACGGGGAGGAAGCGGGTGCCCCAGCCGGCGGCCGGGAAGACTGCCTTTCGGACGCGCATGGAACCTCTTCGTCGTGCTGGGTGGGCTGCCGGCCGAGTATACCCCTCGGCCTCCACCGCCCCGCCGCGGGGCGGTCGGCAGCCGAGGGCCCCGACCGGGGCGGCCCTCTCTCCCGCTCCACACCCCGTCGGGCGCGACGGCGCCTCCGCCCCTTCCTGGTGACCGACGGCCTGGGGATGCTCCCGGCGGGCCGTCGCCAGTCGAATGGACGTGAAGGGGATCCGGATCTCGCGGAAGACCTCGATGGAGACGAGGAAGCCGGCGAAGAGGAGGACGACGCCGACGAGTTTGCCGAGCTGGAAGAGCTCCATCTGGCCGAGCTTCGCGAAGCTGTCGGTGACCGTCGGGGCGAAGGCACCGAGGGCGATGAGGATCGTCGCCGGGACCCGCGAGTGGATCCGACCCGTGAGGAGTGCTCGGACCGCGCCCGGGATGGAGGCGACGAAGTTCACCGTGATGGCCACCGGCGAGATGAAGAGATTGAAGAGGAACTGGTCGCCGGGCTGGTCGGGATCGAGGGAGTAGGCGAGGATCCGGCGCTTCGGCATGAAGACGTACGTCGAGAAGATCGCCCCGAGGATGAGCGAGAAGGCGCCGGTCACGTTCAGGAAGGGCGTGAGGAGGCGGAGCTCGGGCGGGAAGAGCGTGGCCGTCGGGAGGCCCGTCGCCGGATCGAGGGCGTAGCCGGGCGACGGGAGCGGCGTGACGAGCATGATCCCAATCGAGGCGATCGTGGCGCCCACGACCGCGACGGCGGCGAGGAGCGGCCAGCGGTCGTTCTGGAAGTAGGTCTCGACGGCGACAGCCAGAGCCAGGATCCCGGCGACGACGAAGTAGAGGATCGGGACCGAACCCGCGGCCGCGTACTCGGGCCGGTTCCGGACGAGGAAGGTGAAGAGACCGGCGAGAAAGAGGCAGAGGGCGAAGCTGTACCCGAACCGGGTCCGGGCCAGCAGGAAGGCCGTACCGAGCCCGAGCCAGCCGGCCGTCCAGACCGCCCCCGTCAGGTACCAGGTTCGGTAGAGGAGCTCGTTCCAGCCGGCGGCCGCGGCGACCGCCTCCGACCCCGAGGCGAGCCCGAAGAACGTCATCCCGATGGCCCAGACGAGCTGGTAGGCGCGCCGGCGCTCCCGCCACTGGTCGACGAGAGCGAGGGCGAAGAGGAAGGCCAGGAGCGAGGTGACGCCGGGGATGGCGACGGCGCTGGACACGGGCGAACCTCCGGAGACCTACGGGCTCGGATCGAGGGGCGACGGCGCAGGCGGGGACGGCG
>JBHORA010000063.1:0-1414 GCA_042408535.1 Chloroflexota bacterium | reverse complement strand
GGCCCGCCTCCGGGCGGCGCTTCATCGCTTCGTCCGCCGCTTCGAGATCGAGCTCCTCGTCGTCGAGAACGCCTCGGCGATCCCCTTGAACCTGCCGCTCGGGCTGGCGATCTCCGACCTGGTCGCCGAGACCGGGCTGCCGACCATCGCCCACCATCACGACCTGCCCTGGGAGCGCCAGCGCTTCCTCGTCAACAGCGTCGAGGACGTCATCGCCGCGGCCTTCCCGCCGCCCCACGGGGCGATCCGGCACGTCGTCATCAACTCGCTCCAGGCCCGTGAGCTGGCCTGGCGGCGGGGCCTGACGCCCCGGGTCATCCCGAACGTCATGGACTTCGACCGCCCGCCGGCGCCGGTGCGGCCCGAGCGGCAGGTTCAAGGGGATCGCCGAGGCGTTCTCGACGACGAGGA
The DNA here is from genome assembly GCA_042408535.1 of Chloroflexota bacterium. Classification (GTDB taxonomy): domain Bacteria; phylum Chloroflexota; class Limnocylindria; order Limnocylindrales; family CSP1-4; genus BPIH01. The sequence continues at coordinate 1,003 of JBHORA010000063.1, read as the reverse complement.
GCTCGATCTCGAAGCGGCGGACGAAGCGATGAAGCGCCGCCCGGAGGCGGGCCCGGAGCGAATCGATGGCAGCCGAGATCTCGGGCGCCCGGACGGTCCGGACCGGCTCCCCTTCGGCCCCCTCGTCGCCCCGGCGGTCGACGGCGCGGGCGCCGAAGACCGCCCGGTTGATCGCCTCGATGTCCGGGTGGCCGAAGAACGCCTCCTCGACGACCTCCGAGACCTCCGTCGGGCGGTCGGACTGACCGGCGAAGTAGAAGCACCGGTGGCCGAGGCCCTCGAGGACCCGGGCCCACTTCGCGGTCTCCAGGGAGACCCCGTCGGTGCCGGCGAAGCGGGTCGAGACGAAGCCGATCCGCCGTCCCGCCACCGCCGTCGCTCCAGGACCGGGCATCGATCGCTCGCCCATGCCAAGAGGATGCCACGCTCCGGGCCGCCGCGGACCCGCCCGCCGGGCCGCCGGCGGCCCGGACGCTCGTTCCGCGGTCCGGCGCTAGAATGGCCGGCCGTGGGCATCGCCGAGACCCTCGCCGCCTTCTGGCAGTCGCTCCTCGACCTGACGAGCCGGTTCGTCATTCCCGACTGGGCGGCGCTCGTCGGCCTCTTGCCCGTCTTCCTCGTCCTCCTCGTCCTGGGACCCCTCCTCACCCTCCTCGCCCTCATCTGGCTCGTCTACCTCGTCCGCCGACCGCGGACCGGGATCGCCGTCGACGAGGGCCCGTGGCCCCTCCTGCCGGACGCCGACGGCCGCCTCGAGCCGCCGCTCGGGGAGCCGTACTGCTCGAGGCACCGCCTCGTCTTCGGGGCCGGCACCGACACCTGCCCCCTCGACGGCGAGACGCTCACGTTCATCTGCCCGAAGTGTCACCTGGCCCGGGCCGCGGGTCTGGCGCGCTGCGGCAACTGCGGGCTCGTCGCCGTCCCCGGTCGGCGGCTCCGGCCCCTGGCACCGGCCGTGCCGCCGCCCGGCGGCGCCGCGGCCGCGTAGCCCGGAACCCGCGAG
>JBHORA010000057.1:0-4334 GCA_042408535.1 Chloroflexota bacterium | reverse complement strand
GGTTTGCTAAACCGCCGAGTGGGGTAACCTGCTCCGAGGGTTCGAATCCCTCCCTCTCCGCCAGCGCGCCCGTAGCTCAGTGGATAGAGCGTCAGGTTGCGGACCTGAAGGCCGTGAGTTCGAATCTCGCCGGGCGCGCCAGAGACGTTCCGAACGTTGCCCGGCCCGGACCGCCGTCTCTGATCCGCCACCGCTCTGACGGTCGGAGCCGGCCTTTGCCTTCCAAGGGGGACGATGCCGAAGCGGATCTGCTCGATCGGGCACGGGCGGCCGGCGGCCGCCGGCGCTGGGATCCTCCTCATCGTCGTCGCCGCCTGCGTCGGCACCGCCCCGAGCCTCGACACCTCACCGTCCGGCGGGTCCGCGGGTCCACTGCCGAGCTCGACGGTCACGGCTCCGTCCCCGTCGCCCGCGGGGAGCCCTGTCCGCGCCACGCCGATCCCAACGCCAGGTCTCACGCCGACCGAGCCACCCCTCGGGGCCGCCCCTGTGGGGCCCGTCGAGTGGGCGGTCGTTCTCCGCGTCATTGACGGCGACACGATCGAGATCGATCGCGGTCACGGTCCGGAGCGGGTCCGCTACATCGGCATCGACAGCCCCGAAACGGTCGACCCCTCGAGCCCGGTCGAGTGGATGGGTCCCGAGGCCTCGGCGGCGAACGCCGCCCTCGTCGAGGGGCGGCGGGTCGTCCTCGAGCGCGACGTGAGCGAAACCGACCGCTACGGCCGCCTCCTCCGCTACGTCTGGCTCGAGGACCCGAGTTCCCCAACCGGCTGGCTCCTCGTCAACCTCGCCCTCGTGGGGGCCGGCTTCGCTCAGGTCGCGACCTACCCACCCGACGTCCGCTACGTCGACCTCCTCCTCGCTGCCCAGGAAGAAGCGCGAGCCGCCGGGCGTGGCCTGTGGGCCCCCGAGCCCGCGTCGACGCCGACCCCCAAGGCGGCCCCCAAGCCCACCCCCACGCCCACCTCCGGCGGCGACTGCGACCCCTCGTATCCGACGGTCTGCATCCCGCCGCCTCCGCCGGATCTCGACTGCCGAGACATCCCGTACCGCCGCTTCCAGGTCCTGCCACCCGATCCCCATCGCTTCGACGGCGACCACGACGGCATCGGCTGCGAATCCGTCTGACCAGAAGGCGATGCTCGGGCTCGTCGCCTTCCTCCTGAAGCGTTGCCTTTCTCCTCCGGGTCGAGCACCGACCGGGGGCCGCCGTTGGCCGCGGCGAAAGCCGAAGGGCTGGAGCGACCGCGCCGACCCGACCTGCCGAGCCGACTACCATCGAACGCCGGATGACGGGCGGCGAGGTGCGTGAGGTTCGAGGCAGATGGCGGCTCCGCCCCGCCGCAATCGAGCGGAGGAGGTGCTATGGACCGGATCGGTTTCGTCGGGCTCGGGACGATGGGCGCGGCGATGGCCGCGAACATCCTTCGGGGTGGTTTCCCCCTCACCGTCTGGAACCGGACCCCCGGCAAGGCGGCCCCGCTCGTGGCTCTCGGGGCCCGGGAGGCGATGAGCCCCGCCGGGGTCGGCCGGGAGAGCGACGTCGTCCTCGTCTGCGTCTCCGACAGCCCCGACGTCGAAGCCGTCGTCCTCGGTCACGAAGGGCTCGCCGACGGCCTCGCCCCGGGCTCGCTCGTCGTCGATTGCTCGACGATCAGCCCTGCCACAACACGCTCCGTCGCTGAACGGCTCCGGGGCCGCGGCATCCGCTTCCTCGATGCGCCGGTCTCGGGCGGGTCCGAAGGTGCCCGCGAGGCCACGCTGACCATCTTCGTCGGCGGTGACGCCGACGACCTCGAACGGGCCCGCCCGGTCCTGGAGCGGATCGGTCGGACGATCACCCACGTCGGGCCCGTCGGTGCCGGCCAGGTGACGAAGGCGGTGAACCAGGTCATGATCGCCGGGACGTACCTCAGCGTGGCCGAGGGGATCGTCCTCGCCATGCGGGCCGGCCTCGATCCCGAAACCGTTGTCGGCGCCCTGTCCGGCGGCGCGGCCAGGAGCTGGGTCCTCGAACACCGGGGCGGGCGGATGATCGCCAACGACTACCCTCCCGGCTTCCGGGTTGCCCTCCACCGGAAGGACCTTGCCATCGCCCTCGAGCTCGCCCGGCAGGTCGGCGCTGCCCTTCCCGTTGCCGCCTGGTGCGAGCAGGTCGAAACGAGCCTCGTCGCCTCCGGGCACGGCGACGAGGACGTCTCGGCCGTCGCCCGCACGATCCGGAGCCTCGCTGGTCTCGCCTGATCGGAGCGGGGTTCGGGACCCGGTCCGGCCGCCGACCCTCGCTCGATCGTCGGGGACGAGCCTCGCCCGGCGAACCCGCCAAAGCTGCGGCCGAAGGCCCTGCGGTCGAGCTCGGCCGTCCGCCGAACCGGCCGGCGGGCGTCCTAGCCCCGGCCGATCTCCAGGAGGAGGAGCGGCTCGCCGAGCTTGCCGTCGTAGCGGGGCCTGAACCGTTCGGCGTTGTACATCTCGGCGACGGGCACCTTCCGCGGCCCGACCCCTGGGGCGGGGAGCGGCGAATCGGAGTACTTGCCGTCGACGATGGCGACCATGCGCCCGTAGCGGCCGGCGGCGATGAGGTCCATGGCGACATTGGCGAAGGTGATGGCAACCATCGAGTCGAGGGAGTCGGGTTCGCCCGACCGGAGGTCGTAGGTGAGTTCCGAGGCGACGGTCTCGATCCCCGTCCGATGCTTCAGCTCGGCGGCGAGGATCTCGCCGATGTTCGCCTTGTGGCGGTGGCCGAACATATCGGGCTCGCCGACATCGGGGATTTGGGCCCCCTTCCAGACGGCGCCTTCGGCGGAGATGACGAAGGCGTACCGACTCGGGTTGTTGCGGTGGTCCTCGGCGAGGATCTCGCTCAGGCGGTCGAGGTCGTACGGCGCCTCCGGGATGACGCAGCGGCCCGAGGTCACGTAGGCGGTGTAGAGGGCCGTGAAGCCGGCGTCGCGGCCGAAGATTCGGAAGACGCCGATCCGTTCGTGGCTGCCGAGGGTCGTCCGTTGCCGGTTGATAAGCTCTTTCGCCCTCGTGATGGCCGACGAGAAACCGATGCAGTACTCGGTCCCCTGGACGTCGTTGTCCATCGTCTTCGGGATCGCGACGAGGGGGACGCCGGCGTCGACGAGGACCCGCGAGAAGCTCAGCGTGTCGTCGCCGCCGATGGTGACGAGGACGTCGAGACCGAGGTGCTCGATGTTCTCCAGGACGACTGGGGTGAGATCGTAGACCCCCTCGCCAGCGGCGAGCTCCTCCAGCCTGGCAGGCGGTAGATGCGGCGGCAGCGCCGAGGCCTTCATCCGCTTCGGGTTCGTCCGGGAGGTGTGGAGGACGGTACCGCCGGTCCGATCGATGGTTCGGGTGTTGATCCGGTCGAGCTTGCGGAGATAGTCGGCGTCGAGCTCCGGGCCGGGTCGCATGTGGGTGAGACCCTCCCAGCCGCGTCGGATGCCGATGACCTCGTAGCCGAGGTCGGTCGAGCGATAGACCACGCTCTTGATGACGGCATTGAGGCCGGGGACGTCGCCGCCGCCGGTCAGGATGCCGATCCGCTTCGTTCGCGACATCGTCAGTCTCCGGGTCCAGGAAGACGGGGGTGATCGTCGCGGCGCGCCAGGCCGCGACCTCGAACATCGTACCCGGCCGCGGCTGGAGATCGAGCGGGCAAATGGCCCGAAGGGCCGGGCCGGAGGCCCTTGCAGTGGCCAGTATCATCGGTTCGTGAACTACGAGCTCTACATGGGCGAGGCCCTCGCCGAAGCGCGATTGGCGGCCGATCGGGGTGAGCGGCCGATGGCTGCCGTCGCCGTCGTCGACGAGGCGATGGTGGCCCGAGCCCACGACCGCGTCGTCGGCTCCGGGGATCCGACGGCCCACGCCGTCATCGTCGCCCTGCGGGAGGTCGCCCGGAAGTTGGGGCCCCGCCGACTCGACGGGGCGACCATCTTCACCACCCACGAGCCATGCGCGATGTGCGTCGGGGCGCTCCTCGAGAGCCGCGTCGAAACCCTCGTCTACGCTGCGCCGAATCCGGTCGACGGTGCCGCGGGGAGTGTCCTCCAGCTCGCCGAGCACGAAGCCCTTCCACGGCGGATCCGGGTCGTCGCCGGGATCCGGCGGGACGAAGCCGAGGAGCTCCTCGGTCTCGTCCTCGACGCCCTGTAGAGACCAGCGCCCAGCAGTCCTTCCGTCGCCCGACGCCCGGCCCGACCGACGGCCCGATGGCGGCCAGAACCGCGGCCCGAGCCCCGGTCCTTCCGTCGCCCGACGCCCCGCCGCGAACCGCTTCGCGCTCGGCCGCCAGCCCGTGCCCCCTGGTCGAGGCC
>JBHORA010000053.1:0-4909 GCA_042408535.1 Chloroflexota bacterium | reverse complement strand
GGCCTCGTCGCCCTCCTCTTCGGCTGGGCGGCGAGCAGCGGCTGGCAGCCGGTTCGGACGCCGCACCGGCTCGATCTGGTCGGGGCGGCCGTCTTCTCCGGCGCCCTCGCCGCGGGCCTCCTCGGCCTGACCTGGCTTGGCAGCCGGGTGCCCGTCCTCGATGACGTCGTCCCGGCCGGGGTCGGACTGACGGAGACCGAGGCCGGGCTCGGGCTCCTCGGACTCGCCCTCGTCGTCGGCTGGGGCTTCGTCGTCATGGCGCGCCGCCGAGCTGAGCCGTTCCTCGACCCGGGCCTCTTCCGGCGGCCAGCCTTCGCCTCGGCGACCCTCGTCAGCCTCCTGACCGGCTACGGCCTCGCCACGGCGACGATCGGGGGTGCCGTCTACGTCGACCGGGTCCTGTACGGTGGCCCCGACGGTCAGCGACTCGTCCTCGGCGCCCTGGCCGGGGCGACGGCGATCGGAGCCGTCCTCTCCGGCTTCTTCGTCCGCCACGCATCGCTCGGGGCGGTCACCCTCGCTGGCCTCGGCTGCTCGCTCGTCGCCTTCGCCGTCCTCGGACTCGGGGACGGCGGGCTGGAGGGCGGTCGACCACCCCTGGCGATCGTGGCGGCGCTCCTCGCCCTCTTCGGCTTCGGGTTCGGCCTCACCGTCACACCGCGCTCGACGGCAGCGGTCGAGACAGCCGGGCCGGCCCGCTTCGGCCTCGCCTCGGGGACGGTCACCGTGGCCCGGATGGTCGGCATGGCCGTTGGTCTGGCCGCCCTGACGGCCTACGGGGCGACGACGATCGAGCGACTGAGCGCCGAGGTCTACGCGACCCCGGAGTCGTACCGGGCGTACATTCCAGCCGAGCTCCGCGATCGTCCCCTCCGGGACGGGCTCGTCGTGGAAGCCCTCGAGGACTGGGCATCGCGGCAAGCTGCTGGCGTCCTGCGGGACGTCTTCGTCGTCGCGGCCGGGGTGACGGCCCTCGCCGTCCTGCCGGCCGCCGCCCTCGACGTCGGCCGCCGGAGGGCTCCGGCCCGGGCGCAGCCCGGAGCGGTCGAATCGCCTCCCGGGGCCGGACCCGACGCCACGACAGGAAGGAAGGACGATGCCGATGTCGAACGAGACCTCGCCGGTGAACGCTCGGCCGGCTCCTGACGGGGCGCCCGATGCTGCCCGAGCGACTGCCTCGGTGGCACCTTGGACCGCGGGATCGACGTCGCCGTCGGCCGACGAGGCTCGGCTGAGCGTCGTCCACTGGCGGCCCGAGGGCGTCGAGGCGACGACCGGCGAGGCAGCCCTCGCCCGTCTCGACGACTTCCTCCGGGCAGCCGACGGGAGGACCTGGATCGACCTCGCCGGGGCGCCGCCCGATCTCGTCGGTCGGGTGGCGGAAGGGCTCGGCCTCCACCCCCTCGTCGTCGAGGACGTCGTCGAGCGGAACCAGCGGGCGAAGCTCGAGGTGACCGACGAGATCGTTCACGTCGTCCTCTTCGCCCTCCTCTACGCTGGCGAGACGCGTCTCAGCGAGGTCGACATCGTCCTCGGGCCGCGCTTCCTCCTCAGCGTCCACGACCCCGACTGGCAACCGGAGGGGGTCGTCGGGCTTCGGCGCGGGCCCGAGCGGCTCCTGGCAAGCGGCCTCGATCTCCTCCTCTGGGCCCTCGTGGACGGCATCGTCGACGGCTACTTCCCCGTCCTCGACCGGCTCGAGGACGAGCTCGACGCCCTCCAGGACGACGTCGTCGATCGCCCCACGAGCTGGACCCTCGGCCGCCTCTTCGCCATCAAGCGGGAGCTCATCGAGATTCGGCGAGCGATCCTGCCGGCCCGCGAGGTGCTGAACCAGCTGACGAACCGCCAGCTCGAGGCGATCGCGCCCGAGCACGTCCTCTACTTTCGCGACGTCTACGACCACCTCATCCGGGTCACCGACGAGCTCGACAACGACCGCGAGCTCGTGGCCGGGACCCTCGAGGTCTACCTGTCGACGGTGAACAACCAGCTCTCGGCGATCATGAAGCGCCTGACTGGGGTGACCGTCGTTCTGGCCGGGATCGGTGGCCTGGCCGGGATCTTCGGGATGAGCGAGGCCGGACCGGCCCTCGCCGGGTCCGAGCTCGCCGGCTTCTGGTTCGTGAGCGGGGCAATCCTCGCTCTCGCCCTCGTCACCGCCGTCCTCCTCCGACGGATCGATTGGATCTGACGCGGGAGGAGCCAGACCGGTCGAGAACGAAGGCTGAGGGCGTCAGCTGCAGACGACCGGTTTCGGGCTCGGGTGCGCCTGGTCGTGGTCGGCAGGCATCGAGCCGATCGGGAGGGCGACGACCTGGAGCTTCTCCTTCGTCCCCCGCGGCCCCTCCGAGGTCTGGAGCCAGAGCTGCTCGTCGCGGACGGCGAAGGCGGCGTCAAGGGTCGTCTGGTGGCGTCGGACCTCGGTGATCTCGTAGAGGAAGAGCTGGTCGTCGCTCGTGTAGACCTGGACGAGCATGCCGAGCATCCGCTGCCCGTTGTTCCGCTTCGACTCGTCGAGGAGCGGCAGGAACATCCCGACCCGGGCGTGGGCGTAGATGTACGTCGCCCCCGGCTCGCCGGGCTGGGAGAGCTCCTGGATGTACATCGCCACGTTGCAGAGGGGGAAAGCGTCCGGTCCACCGGGAGGCTTCACGATCGGCAGGTCGATCCGGAGGGCTGGGATGGCGATCCGGGTGGCGACCCGTTCGCCGGGCGAGGCCGACGGCGAGGCGGACGGCGAGCCTGATGGGCTCGGTGAGCCCGGGTCCGAGGCGTCGAGGCTGGGGGACGGCCCGGCCGAGACGGACGGGGCGGGGCTCGGCGACGGCCCGGGGCCGCCGGCGGCGGTCGGGGTGAGGTAGGTCAGGAGGCCGGCGCCGACGAGGGTCACCCCGAGGGCGGTAAGGAGGGCTGGCAGGAAGCGGCCCGCCAGCGTGGCGAGGGCGGCCGAGAGGGTCCGGCGGATCACGGACGAACCCTCCGCCGAGCCGTCGTTCGAACCGCCCGGGCCCCGGTCCGGGGGTGGATGGAGCTGCCGGCGATGGGTGGAGCGTCGTCTCGATTCATGCGCCCGCGGATCCTAGCAGGCCCTGCTCCTCCCGGCCCCGGGCGGTTCGTCCTGGTACCCTGACGGCCGATGACCCCCCGTCGCGCCGTTCTCGGCGGCCTCCTGGCCGGCGTTCTGGCCGGGGCCGCGCTCCTCGTGGCCGTTGTCGCCCTCCTGCCGGTCGAGGAACCGGTGTCGATGCCTGGAGCCCCGGCCGGGAGCGCGCCACTGGACACGAGCCCGTCGGGTCCTTCGAGCTCGGCCCCATCGGGCCCGAGCGCCTCGGCCTCCGCGAGCGCCTCGGCCTCCACGAGCGGCTCGCCGGCGCCCACGGACTCCTCCATCGCCGAAACGTTCATGGTCGGCGAGAGGGCGCCAGCCCTCACCCTTCCCCAGCTCGGCGGCGGGACGGTCGATCTCGCGGCGCTCCGCGGTCGGCCAGTCTGGTTGACCTTCATGGCGACCTGGTGCCCGTCCTGCCGGCAGGAGCTGCCGCGGATGGCCCTCGCCGCCGCTCGCTATGCCAACAACGGCCTCGTCGTCTTCGCCATCGACGTGGCCGAGGACGAGGCGACGGTCGCTGCCTACCTCAGCAGCCTCGGTCTTGACCTTCCGGTGGCCCTCGACGCCGACGGAGCGACGATGCGACGCTGGCGCGTCCTCGTCCTGCCTGTCCACTTCTGGATCGACCACGACGGTGTCATCCGTTTCGGAGCCCTCGGTGGGGTCGGCCCCGACGTCTTTGCCGAGGCGCTCCGGACGATCCTTCCCGGCGTCACCGTCGAGCCGTGAGCAGGGAGGCCGTGGCCGCTCCGGCCAGCACGAGCAGCGACGCCGGGACGAGCGCCTCGCTCGAGGCCGCCCTGGCGCGCCTCGTCGAGCGGACGGAGTCGGGGCCGCTGCTCGTCGTCGTCGACTTCGACGGGACGATCGCCGAGATCGACCCGCACCCGATGGGGGCGACGATCCTCCCCCTCGCCCAGCGGGCCCTCCGCCGCCTCGCGAGGATCGCCTCCGCCACTCCGGGCCAGCTGGACGTGGCGATCCTCTCGGGGCGAACGGCGGCCGACGTCGCCCGCCGGGTCCGTGTCGGCGGTCTCCTCTATCTGGGGAACCACGGCAACGAGGGCGGCCGGCTCCCCCGCGGTCGGCCAGCTGAGCAGCTCGCAGTCGAGCTCCTGCCGGAGCTGGCGCTCTTCGCCCCCCGGGCCCGTCGGCTCGGGGAGGCCGTCGCTGCCGAGCTCGGACGGATCGCTGGCGACCGGGTGCCGGGCGGGGCGCCTGCTCCTCCGGCCTGGCTCCACGTCGAGGACAAGGGGCCGGCCGTCGCCTTCCACTACCGATCGGCGGCCGACCACGCCGCCGCCTTCACCGCCCTCGACTCGGCGATCGCCCGGGTCGCCGAGGTCGGGCTGACCGACGGCTTTCGGCGTCTCGACGGGCGGCTCGTCGTCGAGTTCCAGCCCAAGGGGACGATCGACAAGGGTGAGGCCGTGGCCCGCCTCGTCGAGCGCCTCGGCCCGGCGGGGGTCCTCGTCATCGGTGACGACCGGAGCGACGCCCTCGCCTTCGCCGTCGTCCGCGAGGGCCGGCGTTCAGGCCGCCTCGCCGATGGCCTCGCCGTCGCCGTCGAGGGGGGCCGGGAGGTGCCGGCCGAGGTGCGGTCGGCGGCCGACCTCGTCCTGCCTCGGCCGGGCGACGCTGCCCGTCTCCTCGCTCGGCTGGCGACCCTCCTCGAGGCCCGGCCTCGAATCGACGAGGCGGGCGGTCGAGCCAGGGGCGGCTCGGCCGAGCCTCACTCCACGACGACCTCGGCGCGCCGGACCTCGTCCCGGAGCCGGCGGGACGGCGGCTGCTGAC
>JBHORA010000051.1:0-1280 GCA_042408535.1 Chloroflexota bacterium | reverse complement strand
TCCGCGTGCACGCTCGTACCTCCTGCGGCCTTCGCATGCCCGAAGACATACGAAAACCGACCTGACTGCGGTGAGCCGGTCGGTTGCACTACTCGCTCGACCACACCCTAAGTGCCCAATTCAGGTGCGGCTTCTGCGCTTCCGAGCGTTGCAACCCCTAGTACCCGAGTACCAGAGGGATGCGGGACTATAGGCGTCGCTAACTCGCACGGTCAATACCGCACCCTCCCTATCCCAACAACTGGGTCGGACCGCCCGGGGGCTCAGAGCGATTCGAGCGGGGGCGGCTCGATGCCGAGTTCGCGGCGGACCGTGGCGGCGTAATGGGCGTACTGTTCGGCGGCGGCCGATGCTGCCCCCGCGAGCCGGTAGAGACGGACGAGGCCGAGTTCGATCTGGTCGGCGTCCGGGTCGAGCTCGACGACGCGCCGCGCGATCCTGATCCCGGCGCGATGATCCCGCTTGAGGATCGCAGCGTCGATCGCCCGCTCGACGATGTCGAGGAAGGACGCGTGGAGGGAGTCTCGGTAGTCGTGCGCCCACTCTTCGTAGGCGAAGTCGAGGGCGAACGGCCCGCGGTACTCCGCCGTGAGGTCCTCCACCCGGGCGAGATCGAGATCGCGGGCGAGCTCCTGAATGAGCGCTTGTACGCGTCGACTCCTACTGTCGATCAAATCGCGGTCGAGCCACACGATCTCGCCGCTGTTACAGACGTAGGCGGGCGAGGTGTCCTCCTGGTAGCCGGGGTCGATGAGCCGGCGAAGGAAGTAGAGCGTCTGATTCAGCGAGTTGACCGCATCGTCGGGTTCGTTCTCGGGCCAAAGTGCCTCCACGACCTGATCGCGGGTCGCTCGCCAGTCCGGTCGGGATAGGAGGAAGCAGAGGAGGGCAAGCGGTCGCCGTCGGACGTGTGAGCCGCGGACCGAGCGGCCGCCGACGCGGATCTCGACACTGCCGAGGTCCTCGACGAAGACCGGCGCCGCCAATCGTTTCGCCAGTCCGCGACCGAGCTGCGGATCGGCGTGGGCGCCTTTGAGAGCCCGAGACAGGGACCGCAGGCGAGGGACGTCCGCTGCCGTACCGACGTGGTCGAGGAGGCGGCCAGCTGCCAAGCGGAGGGCTGGGCGGTTGTCCGGGTCGATCGCGCGCCGAAGTACCGGTCGCCACCGGATCGGATGGACGTGAACCTGTTCCTCCACGACGGCCATGGCGTGCCCGTCGAGCTCGGGCAGTTGGTCGGCGATCACCTCGGCCACCACGGACACCAGCGCCCGCTCCTC
>JBHORA010000012.1:0-3132 GCA_042408535.1 Chloroflexota bacterium | reverse complement strand
GGTAGCGGGCAATAGCGGTCGGGTGGTAGTCGGCGGCGTAGGCGTTGACGTGGAAGAAGAAGGCCATCTCATTGTCGACCTGGGCCGCGACGAGCCGCCCCTTCGGGACGGCGTGCTTGGCCAGGATTGGGCAGATGGCGTCGTACCAGAGCGCCGTCTCCGCGTAGAACTTGTCCGAGGCGTAGGCAAGGGCGGGAATCGGCCGCGGGACCTGCGTTAGGACCGCCTTCGTCCCCCGGGCGTTCAGGGCGTGGAGCTCGGAGTCCTCGAGGATCCGCCGCGGGTACCCGAACCACGTCATCTCGGAGTTGATCTGCGGCCCGGGACGGGCGACGATGTTGAAGCCCTTCTCCTCGCAGAGGGTGAGGAAGGCGTCGATGTCCGTCCTCGGGTCGACCTGCCCGAAGTCGAAGCGCCCACGCTCGAGCTCATGCGCTTCCCAGGGGATGTAGATCGAGATCGTGTCGAAGGCCATCCCCCTGACCTTGTCGAGGATGTCGCTCCACTTGTCCCGATCGAGCCGCCAGTAGTGGACGGCTCCGGCGTAGACGGTCGTCGTCTGGCCGGCGACCCGGAGCTCGTGGTCACCGGCGGTGACAAGTCGGCTCGTGGGCTTGGCCTGGCTCTCCATGTCTGTCCTCCAGAAACGCAGCCGGCGGGCTTCAGCGCCGCCGGGATAGCGCCACGGCGAGCACGATGACGGCGCCGCGGACGATCATTTGTTGGCTCGATTGCAGGCCCATCAGGATGATCCCGTTGTTGATGAGGCCGATCATGAGCGAGCCGAGGAGCGATCCAACGACCGTCGCTCGGCCGCCGAAGAGGCTCGTGCCGCCGAGGATGACGGCGGCGATGACCGACAGCTCGTCGCCCTCCCCGAACTGGAAGCGGCCCGAGTGGAGGCGCCCGGCGTAGAGCATCCCGCCGAGGGCCGCCACGGCTCCATTGACGAGGAGGACGAGGAAGACGATCCGCTGGATGTCGATGCCACTGAACCGAGCGGCGACGGCGTTTCCGCCCGTTGCCAGGACGCGCCGGCCGTACGGCGTCTTGCGGAGGACGACGTGCCCGACGCCGACGGCCACGAGGGTCCAGACAGCGAGCGAGGGAATGGGACCGAAGTCGCCCGAGCCGAAGAAGTACGTATACGTCTCGTTCGAGATGGGTTGTGGCGCCGTGTCGGTCACCCACATCGCCGTCCCCCGGGCGATGCCGAGCATGCCCAGGGTGACGAGAAAGGACGGGATGCCGACGTAGGCGACGAGGGCGCCGTTGATGCCGCCGACGAGGAGGCCGGTGAGGAGGCCGATGGCGATCCCCGGGAGGAGGCCGAAGGCAGCGATACCCATGGCCGTCGTCACCGAGGCGAGACCCGCGACGGCGCCGACCGAGAGGTCGATCTGGGCTGCCCCGATGACGAAGGTCATGGCGACGGCCATGACCGAGATCGAGGCAGTCTGTCGGAAGACGTTCAGGAGGTTGTTCGGGCTGAGAAAGCCCTTGTCGGCGAGCGTAACGGCGAAGAAGAGGAAGATGACGACAAAGCCGAAGTAGATGACGTACTGCCGCCAGTCGAAGCCCACCGGAAGCCGCAGCCCACCGGACGGCCGGACCTGGGTCGGCCTCGGGCGCTCGTCGGTCATGCCGCCACCCCCTGGACGCGGTGGTGGAGCTCCTCCTCGGACGTGATCGTCGTCCGGGCGAGCTCCTGTTCGATCCGTCCGTGCCGCATGATGAGGACACGGTCGGCGGCCGCCAGGAGCTCGGGCAGCTCCGAGGAGATGAACAGGATCGCCCGGCCCTCGTTCGCCAGCCTGCGGATGAGCTGGACGATCTCCTGCTTCGTCGCGATGTCGACGCCGGCCGTCGGCTCATCCATGAGGAGGATCCGCGGCTCGGTCGCCAGCCACTTGGCGATGACCACCTTCTGCTGGTTGCCTCCCGACAGGCTGCGGACCGGCTGGGCAAGGGAGCGGGCCTTGATCTGGAGCCGCGCTCGGAAGGCCTCGCAGACCCGGTCGCCGCGCCGGTCGTCAACGATCCCGCCGCGGGTCAGGCGGGACAGGATGGGCGCCAGCAGGTTCTCCCGAATCGAGTGGTCGACGACGAGACCTTGCCCGGCGCGGTCCTCCGGGATGAGCCCGATCCCGGCCGCCATCGCCGCCTGCGGGTCGCCTGGCCGGACCGGTCGACCCCCAACGAGGACCTCGCCTGAATCGGGCCGGTCGATCCCGAAGATCGCCCGGACGAGCTCCGTTCGGCCGCTCCCCATGAGCCCCGCCAGCCCGACGATCTCGCCGCGGCGGAGGGCGAAGGACACACCTCGGAGGCGGGGCTCCCGAACGAGGTTCCGAACCTCAAGGAGGACCTCCCCTGCCTCGACCTGACCCGGCGCTCGGCCATTCGTGGCGGCGACGTACGGCCGGCCGACGATGGCGTTGATGATCTGCTCCATCGTCGCCTCCGCCGTCGGCACGGTCAGGACCCGCACCCCGTCCCGAAGGACGGTGATCCGGTCAGAGATCTCGACGATCTCCTCCATCCGGTGGGAGATGTAGACGATGGCGATCCCCCGTTCCCGCAGGCGACGCATGAGGCCGAAGAGCTGCTCGGTCTCGGAGCGGCCCAGAGACGAGGTCGGCTCGTCCATGATGAGAATCCGTGCGTTCTGGGAAAGGGCCTTCGCGATCTCGGTCAACTGCCGGAGGGCCATGGGCAGGTCGCCGAGGGTCGCCCGGGGGTCGATGTCGATCCCGAGCTCGGCGAAGAGGGCCTGAGTCCGGGCCTCGGCGTCGCGGTCGTCGATGAAGCCCACACCGTCCCGCGGCTCCCGGGTGAGGAACACGTTCTGGGCGACGCTCAGGGTCGGGACGAGGCTCAACTCCTGGAAGATCATTGCCACGCCCGCCGCGCGCGCGTCGCGGCTCGAGTGGAACGTCACCGCTCGACCGGCGATCTCGATGGCCCCCTCGTCCGGCGCGTGAACGCCTCCGAGGATCTTCATGAGCGTCGACTTGCCGGCGCCGTTGCCGCCGACAAGGGCGTGGATCTCGCCGCCGGCCACCTCGAAGTCGACTCGGTCGAGGACGCGAACCCCGTTGAACGCCTTCGAGATGCCCCGCATCCGAACCG
>JBHORA010000037.1:0-27881 GCA_042408535.1 Chloroflexota bacterium | reverse complement strand
GGAAGCGACGACGGCGAGGACGTAGCCCGGGTAGACGGGGACCTTGCCGCCGAAGCCGCCGCCGATGTCGTGGGTCTTGATCCGGATCTTGTGCTCGGGGATCTTGCTGACGAGGCTGAAGACGGTCCGGATCGCGTGCGGGGCCTGGGTCGTCATGTGGACCGTCAGCTTCTCGCGGATCGGATCCCAGTCGGCGACGCAGCCGCAGGTCTCGATGGAGGCGACGTGGATCCGGGGCAGGTAGATGTCCTCCTCGACGACGACGTCGGCCGCCGCCATGGCCGCCTCGGTCCCGGCCCGGTCGCCCGATTCCCAGTGCCAGATGTGGTTCGAGTCCTTGCCCTTGTCCGGTCGGAGGATCGGAGCGCCAGGTTCGAGGGCCTTGAAGGGATCGACGACGACGGGGAGCGGCTCGTACTCGACCCGAACGGCGTCGACGCCGTCGGCCGCCGCATAGCGGCTCTCGGCGATGACGGCCGCCACCTCCTGGGCCTGGTACATGACCCGGTCGGTCGGGAGGACCATCTGGGTGTCGCCGGCGATGGTCGGCATCCAGTGAAGGCCGGCCGCTTCGAGGTCCTTGCCCGTGATGACGGCGACGACCCCGGGGACCTTGAGGGCCTCCGAGGTGTCGATGCTCAGGATCTTGGCGTGGGCGTACGGACTGCGAACGATGTCGAGCCAGAGCATGCCCGGCAGGACGACGTCGTCGATGTATTCGCCCTTGCCACGGATGAAGCGGGGGTCCTCCTTCCGCTTCATGGCGTGGCCCATTCCCCCGACCTCGGGGGGCGTCGTCGGGGCCTGTGCGTGTGCCATCGTGGCCTCCTCCCGCTAGGACGCGGCCGCGCCGGCGGTGCCGGCCGGCGCCTCGGCGGCGGCGCGGAGCTCGGCCGCCGCCTGCTAGATCGCCTTGATGATGTTCACGTAGCCGGTGCAGCGGCAGAGGTTGCCGCTGATCCCCTCGCGGATCTCCTGCTCCGTCGGGTCGGGGTTGCGGGCCAGGAGCCAGGCCGCCTCCATGATCATCCCGGGGGTGCAGAAGCCGCACTGGAGCCCGTGCTGGTCCCAGAAGGCCTGCTGGAGCGGATGGAGGCTCGCGCCCTGGGCGAGCCCTTCGATGGTCGTGATCTCGGCCCCGTCGGCCGAGACGGCGAGCATCGTGCACGACTTGGCGCTCTCACCGTTGACGAGGACGGTACAGGCGCCGCAGTGGCTCGTGTCGCAGCCGATGTGGGTCCCGGTCAGCCGGAAGACGTCGCGGATGAGGTGGACGAGGAGCATCCGCGGCTCGACGTCGGCCTCCATCGGCTGGCCGTTGACGGTGAGCCGGACGTGCTGGGTGGTCACGGTCGTGTCGCCTCCTCTCCTGGGCTTCGCTTCGGCCTGCCCTAGGCCTCGCCGCGGGCCCGAGCCACGGCGCGGCGGAGGGCCCGGACGGTCATTTCGGCGGCCATGGCCCGCTTGTAGTCGGCCGGGCCGTGGCTGTCGCTCGTCGGCCGGCTCTGGGCCGCGGCGGCGCGGCCCGCCTCGCGGAAGAGCCCGTCGTCGGGGGTCCGACCGGCGAGGACCGCTTCCGCGTCGGTCGCCGCGAAGGGCGCCTCGGCGACGGCGGTGAGGCCGATGCCGACCTCGGCGATCCGGCCGTCGTCGCCGAGTCGGAGCTGGACGGCGGCGCCAGCCGTCGGGAAGTCGCCGGCCTTGCGCTCGATGGCCTCGTAGGCCCCGCCGCTCCGGGGCCCCGGCCGCGGGACCCGGATCTCGGTCAGGACCTCGGTCGGGGTGAGGGCGGTCGTGAAGGTGTCGAGGAAGAACTCCCGGGCGGCAACGACGCGCTCGCCGGCCTCGCTCCGGCAGACGAGGCTGCTCCGGGTGGCGATGAGGACCGCCGGCCAGGTGGCGGCCGGGTCGGCGTGGGCACAGGAGCCGCCGATCGTGCCCCAGTTCCGGACCTGGGGGTCGCCGATCGTCGAGCCGGCCTCGGCGAAGATCGGGTAGCGATCGGCGAGGAGCCGGTTCTCGACGATCTGGCGGTGGGTCGCCCGGGCGCCGATCCGGAGGTCGTCGTCGGTCTCGATGATGCCATCGAGGCCGGTCACGTCCCGGAGGTCGACGAGGAGTCCCGGTGCCGCCAGGCGGAGCTTCAGGACGGGGATAAGGCTGTAGCCGCCAGCCAGGAGCTTCGCCTCGCCCTCGCGCTCTCGGAGGATGCGCAAGACGTCCGGTAGGCTGCTCGGCCGAACGTAGTCGAACCGTGGGGGGATCATCTCTCGCTCGACCCTCCTCCGCCCCGGGGCAACCGGGGCGCTCTCTTGCCGCCGATGGCGGGCTCCCCTCGAATGCTCGGCCGGTCCGGCGAGACCCGAGGCGGCACCGGCGTCGTCGCCGCTGCGATCCTCGCTGCCACTGGACCGGATGGCGGCAGCATAGTCCTCGATCGATGCTCGGTCAACGACCATGCACACGAACGTTCCGTGGCACCGAACAGCGACGTTGGCAGGCCAGCCATCCGACCGGCCCGCGGACCGGCCAGCGGGGAAGTGCCTGGGCGAGGCGAGCCGCGGCCCCAACTGCGGCCGAGGCGGGGTCAACGGACCCTCGGCGGACGCCAGCGGACGACCCCCGTGGCGACGGTGCGGTCGTCGACGAACCAGCGCCCGTCGCGCTCGACGGCTCGCTCGCCGACGAGGGCGACGAGGCGCCGGTCCTTCTCACTGCCCTCGGCCACCCAGAGCTGGCGCCGGAGGAAGGCGAGGAGCTGGTCGCGGGAGTCGAAGCCCCGCGGCGGCCGCGGGAAGCGCTCGACCTCGAACGAGCGCCCCATCGCCTCGAGGAGCCGGAGGAAGTCGCCGAGGGCCGGCAGGGCGACCCGCGCCTCGCCGTGGATCGGCGGCCAGAAGGCATCGGCAACGGCCGACGGCTGGCGCTCCATGAGGACCGCGACGCAGAAGCGATCGGCCGCCGCCTCCATCGCCGCCAGGAAGGGCCCGATCGTCTCGATGTCGTAGCCGAGGTGGGCGATGAGGGCAACGTCGGCGCGGAGCTCGGCTGCCGCGGCCGGGTCGTCGAGGGGCCAGCGGGCTTCGACCGGCCGGACGTTCGCGATCCCGCGGGCGGCCATCTCCTCCCGGAGGGCGGCGAGCATCCCGGCCGAAGGGTCGAGGGCAACGACCTCGCGGACGCGGAGGGCGAGAGGGAGGGCGAAGCGCCCGGCACCGGCGCCGATGTCGAGCCAGCGGTCCGTCCGCCGGGCGAGGGCGAGGAGGGCGTCGAGGACGGGGTCGTCGGTTCGGTGGGGATCGGCCCGGAACATGCTGCTAACCGGGCCGTAGAAGTCCGGGCCGTCGGGGACCTCCCGGAACCGGTCGACCTGCTCCCGGTTCCGCCGGACGCGCTCGGCCCACTCGACGAGGACGAGATCGAGGGGCGTGTCGACGTCGGGGTTCGAGCCCTCGACGGCCACCTCGGCGACGAGCTCGGGTCGGGCAGCGACGAGGGGCCCGAGCCCGCGGTCGCCCTCGACCGCATCGACGAGGCCCCAGGCCTGACGCCGGACGAGGGCCGGGTTCGGACCGCCGCCGGCGGCGTAGCGGGGGACAAGGAT
Organism: Chloroflexota bacterium; assembly: GCA_042408535.1. Lineage (GTDB taxonomy): Bacteria > Chloroflexota > Limnocylindria > Limnocylindrales > CSP1-4 > BPIH01. Next base: position 24,277 of record JBHORA010000037.1, on the reverse strand, counting down.
CGGGCGCTCCGTCCGAGCTGCCTCGGCCAGGAGGGCGGCGACGACCTGGGGGCGAACCGTCGGTTGGTCGCCGAGGAAGACGAGGAGCGCCTCCGCATCGGGGTAGCGGGCCCGGATCGCCTCGGCCCCGATCCGGAGGGAGGTCGCCAGCCCGCGCTCGGGGTCCGGGTTCCGGACGAGCTGGGCGCCGCGCCAATCGACGGCCGGCTCCAGGTCAGCGGCTCCCCTGCCGAGGACAACGACGAGTCCCCCGAGACCGGCGCCCGCGGCGACCTCGACGGCGTGCTCGACGAGGGGCCGGCCGAGGAAGGAGGCGAGGAGCTTGGCGGCGGGCGCCGACCCGAAGCGGGTCCCCGAACCCGCGGCGAGGACGAGACCGACCGTCCGCGACGCGAGGCCGAAGCCGGAGCCAGGACCGACGGTGGCTTCGGTGGAGGTCATCCTCGGGTCGCTGGAGACGGGCGCGCCGGCGGCCGTCGTCAGGCGGGCGTCGCCGAGCCGGCCTCGGGGGGTCGCTCCGGCCGGGGCGCCACCCCCTCCGCCCCATTCGGCTTCGCCCTCGTCGTCTCGACCATCGGCCGGCCGCTCCCACCGCGGCGGGCCGCCACGATCTCGGCGAGGATGGCGAGGGCCGTCTCCGCGGGGTCCCGCCCACCGAGATCGAGGCCGATCGGGCCCCGGAGGCGGGCGAGGTCGGCCTCCGACACCCCGGCCGCGAGAAGGCGAGCCCGGCGATCGGCCTGCGTCTTCCGGGACCCGACGGCGCCGACGTACCGGCAGCCGCGGCGGAGGGCCTCGACGATGGCCGGCTCGTCGAACTTCGGGTCGTGGCTCAGGATGGCGACGGCATCGTTCGGCCCGAGGCCAATCTCGTCGGCCACCTCGTCGGGCCAGCCGACGACGAGGCGATCGACGTCGGGGAAGCGCTCGGGCGTGGCGAAGGCCGGGCGACCGTCGACGACGACCGTTTCGTAGCCGAGCTCCCGGGCAAGTCGGACGAGGCTCCGGCCGACCTCGACGGCGCCGACGACGACGAGCCGAGGCCGGAGGGGAAAGGCCTCGACGAAGTACTGGCGGCCGGCGACCGCGATGGTCGTCGACCGGCCCCGATCGAGGGCTTCGAGGGCCGCCGCCACGATCGCCGCCTCCACCGTCGGATCGCCGAGCGACCGGCTCAGGCGGCCCGCCTCGTCGACGACGAGGGGCAGCTCGGGCGGCGCCCCGGGGCCGGGTTCGTGGGGACCGAAGGCAGGCGGAGGCGCGTCGGGAGGGAGGGGCGTCACGACGGCCCGACCGCCGATCCCACGGACCGCCGTCTCGGCCGCCTCGACGACGACCGGCGAAAGGTCGGGCTCGACGAAGACGTCGATCGTGCCGCCACAGGCGAGGCCGACGTCCCACGCCTCCTCGTCGCTGATCCCGTAGCGGACAACCCGCGCTCGGCCGGTCCGGCGCGCGAGCTCGATCTGCTCGGCGGCCGCCCCCTCGACGCAGCCGCCGCTCACGGAACCCGCGATCCGACCGTCGCTCGCGGCGAGGAGGACGGCCCCTTCGGGCCGCGGCGCCGAGCCGAAGGTCCGGACCACGACGGCCCGGCCGATGGCGACCCCCTCCCGACGCCAGGCGGTGATCGTCTCGAGGAGCTCACGCATCCGATCGGCTCCCTGATCGGCTCCCTGGCCCGGCCCCGTTTCGCGAGGGACGGCCGTCGAGGGGGCGCGGCGTCCCCGGATCGGTCGCCCCATCGAGGGTGTGCGAGCCGGTCTGAGGGAACCCGACACCCACGGGCGGCGTCGCCGGATCGGTCGCCCCATCGAGCGGGACGGGCGAGGCGAGGCCCGGCGGTCGAGCGGCAGCGAGGGCGGCGTGGTCGCCGCCGGCGTGACGGCCCGACTCGCCCGCTGGGCCCACCCGACGTCCACCCCCTCGCCCGCGGCCTCCGGCGAGGAGCTCGCCGAGCCGCTCGAGGGAGGCGACGGTTCCCGCCGGCAGGAAGTCGTCGATGTACGGGTAGGCGGCCGCCATCCCCCCGGCGATCGGCTGGTAGCCGGGGACACCGGCGAGGGGGTTGAGCCAGATGAGGCGGTGGCAGTTCCGGCGGAGGCGGGCCGTCTCGGCCGCCACGAGGCGCGGGTCGCCGCGGTCCCAGCCGTCGGAGACGACGATGACGACGCCGCTCGTCCGGAGGGTCCGACGGGCCCAGCGGAGGTTGAATTCCCGGAACGACTCGCCGATTCGCGTCCCGCCGGCCCAGTCGACGACCGCCTCGGCGACCCGCTCGAGGGCCCGGTTCCGATCCCGGTCCCGGAGGAGCCGGGTGACCCGGGTCAGGCGGGTCCCGAAGACGAACGATTCGGCCCGCACGGCCGACGTCGCCGAGAGGGCCTGGATGAAGCGGAGGAGGAGCCGGCTGTGGCGATCCATGGAGCCCGAGATGTCGCAGAGGACGACGAGGGAGCGCGGCCGCCGAACTGGCCGCCGCCAGGTCCACTCGACGAGCTGGCCGCCGGTTCCGAGGTTGCGGCGGAACATCGCCCGCGGGGCGAGGAGCCGCCCGTGCCGGTGGAGCTCGTAGCGCCTGGTCCGGCGGAGCTCGAGCCGGGGAGCGAGGAGGTCGATGAGCCGTTCCGCCTCCCGGAGCTCGGCCGGGGTCATCTTGTCGAACTCGCGGTGGCGGATCGTCTCGCCCCGGCTGTAGGCGTCGGGGGCGATGACGAGGCGGTCGGCCGTCGCCTCCCGTCCGTCGTCCTCGTCGGTGGAACTCGGCGTACCCGCTGGGCGGAGCTCCACGCTCCGCCCCTCGTCGGCGACCGCCCCGGAGGGTCGCGCCCCGTCGGGCCCCGCTTCCTCCGACGGCTCCTGGTCGCGCCGGAGCGCCGTTGGGCCCTCCGAAGCCAGGCTTCGCCGGGCAGCCCGCCACCAGCGGCCGAAGACCCGGTCGTAGGTCGGCAGGTCATCGCGACGTCGGACGAAGACGGCCGCACCGGCCGCCCGAACCTGCTCCCGCTCGCCGATGTCGACGAGGGTCAAGGCCCGGGCGTAATCGATGGCCGCCCCAAGGTCGACGGCGAGCCCCGCGGCTCGGAGGGCCCGCCCGAAGCCGACGGCATGGAGGAAGAGGCGATCCCCATCGACGAGCTCGCCCTGCTCGGTCCGGCGGAGCGCCGGCCGAAGCCCGCTCGGCGGGACGCCCTGACCGAGGGCGGAACCGATCGGTCCGTCCGCGCTCACGGTGACCGCTCCCCTTCCCCACCGCCGGCGCCGGCGCCGATCTCGGCCAGGTAGCGCCGCGCCGTCTCGCCCCGGATCTGGCGGACATCCTCCTCGTACTTGAGGACGACGCCGAGGGTCTCGTCGACGGTCGCCGGGTCGAGCTCCGCGGCCCCGAGGGCGAGGAGGGCGGCCGCCCAGTCGATCGTCTCGGCGACACCGGGGACCTTCGTCAGGTCGGCCGCCCGGAGCCGGCCGACGAAGGCGACGACGGCCTCGGCGAGGGCCTCCGGGACACCCGGGACGCGAGCCCGGACGATCTCGACCTCCCGCTCCGGCGAGGGGTAGTCGATCCAGTGGTAGAGGCAGCGTCGCTTGAGGGCGTCGTGGACCTCCCGGGTTCGATTCGAGGTGAGGACGACCCGGGGCGGCCGCTCGGCCCGGATCGTCCCGATCTCGGGCACGCTGACCTGGAAGTCCGAGAGGATTTCCAGGAGGTAGGCCTCGAACTCTTCGTCGGCCCGGTCGATCTCGTCGATGAGGAGAACGGGCGGTGCGCCGTCGGCGCTCGCCTCGAGGGCCTGGAGGAGGGGCCGCCGGATGAGGAACTCGGGGCCGAAGATGTCGTGGGCCTTCGCCCGGTCGATCTCGCCCCGCGCCTCCAGGAGCCGGATCTCGAGCATCTGGCGCGGGTAGTTCCACTCGTAGACGGCGGTGTTGACGTCGAGACCCTCGTAGCACTGGAGCCGGATGAGGCGCGCCCCGAGGACGTCGGCGAGGACCTTCGCCAGCTCGGTCTTGCCGACCCCGGCCTCGCCCTCGAGGAGGAGCGGCCGCTCGAGCTCGAGGGCGAGGAAAACGGCCGTGGCGAGGGAGCGGTCGCAGATGTAGCCGCGCTGCCGGAAGGCGGCGACGAGCTCCTCGATCGAGTGGCGGGCGGCTCGTTGCTCGGTCATCGATCGGAGTCTACATGCTCGGGCCGTCAGCCCTCGGGCGCCTCGAGGCCCCGGGCGTAGGCCGGGAACCGGAAGCGCTGGTCCCGGGTCAGGATCCCACCGTGGCCGAGGCGGGCGACGGTCGCGGCCGTGGGCGGTTCGCCGGCGAGGAGCCAGGCGAGGAGGAGGTCGGCGGCCGTCGCCTTCGAGTAGGCACCGCAGGTCGGGAGGCCGAGGAGGGTCGTCTTCCCGAGCCGGCCGAGCCAGAGCATCGAGCCCGGGTGGGCCGGCACGCCGTGGCGAACGACCCTTCCGCCCGCGGCCTCGAGGGCGAGGACGAGCGGATCGAGGGGATCGGTCGAGGCGCCTCCGGCGGTGAGGACGAGGTCGACGCCGCCGCTCCGCCGTCGGGCGCCCCGGCTCACCGCCGGGCTCGGGCCGGCGAGCTGCTCGAGGGCAGCCCGGATCGCCTCGGGTTCGTCGGCGACGTAGAGGATGCCGACGAGCTCCGAGCCGAGGCCCTCGATCTTCCCTCGGACGGTGGCCTCGAAGCGGTCCCGGGCCGCCCCCTCGATGGACTCCTTGACGAGGGCGGCGACCCGGCGGCGCCGAAACGGGCGGAGGGTGACGATCGGTCGTCGGCCACCGGAGGTGACCGCGATCCCGGCCCCGACGACCCGCTCCGGAACGAGGTGGGGGGCGACCTTCACCGAGGCGACGAGACTGCCCGCCTCGACGACCTGGCCGTCGAAGACGGTAAAGACCTCGAGGGGATCGATCCGGTTCAGCCGCTCGAGGGCAGCAGTGCGGATCCGGACGACGCCGGGCTCGGCGGCCCGGAGATCGACCCGGCTCTCGACCGGACCGGCGAGGGAGAGCCCGGGTCCGGCCACGGCGGCGGCGAGGCGGCGGGCGGCCTCGTCCTCGTGGATGTCGCCCGGCTCGGGGACGAGGAGGGTGATCGGACCCTCCCGGCGGGCGAGGCCGGGGGACGCGACGGACCGGGCACGGGCGAGCCGATCGAGGTCGTCTCGGCCGAGACGGCGACCCTTCGACCAGCGCTCGCCGTCGACGACGAGATCGCGGGTGAGGACCGCTCCGACCAGACCGCTCGGCAGCGGCCGGCCAGGCAGGACGCGGGCGGTCCTCACCCGGGTCGGATCTCAGGCGCTGCGGGCCTTCGCCGCCTCGAGGGCTCGCCGGGTCAGGACCGCGGCCAGATGCGTCCGGTAGGCGGCATCGGCGTGGATGTCCGAGTTGACGCTGACACCTTCGGCGGACCGCGCGGCAGCAGCCGCGATCTGCTCGTCCGAGCCATCCGTCCCGGCCAGCGCGGCCTCCACGACCCGAGCCCGGAACGGCCGGTCGGAGAGACCGGTCAGGGCGACCCGGACGTGGTCCAGTCCAGATCCTCCGGTCCGGGCCACGACGGCCGCCACCCCGACGATCGAGTAGCCGGAGGCCGGCTGCTCGAGGTGCCGGTACGCCATCCCGGCCCCGGCCGGCGGCGCCGGCAGGCGGATCTCAGTCAGGATCTCGTTCGGGCCGCAGGCAGTCGTGAAGGGACCCTGGAGGAAGGCGTCGAGGGCGAGGACCCGCTCCCCGGCCCGGGAGCGGAGGACGACGCTCGCCTCGAGGGCGAGGAGGACCGCCGGCAGGTCCGAGGCCGGATCGCAGTGGGCGACGGCCCCGCCGACGGTTCCGACGTTCCGGACCTGGAGATCGGCGATGTCCTCGGTCGCCTCGGTGACGAGCGGGTAGCGGGACCGAACGGCGTCGGACTCGAGGAGCTCCCGGTATGTCGTCAGCGCCCCGAGGGCGAGGCCGCCGTCGTGCTCGCGGATCCCTTTGAGCTCGCCGAGGCGGCGAATGTCGACGAGGCGCTCGACCCGGGCGAGGCGGAGCTTGAGGAGGGGCAGGAGGCTCTGGCCCCCGGCGAGGACCTTCGCCGAGCCCCCGTAGCGGTCGAGGAGCTCGAGGGCCTCGCCGAGGCTCGTCGGGCGCTCGTAGGCGAATGCAGCCGGGATCATGCCTGACCTCCCTTCGCGGCCTTGGCCTCCTGGATCGCCCGCCAGACGCGGGCCGGGGTGAAGGGCATGTCGAGATGGCGGATGCCGAGCGGGCTCAGGGCGTCGACGACGGCGTTGGCGACGGCCGCCGTGCTGGCGATGGTGCCGCCCTCGCCGACCCCCTTCACCCCGAGCGGGTTCACCGGCGATGGAGTGACGGTCTCGTCGAGCTCGAAGCGCGGCAGCCGCGAGGCCCGCGGCAGGGCGTAGTCGAGCATCGAGCCGGTAAGGAGCTGGCCGTCCTCGCCGTAGACCGCACCCTCCCAGAGGGCCTGGCCGACCCCCTGGGCGATCCCGCCGTGGAGCTGGCCCTCGACGATCATCGGGTTGATCTTGTTACCGACGTCGTCGACGGCGACGTAGCGGACGAGGTCGACCTGGCCGGTCTCCTCGTCGACCTCGACGATGGCGACGTGGGTTCCGAAGGGCCAGGTGCAGTTCGGGGTGTCGTAGTAGGCCGTCTCGTCGAGGTACGGCTCCATGTCGGGCGGCCGGTCGAAGCCGAGGTCGAGGGCGAAGGCGATCTCCTGGAGGGTCTTCTTCTTGTCCGGCGAGCCCTTGACCCGGTACTCGTTGCCGACGACCTCGATGTCGTCGACGGCGGCCTCCAGGAGATGGGCGGCGTAGCGGCGGGCCTTCTCCTTGATCTTCCGGGCGGCGGCGATGGCCGCCCCGCCACCGACCGAGGCCGTCCGGCTGCCGTAGGACCCGTAGCCGAAGGGCGTCCCGAGGGTGTCGGAGTGCTGGACGACGACGTCCTCGATCGGCACCCCGAGTTCGTCGGCGACGATCTGGGCGAAGGTCGTCTCGTGGCCCTGGCCCTGGGGCTGGGTCCCCATGGTAACGACGACCTTGCCGGTCAAATGGACCCGGATGTTCGCCGACTCCCACATCGCCGCCCCCCAGCCCTCGCCGACGGCACCGATCCACTTCGAGGGAGCGACGCCGCAGACCTCGATGTACGAGGAGAGCCCGACCCCGAGGAACTTGCCGCGCCGGCGGGCCTCCTCCTTCGCCTTGCCGATCTCGGCGTAGCCGGCGAGGGCGAGGGCCTTGTCGAGGGCCGGCTCGTAGTTGCCCGAGTCGATGTAGATCTTCTCGCCGTTCACGGCCGTCGTGAGGCCGCTCGGGTTGTCGTACGGGAAGGCGTCGGGCGGGAGGAAGTTCCGCCGCCGGACCTCGGCCGGGTCCATGCCGAGCTCGTCGGCGAGGAGGTCCATGGCCCGCTCGATGACGTACGTCGCCTCGGGTCGCCCGGCGCCGCGATAGGCATCGACGAAGACGGTGTTCGTGTAGACGCCGATGACCTCGCAGAAGACGTTCGGGATCTTGTACTGACCGGCGAGGACCCGGCCATAGAGGGTCGTCGGAATCCCGGGGCCGATGGTCGAGAGGCGACCGCCGAGGTTGGCGTACGTCTTCACCCGGAGCCCGGTCACCTCGCCGGTCCGCTTGGCGGCCACCTCGAGGTAGGTGATGTGGTCGCGGCCGTGGATCGTGGCCTGGTAGTTCTCTCGTCGGGTCTCGACCCACTTCACCGGCCGCCCGCCGAGCCGCTTGCTGGCGAAGAGGACAAGCGGGTAGTCGGCGTAGAGGAAGATCTTGCTCCCGAAGGCACCGCCGATGTCCGGGCTGATGCAGCGGATCTTGTGCTCCGGGATACCCATGACGAAGGCGGCCAGGAGGAGGCGCTGGATGTGCGGCGTCTGGCTCGTGAACCAGATCGTGTACTCGTCGGTCCCCGGGTTGTACCAGCCGATGTCGCCCCGCGGCTCCATCGGGTTCGGGATGAGGCGCTGGTTGACGAGGCGCTGGCGGACGACGACCTCGGCCTCGGCGAAGGCCTTGTCCGTGCCGGCCTTGTCGCCGACGGTCCAGTCGAAGACGATGTTGTTCGGGGCGTTCTCGTGGAGCTGCGGGGCGCCCGGCTGGGTCGCCTGCTCGGCGTCGACGACGGCCGGCAGCGGCTCCCAGTCGACGACGATCGCCTCGAGGGCGTCGTAGGCCTGGGCCGCCGTCTCGGCGACGACGGCCGCCACCCCTTCCCCGGTCCACTTCACGCTGTCGGTGGCGAGGATCCGGGGCGTGTTGACGTTGTTCTGGAGCCCCGAGGCGCCGCCGGCCGGCCAGGCCATCGGGAGCGGGTTGTAGGGGATGTCGGCCCCGGTGATGACGTCGAGGACGCCCGGCATCGTCTTCGCCCGGGAGACGTCGATGGAGCGGATGTTGGCGTGGGCATAGGGGCTCCGGAGGATGGCCATAAAGGCCATTCCCGGTAGGCTGATGTCGTCGAGGTAGCGGCCCTTGCCGGTGACGAAGCGAGCGTCTTCACGCCGGGTGACCCGGGTGCCGACGAAGGTCGTAGCCATCGCTCCCCTCCTACGCCGTTCCTACGCCGTCCCGCCGGCCGAGCGCATCCGCGCCGCGGCGTCGGCGATGGCGGCGACGATGTTCTGATACCCGGTGCAGCGGCAGTAGTTGCCTTCGATGGCCCGTCGGATCTCGCCCTCCGAGGGCTCGGGGTTGCGGCTCAAGAAGTCGACGGCGGTCATGATCATGCCGGGCGTGCAGAAGCCGCACTGGAGGCCGTGGTTGTCCCGGAAGGCGGCCTGGAGCGGGTGGAGCTCGCCGTTCGACGCGAGGCCCTCGATGGTCGTGATCGAGGCTCCGTCGGCCGACACGGCGAGCATCGTGCACGACTTGATGGCGGCGCCATCGACGAGGACGGTACACGCCCCGCACTGGCTCGTGTCGCAGCCGATGTGGGTCCCGGTGAGGCCCAGATCCTCGCGGAGGACCTGGACCAAGAGACGTCTCGGCTCGACGTCGACCTCGTGGGTAACGCCGTTGACGGTGAGAGAGATGCGCTCGACCACGGGCGGGACCTCCTTCCTCGGCACCCTCGGGCAGTCCGTGGATCCCGCCATCCAGCGGGATCGCGCAAGTCGCCGACGCTCCTCGTCGTCGGCGGAAGAGCCCTCATAGTGGCACGGCCGAAGACGAGATGCAAGGTCGGCGTAGCGCCCGTCGGAACGGCGCCTCCGCGGGTCACCCGGGCGGGGGAACGGCACCGAAGCGCACGGGCGGCGAACGTCGGCAACGCCCGCGCGGCGGAACGGCGGGGTCGCGGTGTCGGCGCTCCTCGCCCCCGGGCCGGCCTCGCCGAGGGACAGCCCGCAGCCTCGCCGAGGGCCAGCCCGGCCCGGGCCCCCGGTCAGACGGTCGCCGCCACCTCGCTCAGGGCCTCGCCAAGGACCTCGACGATTCGCTCGATCTCGGCCAGCTCGATGACGAAGGCCGGCGAGATCTGGACCGCCCGCCCGCCGAGCGAGCGACTGAGGACACCCCGCTTCCGCATCGCGACGACGACCCGCTCGATGGCACCGGGGTCGGCGGCGAGGACCGAGCGCTCGAGCTCGACGGCAGCCATGAGCCCGACCGAGCGGACCTCCCCGACGAGGGGCGCCGAGGCGAGGCTGCCGACGGCAGCCGCCAAACGCGGCTCGAGCTCCCGGACTCGATCGACGAGGCCCTCGGCGCTGAGGAGGTCGAGGTTCGCCAGGGCCGCTGCGCAGGCGGTGGCGTGGCCACTGTACGTGTAGCCGTGGCGCCAGACGGCCCCGGGCACGGGCTCGGTCCAGAAGGGCGCCGCGACCCGCCGACCGACGAGGAGACCGCCGAGGGGGAGGTAGCCCGACGTAACGCCCTTGGCGAAGGTGACGATGTCCGGTTCGATCCCGTACCGCTCGCTCCCCCAGGTGCGGCCGAGGCGGCCGAAGCCGGTGATGACCTCGTCGGCGACGAGGAGGATGTCGTGCTCGCGGCAGAGGCGAGCGACCTCCGGCCAGTAGCCGGGCTCCGGCGGGATGACACCCCCGGCCCCGATGACCGGCTCGCCGATGAAGGCAGCGATCTCGCCGCCGCGTTCCCGAAAGAGGGCGCCGAGGGTTTCCGTATCGGCGGCCCCGACGTGGACAACCTCCTCGATGATCTCCCCGCCGTAGCCCGCCTTGTTGGCCGGGATCCCGGCGAGGGAGGTCCCCCAGGCGTGCATCCCGTGGTAGCCATGCTCGCGAGAGACGATGATCCGCTTCTCCGGACGACCGACGACGTCCCAGTAGCGGCGGACGAGCTTGGCCGCCGAGTCGACGGCGTCGGACCCGCCGGAGGCGAAGAAGACGACCGGGTCGGGGATCGGGGCGAGGTCGGCGAGCCGCTCGGCGAGGCGGATTGTCGGCTCGGTCGCATAGGGGCCGAAGCAGGAGTAGGCCGCCAGCCGGAGGAGCTGCTCCCGGACCGCCTCGGCGATCGCTGCCCGCCCAAAGCCGACGTTGCAGTACCAAAGGGCGGCGGTCGCGTCGAGATAGCGACGACCCTCGACGTCCTCGACCCAGACGCCGTTTCCTGCTCGAAGGATGAGTTCTCCATCGCGGACGACGTGCATGTCCGCGAAGCCGTGCCAGAACCGTGTGCTCACCGGTCGCTCCCTTCGTCGGCCAACATCCGCCGCCGCGTCGTCGGCTGGCGGACCGTTCGGCGCTCCATCATTCGGTCCTCCGCTCCTCAGAAGCGGAGGACGGCCCCAAGCCCCTCGCCAACCTCGCGGAGACGTCGGGCCGCCTCGTCGTGGACGACCTCGACCCGGCCGCCGTCTTCGAGGCTTCGTTCCATCGCTCGCTCGACGACGTCCTCGAGCGGGGTGACCGGATCGCCGGAGACCGGGCAGCTCGCCGGTGCGTCCGGGCCGAGCCGACCGCACCCGGGGCACTCGCTCCCAGTGGCCCGGAGCCCATCGGCGACGACGAGGACGTGGACTCGGCCGAGCCAGACCGCTTCGAGGGTCGCCGCGAGGCCGTGCGTCGCCAGCCCGCCGGCGGCTGCCGTCTCGACGACCTCCTCGACGAGATGGACCTCGGCCGCCCGCTCGACCTCACGCTCGATCTCCAGGGTCCGGGCCAGGATCTCCTCTTCGGTGGCGAACAGCTCAGCCGGGATCCGCCGAACGAGCTTGGCCCGCAGGTGACGGGGCAGAATCCGTTCGAGCTCGGCGGTCGCCTCCTCGGGACCGGCGAGGACGAGCCGCTCGAAGGGTCGTCGCCGGGCGAGGAGGACGAGCTCGTCGGCGACGCGTTTGAGGTGCCAGTAGACGTGCGCCTCGTGGTGGCGCTGGTAGTTCGCCTGCGACCAGCCGCCCTGGTCGTGCTTGCCCGGCACGACGTCGTAGACCTGCTCTTGCTCCTCGATCTCCCCGAGCTCGACGACGAAGAGGCGGGCCTTCTCCTTGTCGACGAGGGCGACGGCCGAGGGCTCGTGCTCGTCGAGGACGTCGAGGAGGGGCCGCAGGTACGGCCGCCGCCCGAGGTAGGCCCCCTCGGCGACGACGACCGGGAGCTCCCAGACCTGCCACAGGCCGCGGGGCGTCGAGGCGAAGACGGCGAGGCCGCGTCCGTGCGGGCCCTCGTCGAGGAGCTCACGAACCCGCGCCGCCTCGGTCTCGAGGGCCGACCGCGCTCCCGGATCGAGTCCACCGGCGAGGTTCCGGACGAGGTCGTCGAAGACGAGGGTGTACGTCCGCCCGACCTGGCGGTCGGGGCTCAGGTTCAAATAGACGCTGAGGACGAGGGCTTCCCCGGCATCGAAGGACAGCAACTCGGCGAGCTTCGGACTGCGCTCCATGGCGACTCCCTTGCGCGTCGGCGGTTCAGCGGCAACGGTGCAGAGGCGAGGATGCGGACGGGCACGACCGGCCCCCTCATCCTCGCTCGGCGAGGGTCACGTCGGACGGTGGACGCTCGCTCCGGCCGGCCTCGGCGGCCGGATCGGGGCGGACGTCGAGGCGAACGATGACGCCCCAGCGAAGGATATGCCGGCGGGCGGCCCGATAGACGAGACGAGCCGGGAGGGGATGCTGTCGCCAGGTCGCCGCGATCGCCGCCGAGCGCTCGGGCCCCGGCGCCAACGGCGTTGCCCGAACGGGCGTCGCCCGCCCGAACCGGTCGACGACGACGGCCCGCCCGGCAGCCCGGAGATTCCGGGTCCAGCCCGCGTCGCCGCTCGGGTGGCCAACGTAGGAGCGACCGCCGACGACGAGGAGTCCGACGAGGACCGACCGCGGCCGCCCCGACCGTCGGCCGACGACGACGAGCTCGACGGTATCGGCCAGGCCGAAGCGGCGCCACCAGGCCCGGATCGGCCTATCGAGGAGACGGATGACGCGGTAGAAGGCGGCGAAGGCGATCGCCCACGGCCCTTCCGCCCGGACGTTCGTCCCTCGCTCGGCGGTCTCGGTGGTCGTCACGACCGATCGGCATCGGGCAGCGACGGCCGGCCTCGACGGCTCGCGACGACGCGTCGCGGCCGACCGCCGGCCCGCATGTCCCAGCTCCGGCGGTCGAGCCAGCGCCGGGCCGCCTCGCTGTCGCCGGCGGCGATGGCGTCAACGGCCCGAACGCCTGCCGCGAGGAGCCGCATCCTGGCCAGGGCCTCAGCGTACGGGAGGCCGGAGAAGCTTCCGGCGCTCGCCAGCCCAACCCGTTCCCGACCCCGGCCGTTCGTCGAGGCCGCGTACTGGGCTGCGAAGACGAGGACCTCGACGCCGATCGGGCCGAGGGACCGGGTGCCGGGAACGACGCCGCAGATGATTCCCCGGTCGCCGGGGGCCGCTGCGACGAGGTACCAGTTGTCGGGACCTGCGACGAGATCGAAGAGGTAGCTCCGGTAGGGCGGCTCGAAGATCGTCACCGGCCCGGTCTCGTTGGCGCTCCCACCGAGGACGGCGAGCGACGGGTGGAGCCGGGACAGCCCGGCGAGGAGCCGCGCCTCGGCTTCGACGAAGAGCTGCCGCTCGGTCGACTGCGCTCCGATGGCGGCAGCGGCCGGCTCATCGATCTGGACGAAGGGGCAGCCAGCGGCCTCGAGGTCGAGGAGCTCGGCGTTCAGGAGCTCGGCGAGCTCGTGGGTGAGGCGGGCACGTTCCCTCGGATCGCCGGCGGCGAGGGCGGCGACGCTGTACGGGCCGCCGACGACGACCTTCGCCGCAGCTGGGGCGGCGAGGGCGGCCGTCGCCCGCCAGCGCTCGACGAAGCGCGACCGCGGATGGCTTGGCGGCTTTTCGAACTGAACCGCCCCGGCGCCCACGCGGCGAGATCTGGGCCCCGTCGCCGTTAGCCGTCCGCCGAGGGCGACGGCCGTGCCGATGAGGGAGCCGTGGTCCCAGTCGAGGAGGCCGTCCGAGACGGGCTCGAGCCCGAGGGCGAGCTGGTCGGCGACGGCCCGCCGGACGCCGTCGGCGCCTTTGCCCGAACCCGTCGGTGCCGTCGGGGGGACCGGCAGGCCGCCGGCGAGGGTCGCGAACACGCCCCCGATCCGCCCTCACCCGAGCCGCGTCTCGCGCGCGAGGAGGAGCCCGGCGACGAGGAGCCCGACGAAGGCGATGACGCCGAGCCAGCGGAGGATCGTCTCGGGGCCGTATCCTCGGTCGGCGCCCGACGGCCGCTGCCAAGCGGTCCGGAGGGTCGGGACGCGACCCGGAACGAGGACGGAGCCGAGCCAGAGGCCACCGACGAGGCCGCCGACGTGGGCCGCGTTGTCGATGGCACCGGCGTTCAGAAAACCGAAGACGAGGTTGAAGGCAACGATCGGGCCCAACTGGGCGAGGAGGGCCCTCGCCCGTCGGTCGACGAGGGGATGGTGGATCCGCGACACGGCGAGGAGGACACCGAAGAGGGCGAAGACGGCACCCGAGGCCCCGACCGACGGTCGGTCGCCGCCGAAGAGGACGCTCGCCACCGACCCCGAGGCGGCCCCGAGCAGGAAGAGGAGGACGAAGAGGCGACTCCCGTAGAGCTGCTCGACGAGGGATCCGGCAAGGTAGAGGGCGTACATGTTGAAGGCGAGGTGGAGGTAGCCGAAGGGCGGCAACCCGTGGACGAGAACGACCGTCCAGAGGCGCCACCATTCGCCCTGGACAACGGCCCGTTTGTCGAGCTCGAGGAGGGGGTAGAGATCGACCCGCGTCCCGAGGGAGGCCCAGGCCGTCACCGTGACGACAACGCTGACGGCGACGACGAGGAGGGTCGCCGGGACGAGGGCCTCACCTCGGGCCCGGGCGAAGTAGCGCCGGCTCGCCCGGGTATCGCCGATCTCCTTCGTCAGCCAGCCGAGTCGAGAGGCGATCTCGGCTCGATCGGCCGCCGGTGCCCGCCGCTCGGCCTCCCGGTACGCATCGAGGGCGCCGCGAAGGTCGCCAGCTCGGACCCGGGCCGCGGCGATCCGGCGCCAGGCGTGGTACGTCGTCGGGGTTTCGGGGAGCCGGAGGACGTCTTGCCAAACGGCGACCGCTCCCTCCTCGTCGTCGAGGCGGTAGAGGGCCTCACCGAGTCCGAGGAGGGCAGCCGCGGTGACGGTCACATCGGCGTGGCCGACGAGGCGGCGGTAGACGAGGGCGGCCGCTTCGAACTCCCCGCTCTCCAGGAGCTCTCCCGCCCGGTCGAGGAGGGTCCGGGCGGCGTCGAGGGAGAGAGGCCCGTCGGCGATCGGCTCGCCGGTCAGCATGACGAGCCGGCTCCCGAGGGCGAACGGCGGGAGGCGTCACCGATGGCGCCCGGATCGGGCAGGAGAACGGGGGCGTTGGCCTGCATCGTCGAAACTCTACTATCCTTCCCCCGATGGCCGCCACGCCGCCTCCGTCGGAGACGGGCGACCGCGTCGCCGAGGCCGGTCTCGACGGCACGACCGCGGGTGCCGCCTTCCTTTCCAAGCCGTTCACCCCGAGCAGCTCCGAGCCGCCCTCGCGACGGCCCTCGCCAATCGCCGACCGGACGGGCCAGGAGGCGCCTCCTCGCACCCAGCCCTGCCGCTCGGCCGAGGAGGGTGAGGGCTCGACGACCTCAGAGGCCTGGCGGCGCCGGCGGGGCCGCGTAGCCCCGCTCCGCGATCTCGACCGCCCTGGCCCGATAGACGCTCGTGTCGGCCGGGGTCCGGGCCCGGAAGCCGTCGACGATGCGGTTGTACATGGCAAAGGCGGCCGCGATGAGGACGGCGAGCTGGACGTCGCCGTCGGTCGCCCCCGCCGCCCTGGCCGCCTCGACGTCGGCGGCGGACAGGCGCCGGGCATCGCCCGCCACCGTGCAGGCGATCCGGGCGAGCTGGCGCATCTTCTCGCTCAACCGGTCGAAGGAGCCAGCCGTGAGCGCCTCGACGGTCGGCACGAGCTCGTCCATCCCGATCCGCTCGAGGATGGCGATGGCGTGGGCGGCGTGCGAGTCCATGCAGAAAAAGCAGCCGTTCTCGGCCGAGACAGCGGTCGCCAGCATCTCCCGTTCCGCCCTCGTGAGCGTTGCGCCTGGGTACTCGTGGACGAGGAGCTCGTCGGCGAGGCCGCGGAGGTGGGCACCGAGGCCCGGCGTCAGGGCCATGGCGGCCCGAATCCCGGGTAGCTCGGGGAGGCCGCCGACGATCGGTGCCTCCTGGGCCCGAGCCAAGCGCGCTGCGGTTCGATCCATCGTCTCCTCCTTGGATCAGGGGCCTTCGGCGGGCATGACGCCGACGAGGAGCCAGCGGTCACCGGTCGCCCGCCGGAGGGCGAAGGTGAGGTGGAAGGGCTCCGTCCGGCGATCGAGGAGCGTGCCCGCCCGATCGTACGTCTCGATCGTCAGCGTGCCACGCCCCGTCAGTCCGAGACTGAGCCCGGTTTGGACGCCGAAGGGGACGAGGAGCGAGGCCTCGATCGAATCGAAGCGGTAGCGCTCGATCGTCGTCCGACCGCTCGCAGCCGCCTCGCGGAGGCGCGCCTCCATCTCGGCCAGGCGATCGCCGTGGTCGACGGCGGAGAGAATCGTCGGATCGCGCCGGAGGAGGGCCTGCGCCTCGAGGTCGAGGTTCTCGGCCAGGGTCCGCAGGACCATCGCCATCTCGGGGCCCGCGAGCTCGTGATCCCAATCGGCGACCTCTTCGCGGATCGTGACCGGCGGCAGGGTCCCGGGATCGACCGTTCGGGGCAGGCCGCCGAGGACCTCGCGGACGTCTGGGAGGACGAGACCCCGGGCGGGCGTCCCGGCCGCCACGACTGCCGCGCCGAGAACGAAGAGGGCGGCGACCCCGCCGAGGGCAGCGAGGGCACGACGAAGGCGACCACCAGACCCGAAGAGGCGCGCGGCAAGGGGGCCGAGGGCATCGTCGGCCGCCCCGCGGGCCGGGAGAACCCGTTCGAGGAGCGGCCGGACCGCGCAGACGAGGACGAGGCCACCGAGGAGCCCGACCTTTGCCCCGAACTCGTTCGTCTGGGGGGCGACAAGGAGGGTGCTCGCCACGGCCACGAGGAAGCCGAAGACGATCCTTGCCACCCGGCCCGAAGGGACGGTTCGGGGATCGGTGATCATGAAGAAGAGGAAGATGAGGACCTCGGGCGAGGTCACCAGAACCCGCCAGAAGTCGACGCCGCAGACCGGGGCAAAGGCCCAGCGGGCCGTCATGCAGTGACCCGAGACGGCCAGGATCGCAAGCCCGCCGGCGAACGCGAGCCAGAAGCTCGCTGCCAGCTCGAGGAGTCGGAGGCGCCGGGTGATGAGGAGGCCGCCGCCGAGGATGACCGCGTAGGCGGCGAATGTCCAGCCGTTCAGGGGCGCCCACCAGAAGTCGAGCGGCTCGATCGTCGAGCTGCCGAGGACGAGGAAGGCGACGACGAGCCCAACGTTCGAGGGATTGAAGAGGTGGACGCCGCGATAGCGGATGACGTACTTCGTGAGGAGTGAGAGGCCGGCGATGGACGCGAAGACCGGCCAGCCGAAGGTCGACCAGGGGTCGCCCGATGGCGTTCCGACGAGTCGGAGGATGAGGGCGACCCCGCTCCCGGTGAGCATCGCGCTCGCCGGCCAGACGAGGGCCCGGGATCGGGCAAAGGTAATCGCCACCTCGATGACGGCACAGGTCAGGATCGCGGCCAGGATTTGCGGCACGCTGACCTGGAAGTGGAGTCCTACCTGCCCGAGGACGTGGACGGTGATGATGACCGCCGCGACGTGGAGTCGTGGGTCGCCCAGGCTCGGCAGGACGACCGGCACCGCTCGCCCGCCGATGATCAGGGCCCGCTCGGTCATGACAGCCGCACTCGCTCCTCCCAATGGGGACCCGGCCCGACAGGGACCAGCCCGCGGCCGGCGCGGGCTCGGGGAATCATAGGGTGGAGGGTCAGTCCGCGATGGCGTCCATGCGCCCGGCCGGGCCGATCGCGACGCTGGTCCCGTCGCCTCATTCCGGCGGCTTCGCCCGGCTCGATCCCCCCGCCCCGACCATCCCCTCTCCCCACACTGCACCCAAGGCACGACCGGCGGGCTCCCAGCCGCTCACCGCGAGCGCCTCCCGAAAAGCCTCGTCGGGTGCTCTTCCGGCCCCAAGTCGAACGGCGAGCTCCCCGACGAGCCGATCGAAGGCCGGCCGACCCTCCCGTCCGGGCGCTTCGAGGACGACGACGCCCGGCACGATCTCGGTCACCGCTGCCGGTACCGCCGCCCCGCGCCCCGCGACGACGACGAGGCTCGCTTCCTGGGCGGCCACGATCCGAGCCGCCATCTCGAGGGCCGAGGGCGGGATCGGATCGACGACGACGACGACCGACAGATCGACAAAGTAGCGGAGGCCGAGCTCGACGTCGCCGGCGTCGAGACCGAGCGGTTCGCCGGAGCCCGGCGGACCGTCGAGGAGCGGCGTCGGTCGGCCCGGCGACCGGATGACGGCGGCGTGCCCGATCGAGCGCCGCGCACAATCGAGGACGAGGGCATCGCCGGGCTCGTCCTCGCCGATCCGACCGAGGACCTCCACCCGGCCACCGCCGTCGGCCACGGCCGCCGCCACCCGGACGGCGGGACCGTCGGCGACCCAGCCGATGGGGCTCCGGCGGGCGAAGGGCTGGCCGACGACGACGATCACCCGGCGAGCCTACGGCACCCTCCGGGAGGAAGCAAGTCGGCGTCCGGGTGCGAACACCCGACGCCGGCGTGGCGCAGGAGCGCACGGGATCTGGCGACCTCATCGGGCAGTGGCCCCTGTCGGTCGGCTCGGCGCCCCTCGTCGCGGAGGCGCTCGGGCGAGGAGGCGCTCGGGCGAGGAGCCCTTCGGCCGAGGAGCCCTTCGGCCGAGGAGCCGCTCGCACCCGACCGACCAGGACCGATCGCGCCTCGTGGGCGACCGAACGGGCTATGGCCGGGCCGTCGCGTCGCCGACGATGATCCGGGCATGCGAACGATCCTCGTCGTCGCCCTCTGGCTGTTGGCCGGCTGGAACCTCGGTGCCTTCCTCGAGTTCGTCGTCGGTCTGCCGACCTGGCTCGGTGTCGTCGGCGGACTCGGCGCAGGACTCCTCGCCGCCCGATCGACGCTGCGAAGGCCGACGAGCCGGGACCTCGCCGCGCACCGACTCTCCTTCCACCGACGCTAGCCCGGTCCGACCGGCGAACTGCGCGGGCGACGGCGGACGGCCGCTCGCGCCAGCGGACGCCTGCCCGCGCCGGATCCGATCGCCCGCCGTGCGGCGTCCGACCGGAGCGGACGTGCCCCGAACCGCCTCCGGCCGGGAGCGGCTCAGTCGTGCTCGCTCGGCTCGGGCGTCTCCGAGGGCTCGGGCGTCCCGCTCGGGTTCGGTGTCTTCGTCGCCTCGGGCGTCTTCGTCGGGGAGGGTGTCCGGGTCGTCGGGGTCCGGGTCGGCTCCGGTGTCTCCGTCGCCGCCGGGGAGCCTCCCCCTTCCGGCGTCGCGCTCGGTTCTGGGGTCTCCGTCGGCTCGACGGTCTCGGTCGGCGTCGGCCTGGGAGTCGACAGCGACGGGCTCGGCGACGGGCTCGGCTCGACGGTCTCGGTCGGCGTCGGCGAGGGCGTGGCGGTCGGCGCCTCGAGGCCGAAGAGCCGCGGCGCCCCGACGGCGAGCCCGCCACCGAAGGCCCCGGCGAGGACGGCTGCCGCGATGAGGAGGGCTGCCGCCTGGGCTCGGACGGCGAACGGTCGGCCGGCGCCGAGGACGATCCGAGCTGCATGTTTGACGCTCGCCAGGGCTCGCCGGACGTGGCCCTCACGAAGCGCCGCGACGGCGGCCACGAAGGGAGCCGGGTCCGGCTCGGCCCGGATGGCCGCCATGATCCGATCTGGGAGATCGGGCCGGGGCGGTGGATCGTCGCGCCGGAGCCGGTCGAAGGCGCGGACGAGGGGTTCGAGGCGCTCATGCTCAGCCTCCGGGACGTCGGCGCCGTCGAAGAGGCGCTCGAGATCGGAGGCGGGAGGCTCGCCCGGCATCATCGCTCGTTCCTCGTGAACGAGCCCATCATGGGCAGCGGACGCACGAGCGGTCGGCCTTCGCCCCGGCGAGGGCCCGAGGGGCCGCCGAGGAAGGGGCGCAGGGCGTTCACAGCATCCCCTCGACGGCGTCTCGAAGCCGGAGCAGGCCCCGCCGGAGGTGCGTTTTCACCGTCGGGACCGGTCGACCGGTGAGTCGAGCGATCTCCGCCAAGGGAAGGTCGGCGAAGAACCGGAGGGCCACGACGGAGCGGTACGGCTCCTCGAGCCTTGCCACGGCCGCCCGGAGGTGTGCCGCGGACTCCGAGCGAACGACCGAAACAAGCGGATCGGCCGCAGCACCGGTGGTGCGGCCATCGGGCTCGGCCGCCGCGGGATCGAGCCACCCGACGCTTCCCCGTCTCGCGGCCCGGCGGGTCGCGACACGAACCGCGATCCGGGCGAGCCAGGCCCCGAAAGGGCCGTCGCGTCGCCAGGACGGGAGGGCGCGATACGCGTTCACGAAGGTCTCCTGGGCAGCGTCCTCGGCGTCGTGGAGGTTGCCGAGGATCCGATAGCAGGTCCGCACCACGGCGCGGTGCTCGCGCTCGACGAGGATCCGGAACGCTTCCCGTTCCCCGGCCAGGACCCGGGCGACGACGAGCGCCTCATCGGCTGAAGCGTCCGAGCGGAGCGACCCGGCCGGCTCCTCGCCGACCGGATCGCCGCTGTGCCGAGCTGGCTCGAGGATCGTCGTCACCCCGTCGTTCGGGCGGGACCCGGGTCGAGACGACCCGGGTGGTCGCCATCGGGACGCCAGGTCGAATCCTAGCCGGCCGGGGCGGTGGTGGGTTCCGGCGTCGCCGACGATCCGTCGTGACCATCGTGGCCGCCGTGGTCATCGTCGCCCGCCTCGGGCGTCTCCGAGGGCTCTGGGGTTTCGTGGGTCTCGGGCGTCCCGGACGGTTCCGCGGTCTCGTCGGCCTCCGGGGTCTCGGAGGGTTCCGCGGTTTCGTCCACCTCGGGCGTCTCGGAGGGCTCGGGAGTCTCGGCGGCTTCGGGTGTCTCCTCCGGCCGCGGCGTCCGAGTCGCCTCCGGGGTCTCGGAGGGCTCGGGCGTCTCGGAGGGCTCAGCGGTCTCGCTCGCCTCGGGCGTCCCGGTCGCCCCGGGCGTCCCGGTCGCCTCGGGCGTCCCGGAGGGCTCCGCGGTCCCGCTGCCCTCAGCCGACGCCTCTGGAGTCCCCGTTCCCGATGCCTGAGCGTCGACGGCTGGCCCCGTTCCGGCCGAGGGCGCCCGGAAGAGCGCGTCGGCTCCGAGGACGCCGCCGACGACGAGGAAGAGGGACACGAGGGCCACACCGAGCCCGCGGACGAGGCGGCTCGTTCGATCGAAGTTCGTCATGCTCTAGCTCCCTTGTCTGGATCGGAGTCGGTGTCCGGTTTCACCCTGTCCGAGGCTCCACTGGCGAAAAAGGTTTCAGGGCCGTCGGCCTCGCCACGAGCGGCCCGGTCCAGGCCGCGATCGGGAATCGGACGACGCCGGTCGAAGCCCGGCAGCGCGCCGTTAGACCTGGCCCGCCGAGCTCCCAGGTCCATGCCCCACGGTCCCCGGCCCCAGGGAGCGAAGCTCGGGGACAGCGACGCCCACGGCGACCACGGCGAGGGCGCTCAGGAGCCCACCCCCGCCGAGGGCGAGAGGGCCACCGAACCGGTCGGCCACAGCCCCCGCGGCGAGGTTGCCGATCGGGACGGCGCCGAGAGCCGCCAGGGTCCAGAGGGAGAGGATCCGGCCCCGGAGTCGGGCAGGCGCGAGGAGCTGGATGAGGGTGTTCGCCGTCGAGTAGTAGACCGTCAGGGCGCCGCCGACGACGACGAGGGCAGCGAGGGAGAGGACGAGATCGGTGCTCGTCCCGAAGCCGATGACCCCGAGGGAGCCGACGGCGAGGGCGACGAGCATGAGCCGACCGTCGCCGCCGCCGGGACGAAGGAGGGCCACCCCGAAAGCGCCCCCGAGAGCCCCGAGCCCGACGGCAGCGGTCAAGAGCCCCAGCCCGCCGGCGCCGATGGCGAGGATGTCGCGAGCGTAGAGGGGCAAGAGGACGAGGTAGTTCAGGACGAGGAGGGAGGGCACGACGGCCAGACCGAGGACGACCGCCACGAGCCGGTGCTCGCCGACGTACCGGAGACCGTCGACGAGGTTTCGCCAGAGGCTCGACTCGGCTCGGATGATCGGCGCCGGGCTGAGCCGTCCGACGCTCCAAACGGCGACGGCGACGCCGACGAGGGCGACGGCGTTCGCCCAGAAGGCAAGGGGCAACCCGCCGCCGGCGATGAGGGCACCGGCGAGGGTGGGTCCGAGCACCCGGGAGAGGTTGAACTGGGCCGAATTGAGGGCGACGGCGTTCCCGATCGCCTCTCGCCCGACGAGGGAGGGCACGATCGCCTGGAGGGCTGGGGTCGCGAAGGCCTGGGCAGCACCGGCGAGGGTGGCGAGGAAGAAGACATGCCAGAAGGCGACCGCCCCACTCGTCACCAGGGCGGCGAGGACGGCCGCCGTTCCCGCAGCGACGAGCTGGCAGGCGATGACGAGCCGCGGCCGGTCGACGCGGTCGGCAAGGACGCCGGCGACGAGGGTCACAAAGAGGGTCGGGGCCGAGGCCGCCGCCCCGACGAGACCGAGGAGGGCCGGCGAGTTCGTCAGCTGGAGGACGAGCCATCCCTGGGCCGTCGCCTGCATCCAGAGGCCGAGATTGCCGACGAAGGCTCCGAGGAAGAAGCGCCGGTAGAGCGGAGAGGCGAGGGCCGGTAGGGCGCTCGCGATCGTGGGGCTCCCCCGGACCGGCAGCGCCCCTGGGGTGGCGGCGCGCTCTTCGGTCGCCTCCGGGCCGAGCCGAGGAGCCCGCTCGCCCGGTCGGGCGCTCGCTGCCGTTCGAGGAGTCGGGTCAGCCTCCGGTGCGCCTTCGCCGGACGTCATCGTCACCGTCGCTGCCGGGCTCCCGGTCGGACGGCGAGCGTTGTCCGCCGACCGCTTCGCTCGCCACAGCTTCGCTCGCTGCCTCTGGATCAGCGGAAACCGCTCCCTCGCCCTCGGTACCGACGGGACCCGGCTCGGCCTCCGCTTCCGCGATCCCGACGGCGGCAGCCGGGGCGGGCTCGCGCTCGACCTCGACCGGGCCGAGGCCAGCCGCCTCGAGCTCGGCCAGGAAGGCGCTGGCGTCACCGACGAGGACGACGGCAAGGCGATCGAGATCGATGTGTTCTCGCGCCGCCCGCTCGACCTCGGTCAGCTCGACCGCCTCGAGCTTCTCCCGGTAGGCCGTCAGCTCTTCGTCGGGCAGCTCGTGGACATGGAGCCCGGCGACGGCAGCGGCGATCGGCCCCGGGGTCTCGAAGTGGAGCGGGAAGACGCCAACGAGGTAGTCGCGGGCGGCGGCCAGCTCCTCGGCCCGGATCGGTCCCCTCCGGATCCGCTCGAGCTCGGCCAGGATGTCGAGGACGGCCGCCACCGTGACCGGCGTCGCCACCGCCGCCCGGGCGACGAAGGGGCCTGGCCCGCGTCGGGCGTCGAAGCCGGCGTAGGCACCGTAGGTGTAGCCCTTCTCCTCCCGGAGCTTCATGTTCAGCCGGGAGTTGAAGAGGCCGCCGAGGATCATCGCCAGAAGGCTGACGGCGTGGTAGTCGGGGGCCGACCGAGCGATGCCGGGGTGGCCGACCCGGATCTCGGTCTGGACCGAGCCAGGACGGTCGATGACACGAATCCGGCGGCCGAGGATGGCCGATCGGACGACGATTGGAGCCGGCGGCGCGACCTCCTCGGGCGCTCCCTCCCAGTCGCCGAAGAGGCGGTCGGCGAGACCGACGACGTCGAGACCGGCGAGATCGCCGGCGACGACGAGGGCCATTCGGGCGGGATCGAGGGAACGCCGGAAGGCCGACCGAACGGCCGATCGCTCGAGCCGCTCGACGGTCGGGCGGTCGCCGCCGGCGGGCCGGTGGTAGGGGCTGTCGGGGGCGTAGATCGTCGCCGCGAAGGCGTCATCGGCTCGACGCCGCGGATCGGCTCGGGCCAGGAGAAGGTCGTTCAGGCGCTCGTCCCGGAGGCGCTCCACCTCGGCCTCGGGGAAGGTCGGCTCGCGGACGACCTCGGCCAGGAGCTCGAGAGCCGCCGACAGCCGCGGAGCCGGGACGTCGACCCCGGCCGAGAGGGCGTCCCAGCCAGCTTCGGTGGCGAGGCTCGCCCCGAGTCGCTCGGCGGCCTCGGCGAGAGCGACCGCGTCGTGGCGCTCGGTCCCCTCGGTCAGGGCGCGGGCAGCGAGGGCGAAGGCCCCCGCCGTCTCCGGTCGCTCCTCGGCGACGCCAGCCCGGATGACGAGATCGGCGGCGACGAGGGGCCGACCCGGGACGTGGATGGCGACCACGGTCAGCCCGTTGCGGAGCCGGGTCCGGTCGATCGACGGGAAGTGGTAGGGCCGTGGTCGTCCTGGGGTCGGGCGGGTGGCAACGACGTGCTCGGTCACGCCGCCACCTCGCCGGCGACCTCGTCCGTCGGGAGGACGGCAGCGTCCGCCGGAGCGGCAGCCGGGACGTAGGTCAGGACGACCCGGTTCTCGGGCCGGAGGACAGCGGCGCAGACCGATCGGACGTCCTCGGCCGTCACCGACAGATACCGGTCGAGCATCCGGTTGACGAGATCGGGATCGTCGAGGAGGCAGGCGTACATCGAGAGGCGGTCCGCCCGCTCCTCGACCCGCGAGAGGGCACCCAGCTCCTCGCTCTCGACGAGGGCCTTGGCCCGGCCGAGTTCGTCA
>JBHORA010000035.1:0-1197 GCA_042408535.1 Chloroflexota bacterium | reverse complement strand
GCCTACCGCGAGCGCTACCTCGTCGACGCCATGGCCCGCCTCGCAGGCATGATCCGCGAGCGCGGCCTCGACCAGATCGCCCTCTTCCACAACTACCCGCACCCCCTCGGACCCGGCGGCGCGGTGAGCGGCTTCACGACGCCCTTCGACCTGCCGGGCCTCGAGGAAAGGCTCGACTACGTCGGCTTCGACATCTACTCCCGGAAGGAGCTCTACGAGCACGTCAAGACCATCGTTTCGTACGTTGTCGGGACGAGCCGCTTCCCGTACGTGCCCGAGTTCATCTCCGGCGTCTGGCCCTGGTACCTTCGCCCCGGCGACCTCCGTGACGAGGAGTTTGTGACGAAGGCCGGGCTCATGCACGGGATCAAGGGCTTCAGCCGCTACATGATCGTCGAGCGCGATCGCGGGCTCGACTCGCCGGTCCGCCGGGACGGCGGGATCCGACCGGCCCACTACGCCAAGTTCCGGCGGGCGAACGAGATGGCCGTGGAGCACCGTTTCGTCGACCTCCGGCGGGCGGCCGACGTCCTCCTCCTGGCCAATCGCGATTACGACCGCCTTGAGGCGGCGAGCGTCCTCGTCTCCTTCCCGGGCGACTTCTTGGAGACGCCGAGCGGCTTCTCCGAGTACCCGACCTTCATGACCGTGGCCGAAGAGACGCTCGGCTTCGAGCAGCCGATTCAGCTCGCCAAGGCCGATTGGTTCAACGGCGCCTATCGCGCCCTGAGCGACAGCGGCTTTGCCTTCCTCCTCTCCGACACCGCCCTCCGACCCGACCGCTGGGAGCGGTTCCGAGTCCTCGTCCTCGGCACGTACGACTACCTGGACGCCCGGGTCGCCCGGGCGCTGGTCGCCTACGCCACGGCCGGCGGGACTGTCGTGCTCGGGCCGAAGATCCCGAGCCTCGGCCTCGACATGGCGCCCGACGCGACGCTCGCCACGGCCCTGGCCGGAGCCGAGCGGGCGGCCCTCGTCGTCGGTGACCGGAGGATCGGCGAGGCGTACCGGCTCGGCGAGGGGGCGATCGCCCGCCTCGACCACCCGACCGACGTTGGGGCCGCCATCGAGGCGCTAGCGGGCGGTGCCGACCTCGTCCGCTTCCGCCGAAATGACCCGCGCCTCGACGTCGCGGTTCACCGCGACACGAAGGATTCCCGGCGAACCGTGGTCTACGTGGCGAACCCGACGGCCGAG
>JBHORA010000034.1:0-12038 GCA_042408535.1 Chloroflexota bacterium | reverse complement strand
CTCGTCGAGGCGCCCCGACACCCGTACACCCGGCTCCTCCTCCAATCCCTCCCTGAGGTCGGGGTTCGGTACGTCGAGCGCCGTCTTACGGGCATCCCGGGTGGGCCACCGCCACTCATCGACCCGCCGACAGGTTGCCGGTTTCGCGACCGCTGTCCCCTCGCCGGCCCGGAATGCTCCGAGGAGCCGCCGTTCGTCGAGCGCGAAGCCGGGCATTGGGTCGCCTGTTGGAAGGCAGGGTGACGGCGATGCTCGAGCTCGACCGGGTCTCGAAGGTCTACCGCGTCGGTACCTTCGGCAGCGGCGCCATCGTCGCCGTTCGAGATGTCAGCTTCAGCCTCAGCCGGAGCGAGATTGTCGCCCTCATCGGGGAGAGTGGAAGCGGGAAGTCGACGATCGGTCGTCTCCTTCTCCGGCTGAGCCGCCCGACGCGAGGACGGATCCTCCTCGACGGTTCGGATGTGGCTCCGCTTCGGGGCAGCGAGTCGAAGGCCTACTACCGACGGGTCCAGGGGGTCTTCCAGGATCCCTTCAGCTCCTACACCCCGATCTTCAAGGTCGACCACGTCTTCGACCTCGTCCGCTCGGCCTTCTTCGCCGGCACACCCACCGTGGAGTGGGAGGGCCGCGTGGCGGCGGCCCTCCGGGCGGTCGGTCTCGATGCCGGTCAGGTCCTTCGGAAATACCCCCACCAGCTGAGCGGCGGCCAGCTCCAGCGTCTTCTCCTGGCTCGGGCTCTCGTCCTCGAGTCGGAATACCTCGTCGCCGACGAGGTCATCAGCATGCTCGACGCCTGTACCCGGATCGACGTCCTCAACCTCCTGGGGGAGCTCCGCGCTCGCGGGCTCGGGGTCCTCTTCATCACCCACGATCTCGCCCTCGGCCACTACATCAGCGATCGGACCCTCATCCTCCAGCGAGGCCGAATCGTCGAGATGGGCCGGACCGAGCTCGTCTTCGCCAACCCCCGGCATCCCTACACGCAGCGGCTCCTCCTCGCGGTTCCACACCTCCACCGGAGCTGGACCGAGGTCGAGGCGGAGCTGGCGGGGCGCTGGGCGGGCGGTTCGCGTTCGTTCTCCCCGGACGACCTCCGCTCCCCGCGGAGAGGTGCGGCGGGCGCCGGGGACGAACCGTCCCTCGTCGAAGTCGAGCCGGGCCACCTCGTCGCCGCTGTCGAGGAGGACCGAGGGGGTACGGCCGAAGCGGCGGCCTGAAGTGCGGACCCGGGGCGCTGCCGCGAGCGACGCGTGGGCGCCAGGGAGGCTCGTCCGGGGCCCGCTACCCGTCGGGGCGGCGGGCTGCCTCAGCCCGTCGAGTCGACGACGCCGAGGGTGTAGCCCGCGTCGATGTCGATGACGGCACCGGTGACGAAGCGACCGCCGTCGCCGGCGAGCCAGGCGATCGCCTCGGCGACATCGCGTCCATGGCCGACGACGGAGAGCGCCTGGCGGGCGAAGACAGCCCCCGCCTCGAAGAGCGCCCGCTCCTCGTCCTCCGTCCTGCCCCGGAGCTCGGAGGGGATGATGCCGGGCCGGATGACGTTGACCCGGATCCCGTCGCGGCCCAGGTCGACGGCGAGGGCCCGGCTCATCGCCTCGACCGCCCCCTTCGTCGCCACGTAGCCGAAGCGGCCCCGGGGCGGCCGCGAGACGACCGTCGAGCCGAGGTTGATGACCATCCCCCGACTCGCCCGGAGGGCCGGGAGGGCGGCCCGGACGCAGCGGACAATGCTCTGGACGTTGGCCCGGAACATCGCCTCGAAGGCGTCGTCGGAGAGGACGTCGATCGGACCCTGGGTCTCGCTCCCGGCGTTGTTGACGAGAACGTCGATCCCTCCGAAGGTCTCGACGGCGGTGGCGATCATGGCCTGGACGTCGGCCTCGACCGTCACGTCGGCCCGGCAGGTGACGAGCCGACCGGGTCCGCCGGCGAGATCGGCGAGGAGGCGGCCGAGACGTTCCTCACGACGGGCAGCGGCGAGGACGTGGGCGCCGCGCTCGACGAGGAGGCGGACGGTGTGGGCGCCGAGGCCGCTCGAGGCGCCGGTGACGACGATGCGGCGACCGTTCAGGGGCATCTCGACGTCCTCCTCCCTACGCCCGACCGGCGGCGACCTCCTCGGCGCGGCTCCGACCGGCGAGGAGGATGAGGTGCTCGTGGAGCTCGAACCAGACGCTGTGGTAGCTGTCCACCCGGGGCGAGGCGACGTAGCGGTGGTCGCCGGCCTCGATGGCCTCGTTCGCTCGCTCGAGGCGCGAGACGTAACCCCGGAGCGACGGAACGGCCTCGGCC
Organism: Chloroflexota bacterium; assembly: GCA_042408535.1. GTDB lineage: Bacteria > Chloroflexota > Limnocylindria > Limnocylindrales > CSP1-4 > BPIH01. The sequence goes on along the minus strand of JBHORA010000034.1, from coordinate 9,743 downwards.
AGGGGGCCGAGCCAGGCGACGGCGTCGCGGTGGAGGTCGGCGAGGCGGGCGAGAACGGCGGCGTCGTAGTCGGCGTCGCTGTGGTCGTTCAGGACCTGCTGCCCGTCGACCTCCCGCATCTGCCAAGCGGTGACGGTCTCCTTCATCCGCCGGTCGAGGGCGGCGAAGGCCTCGATGGCGGCTGCGGCGGCCTCTGGCCCGAGGCGCGCTCGCTCGGCGGCGATCCCCTCGACGGCGACACTCCTGCCGTCGCCGGTCAGGCGGAAGGACCCCGCGGCGAGGGCAACGAGCCCGTCGGCGACGAGCCGGTCGAGGAGGGAGGCCACCGTCTCCCGGGGCACCGAGAAGGCCTCGGCGAGGCCCTCCGGGGTGGCGAAGCCCTTGATGAGGAGGGCTCGGAGGACGTCGTCCCGCCCCGGGCCCGCGCTCCCCTCGGGGCCCGGAGGGGGGACGACCTCGACGGCGGTCGTGGCGGTCAGGGTCGCCGCCCCCGCGTCAGCCCCGTTCGACGGCAGCGGGGCACCCGATGCCGGTGCTGCAGCGGCGGCGGCCGCGAGGTCGACCCCGAGCTCCTGGGCCCAGGCCAGGAGGGTGACCGCCTCGGGGACGATCTCGCTCTCGCCGGCCACGGCACCGGCGAAGATCTCGCCGGTCGTCCCGTCGATGGTGATCTGGTCGCCCTCGCGGAAGGTCTGGCCGCCGATGGTGACGACGCCGTCCCCGACGACGAGGTCCGAACAGCCGACGACGGCGGGGATCCCCCAACCGCGGGCGACGACGGCGGCGTGACTCGCGAGGCCGCCGGTGGCGGTGAGGATGCCCGCCGCCCGCGCCATCCCGTGGACGTCATCGGGCGACGTCTCGGGTCGGACGAGGATGACCGATCGGCCGGCCTCGGCGGCCGCGACGGCCGCTTCGGGTGTCGTCGCGACGGCGCCCGAAGCGACCCCAGGTGAAGCCCCGAGGCCGCGGGTGAGGGGCGGCCCGGCGTGGCGCCGCTCGACGGTCCGGCGAGGCGGATCGACGAGGAGGTGGGCGACCCGGCGGACGGCTTCCTCGCGCGTGAGCGGGAAGTCGGGATCGGTCGCCATGTCGACGGCGATCCGAAGGGCTGCTTGGGGGCTTCGCTTCCCGACCCGGCACTGGAGGAGCCAGAGGCGACCGTCCTCGATGGTGAACTCGATGTCGCAGAGATCGCGGTAGTGGTGCTCGAGGCGTCGGGCGTACTCGGAGAGCTCCCGGGCGACCTCGGGTAGGCGGGTCTCGAGGACGGCGATCGGCTCCGTCCGGTGGGTTCCGGCGACGACGTCCTCGCCCTGGGCGTCGAACATGACGTCGCCGTAGAGGACGGGTTCGCCGGTCGCCGGGTTGCGGGTGAAGAGAACGCCGGTGCCGGAGTTCGCCCCCCGGTTCCCAAAGACCATGGCCTGGACGGTGACTGCCGTGCAGAGATCGTCGGGGATCCCCTCGCGGCGGCGGTAGGCCCGGGCCCGCTCGCTGTTCCAGGAGCGGAAGACGGCCTCGATGGCGCCCCGGAGCTGGAGCCAGGGATCGTCGGGGACGACGTCGACGCCCACGATGTCGCGGTACATCGCCTCGAAGCGCGCCCGGCAGTTCGCCGCGAACGCAGGGTCGCCGGAGCGGGCCGCCAGCCCCTCCATCGTCGCCTCGTTCAGACCGAGGTTGAGGATCGTGTCCATCATCCCCGGCATCGAGACCGGTGCCCCGGAGCGAACGGAGACGAGGAGCGGATCGGCCGGATCGCCGAAGCGATGCCCGACCCGAGCCTCCATGCGGGCCATGTGTTCCCGGATCTCGGCCTCGAGGCCCTCCGGCCAGCCCCGCTCGAGGTAGGCGCGGCAGGCTTCGGTCGAGATCGTGAAGGCCGGCGGCACCGGAAGGCCGAGCTCGACGGCCATGATCGAGAGGTTCGCTGCCTTGCCGCCGAGGAGTCGCTTTCGACCTTCGAGGTCGAGATCGAGGCGTTCGTCGCAGTCGTAGACGTAGCGCATGCGTTCGGTCTCCTCCCGGACGCTCGGAGACGGGCCGAGCTAGGGCTGGACGACGATCTTGAGGGCACCGCTCCCGGGGTCGTTGAAGGTGGCCAGGGCAGCGGCGTAGTCGGTGAGCGGGAAACGGTGGGTGATGAGCGCCCGGACCCGGACTCGGCCCTGCTCGACGAGGGGCAGGACCCGGAGCATCTCGCCGGCAGAGGCGCGGGATCCGACGAGGTCGAGCTCGTCGAGGACGAGGCCCTGGAGGGCAAGCTCCACCGACCGGGTCGGGATCCCGACGACGGCGCAGCGCCCGCCGCGCCGGAGCATCCGGAGTCCCCAGGCGATCGTCTCGGGCACCCCGGCGCACTCGAGGACGACGTCGACGCCCCGCCCTTCGGTCCTGGCTCGCACCTCGGCCACGGGATCGCCGGCCGTCGAGTCGACGGTCTCGAAGCCCATCTCGGCTGCCTTCTGGAGGCGGCGCCCCCGGCCGACGACGATGACCCGGGCGGCACCCCGGACGAGGGCGGCGTCGCCGGCGAGGAGGCCGATCGGACCGGCGCCGGTGATGGCGACGGTGTCGCCAGGAGCGATTGCGCCCCGGTTGGCGACGTGGAGGGCGATGGAGGCCGGGTCGACGATCGCCCCCTCGTCGAAGGAGAGGCTGTCCGGGAGCCGGAAGATCGTCTTGACCCCCTGGACGACGTACTCGGCGTCGGCGCCCTGGGTGTTGTGGCCGTACTGCTTGTGAAGCCCCGGCCGACCGTAGTTCTCGCAGAGGTTGTAGCGCCCCTCCACGCACTTCTGGCAGACCCCGCAGGCGTCGTGGGAGGTCCCGGCGACCCGATCGCCGATCCGCCAGCCGTGCCGCTCGGCGCCCGGTCCGAGGGCGACGATCTCGCCAGCCCACTCGTGGCCGGGGATGAAGGGAAAGGCGGGCGGCCAGAAGCCCGGGTAGTCGCCCCTGATGAGGTGGGCGTCGGTGCCGCAGATCGACACTGCCCGGACGCGGGCGAGGACCTCGTTCGGTCCGGGCTCCGGGATCGGGACGTCCTGGATCTCGAAGCGACCGGGTTCGAGGACGACGAGGGCTCGCATCGTGGTCGTCATGGAGGAGCTCCTTCGGGCATGAGCTGTTCGTCCCGGCCTCCGCGCAGGCCTCGGCCGGGGGCTAGACGGCGGCCACCGGATCGATCATCGAGCCGGTGGCGCCGCGGATCTTGAGGGGGAGGGCGACGAAGCAGAACTCGTAGATTCGGGCCCGGGCCAGCTCCTCGAGATCGAGGCTCTCCATGAGATAGACCCCGTTCTCGATGAGGAGGAGGGTGTGGACGGGCTGCGGATTGCCCTCCGGTCCGGGATCGGGGGCCGGCTGAACCTCGTAGGTCTCGGTGTCGGTGCCGGTCGCGACGACCCCCTGCTCGAGGAGCCACCGGGCCGCACTGACGTCCGGGCCGGGCGTCTTGTGGGCTGCCATCCGTTCGGCGTCGGGCCAGAGGCTCATGTAGCCGGTCCGGATGAGGACGACGTCCCATGGTTCGATCCGGACCCCCTCGGCGGCGGCGATCGCCTCCAGCTCCGCGGCATCGATCGGCGCCCCCTTCGGCAGGCAGTCGACGCCCCGGTAGCTGGCCGCATCGAGGAGGACGCCGCGGGTGAAGATCGGCGGCAACGTCGAGGCGTCGAGGTAGGTCGGCCCGAAGTCGGTCAGGTGCTCGTCGGGCCGCCCGCCGCCGTACCAGTGCATGTCCTCGCCGACGGTCATGTGGGCGAGGGCGTCGATGTGGGCTCCCGAATGGGAAGTGGCCATGAGGTACTCGGCCATGTAGCCGAGGCCGACGTCGTTCACCGGGCCCCAGGGCTTGGCGCCACTGACCCGGATCCCTCGCGGCGTCCGGTAGTTGAGGACCTGGAACGGCGGATGGCCGGGGAAGAGGGGCATCCCCGGGAAGCGGATAGCAGCGAGGGAGATGAGGCGTCCTTCGCGGATGAGCCGGGCGGCTCGGACGACCTGCTCGGCCGGCAGTCGGCCGAGGGGACCGATGTCGAGGTTGGCGGTCATCGTCGCTGTCCTCTCTCGCTGGCCTGCTCCACGGCCTCAGGAGTGACCTCGCTGGTCGGGCGTTCGCTCGCCCAGCTGTCGCTCGTGGAGGGCTCGCCAGACACGTTCGGGGTCGAGCGGCAGATCGCGGATGACGACGCCGCAGGCGTCCCGGACGGCCCCGGCCACGGCCGAAGCGGCGCAGAGGATGGCGCCCTCGCTCATCCCCTTCGCCCCGTAGGGACCGGGTCCGTCGGCGTGCTCGACGAAGTCCGACTCGAGCCGGAGGGGGAGGTCCATGCTCGTCGGGATCCGGTAGTCGATGGCACCGAGGTTTCGGATCCGGCCCCGCTCGTCGAAGATGTACTTCTCCATGAGGGTATGGCCGAGGCCCTGGATCGCCGCCCCTTCGTCCTGCATCGTCACCTGGAGCGGGTTGATGGCCCGGCCGACGTCGGAGACGGTGACGTACCGAACGAGGGTCACGTCGCCCGTCTCCTCGTCGACGGTCGCCTCGCAGGTCGTGCAGTTGAACTCGTAGAAGTAGGCCGTCCCACCGAGGGGGTGGCCCGGCTCGTCGGGCTTGCGGCCCTCGCCCGTCCCGATGAGCTCGCCCCCGAGCCGACCGAGGCCGGCCTTCAGGACCTCGAGCGGGGTGAGTTCTCGGTCGGGGAGTCGAACGACGCCCTCGGAGACGCTGATCTCGGCCTCGTCGAGGCCGTAGAGGCGGGCGGCCATGGCCCGGAGCTGGGCCTGGACGTCCCGACAGGCGCCGAGGACGGCGTTGCCCATGAGGGCGGTCGAACGGCTCGCCGAGGTCTGCTGGTCGTAGGGGACGACAGCGGTGTCACCCATGACGACCGTCACCCATTCGACCGGGACGCCGAGCTCGTGGGCCGCGATCTGGGCGAAGACCGTCCGGGCACCCTGGCCCATGTCCGAGGTTCCCGAGAAGACGACGACGCTGCCGTCGCTGAGGAAGCGGACCGTGGCGTACGAGAGGCCAGTCGTCGGCCCCGACTTGATCCCGAGAGCGACGCCCCGCCCGTGCCCCGGCGGCTTCGGCGTCCCCCAGCCGATCCGCTCCGCCGCCCGGCGGACCGTCGCCTCCCAGTCGCCGTCGGCCGGGGTGTCGAAGGGGATGAAGGCCTCGCCCTTCCGGGCCAGGTTCCGGAGCCGGAGCTCGAGGGGGTCGAGACCGAGGCGGGCGGCCGCCTCGGTGAGGTTCGACTCGACGGCCCAGTTCACCTGCGGGTTGCCGAAGCCCCGGAAGGCGGTCGAGGGGACGGTGTGACTGAGGACGCTCCGAGCGACGATCCGGGCGTTCGGGAGCCGGTACGGACCGCAGGCGATGTAGCTCCCCTTGCCGACGACCCGGTCGGCGATGTCGGCGTAGGCGCCGATGAGATAGTTCGCCTCGACGTCCTGGAAGACGAGGGTCCCATCTCGGCGGAGACCGGTCCGAACCCGGACCTCGGCCGCCGCCCGGCGGACGGCCTGGAACGTCTCCTCGAGGGTGAGGACGAGGCGGACCGGCCGTTCGACCGCTCGGGCCATGAAGGCGACGAGGGGCTCGTACTTGGCGTGCTGCTTCCCGCCGAAGCCGCCACCCGGATCGGGGGCGATGACGCGGACCCGGGAGAGCGGCAGCCCGAGCAGCTTGGCGAGGACGCGCTGGAGCCAGAAGGGGTGCTGGATCGAGCTCCAGACGACGATCCCGTCGCCGTCGGGGGCGGCGATGAAGGCGTGGGGCTCGATGGCGAAGTGGGTGACCATCGGGAAGCGGTACGTCTCGTCGACGACGAGGTCCGCCGTCGCCGCCTCGACGTCGCCCCAGCCGACCCGGTGCTCGCGGAGGATGTTCGTGGTGGCGAAGGGATCGCCGGGCCTCGTCGCCGGGTCGCGGACGAGGGGCGCGTCGGGGGCCAACGCCCCGGCCACGGTGAAGACAGCCGGCAGCGCCTCGTACTCGACCCGGACGAGCTTCGCCGCGGCTTCCGCTGCCTCCTTCGTCTCGGCGGCCACGGCGGCCACCGGCTCGCCGTGGTACTTCGTCTCCTCGACGGCGATGACCGGTCGATCCTCGAACTGGGGCCCGAAGCGGGGAACCGGCTGGGGGAGGTCGGCGGCGGTGACGACGAGGTGGACGCCGGGAACGGCGAGGGCCGCGCTCGGATCGATGGCCAGGATCTTCGCCCGGGCGACGGGGAGGGAGACGAGCTTGGCGTGAAGCTCGCCCGGGAGGTGGATGTCGGCGACGTACTGCTGCCGGCCGGTGACTCGGGCGTCACCGCCGACCCGCCAGACCGGCTCCCCGACGACGCCCCGGCGGAGCGGCGGGGCGCTGACGGCACTCATCCTCGAGCCTCCTCGGCCGTCACGGCGACGGCCTCGATGATCTGTTCGTAGCAGCCGCACCGGCAGAGGTTGCCGGCGAGACCCTCGGCGATCTCCTCGATGGTCGGGTCGGGGATCCGCCGGAGGAGATCGTCGGCGGCCATGAGCTGGCCCGGCGTGCAGAAGCCACACTGGACGGCGCCGTAGCGGAGGAAGTTCCGCTGGAGGGGACTCAGGGCTCCGACCGGAGCGAGACCCTCCACCGTCGTCACCTCGCCGCCGTCGGCTTCGATGGCGAGGACGAGGCAGGAGTCGACGATCCGCCCGTTGAGGCGGACGGTGCAAGCGCCGCACTCGCCGACGAGGCAGCACTCCTTCGTCCCGGTGAGCCGGAGCTCGTCACGGAGGACCTCGAGGAGGGTGTGCCAGGGGGCGACGGTCGCCGTCCGGCGGCGGCCGTTCACGGTCAGCTCGATGGTCAGGCGTTCGGAGGCTGGGGCGCTCGGGGCGGTCATGACGATCCCTCCTGGGCGAGGCGCTCGGCGGCCGTCTGGAGGGCCCGCCGGGCGAGGACGCGGAGCATCGCCAGCCGGTACTCGGGGCTCGCCCGCATCGAACGCGGCGAGGGGCTGGCGGCAGCGAAGAGGCGGTCCAGGGCGGCGTTCGTCGCCGCCTCCGAGGCGGCCGGATCGAGGAGGGCACCGCTCTCATCGGCGACGAGATACGGACGCGGACCGACGCTCCCGTAGGCGAGCCGGAGCTGGCCGTTCGAGGTGACGAGGCAGGCGAGGGTGACCGAGGCGAGGTCGTGACCGCGACGCCGGGTGCGCCGGACATGGACCGAGCCAGCGGGCGCCGTCGGGAGCGGGAGTTCGACGGCGATCACGATCTCCCCGGGCCGGAGCGTCGTGACCCCCGAGCGGACGAAGAACTCGTCGATCGGGATCCGCCGCTCGCCCTCGGGACCGACGGCGATGAGCTCGGCCCCGTAGACGAGCAAGGCCGGGGCCGTGTCGGCGGCCGGCGAAGCGTTGCAGACGTTCCCGACGAGGGTCGCCCGGTTCCGGATCTGGACCGAGCCGACGACGGCCGCCGCGTCGGCGAGGGCCCGGAAGTGGCGCTGGATCCGCGCGTCGGCGACGAGGTCGGTCATCGTCGTCCCGGCCGAGATGGAGAGCCGGCCGTCTCGTTCGGCGATTCGAGGAGCGAGCTCGGGGATCCGCTTGATGTCGACGACGAGGTCGGGGCGGAGCGTGCCGTCCCGGAGCCGGATGATGAGGTCCGTGCCGCCGGCCAGGACCCGGGCCCCCGGGCCGTACTCGGCGAGGAGCCGAACGGCCCCCTCGAGGCTGCTGGGGCGCTCGTACCGGAAGGGCTGCATGCGCGCCGCCTCCTCGATCCGACGACGGCGATCAGACGACCCGATCCACCTCGTCCATGAGGACCTGGGGGGTCGCTGCCCGGACGAAGTAGTAGGGCCGGTCGGTGAATCGCTCGATGAAGGCGGCCCGCCGACGCCGTCGGTCGACGGTGTCGACGATCGGCATCGGGAAGCCGGGCGCCAGGAGCTCGTTCAGGAGGAAGTAGTTCTGGAGGGAGTGGAAGGTCTGGAACTGCCGTTCGAAGGGAATCATCTCGGCCAGGCTCGGGTCGAAGTTGCCGTCGATGGAGGGCACGACGACGACGTCGACGGGAGCCGGCTCGGTGTACTCCTCCCAGGTCGGCATCGCCCCGAAGAACTTCTCGACGCCCCGCTCGGGGGCCGCCTTGTCGGCCCGTTCCGTCCCCTCCGTCCGCTTCTTGATGAAGACCGACTTCGAGCCCATCCGGACGATCCCGTCCTCGTCGGTGACCGTCGTCTCGGTCGAGACGAGGAGCCCGCCGCGGCGGCAGGCCTCGATCTGGCCCATCGACTTGCCGTGGTTCGACTCGCCGCCGAGGAACATGATCGTCTTGCCCCGGTAGCGGACGGCGGAGGCGTGGAAGGGATGGTAGCCCACCTCTTCCATCCGGAGGGCGAGCATCGTCACGATGACCTTCTGGATCGGCCCGGCCGGCCAGGGACCGCTGAAGACGAAGCGGCGCCCGTCGTAGAGGACGTCCTTCGGCCCGTCCTGATACCAGACGATGTCGGGCTCGGGGACGGTCACCTCGGGTGAGATGCGGACGTCGGCCAGGCGGTAGTTGAGAAAGTTCAGGTCGTCGAGGACGTGCGCTCTCGGCTCACCGCCGTAAACGTCGACCCGGAGTCGCGCCGGGCCGGCCGACATCTCCTCGGACAGTCGCAACTCGCTCATGCGGTCCTTTCGTGCTCGTGCTTCGTCGTTGGCGGTCGTCGTTCGTGGTCGCCCCGGCGGGCCCGGAGTCCGGGCTCCGGCGGGTTCGGTCCCGGGTCGGCGGTGGCGGGCGCAGCGAGGGAGGCCGGTCCGCTGGACCGCCGACCCGGTCGTGGGTCAGGTCGTCGGCGGTCGGGCCGGAGGCGTCACGGCCTCAGTCCTTGAAGCCGACGCCGCCGAGCGGCGCGGCGGGGGCGAGGATCTCGACGACGCCCTTCGTGCCGTCGATCCGGACTCGATCGCCGCTCTTGATCTGCGAGGTCGCGACGGTCGTTCCGACGACGGCCGGGATGCCGAACTCGCGGGACAGGACCGCCGGATGCGAGACGGTGCCGCCGGCGTCGGTGACGAGGCCGACGATCTTCGTGAAGAGGACGACCCAGGCCGGGTTCGTCATCTGGCAGACGAGGATGTCGCCGGCCCGGACCTCGTCGAACTGCTCCTCCTTGAGGACGACCCGGGCGACACCTTCGACGACCCCCGGCGAGGCGCCGATGCCGGTGATCTGGCCGGCGACGGCCGCCTGCTTCCGGTAGAACTTGTCCGGGAAGCCCCAGAGGTTGAGGTACGGGAAGGCGAGCTGGCTCTTCGTCGCCGTGCCGATCCAGTCACGCGGTCGGTACGAGTACGCCTTCTCGCGCTCCGCCTTCCGCTGGGCGACGATCGCCCGGCCGTCCATGGCGCTCGGGTCGGCCATGAAGACGCGGAGCTCGTTGTAGCGGAAGAAGACGACGTCATTCGGGTCGTCGAGATGGCCCTGCTCGACGAGCTTCTTGCCGATGGCGATGAGGACGAGCCGGACGTGGGCGTTCGCCCCCTGGTCGATGTAGAAGTGGTGGTCGGGGGTGAGCGGCGCCATCCGGAGGTTGATCTCGTTCGCCGCCCGCATCTCCTCGAGCGCCTCGCCTTCCAGGCCCTCGAGGATCTCTTTCGAGGCGGCCTCGATGTCGGCGGCGAGGGCGCCGACGGTCTTCGGATAGTCGTAGTCGGTCTCGATGTAGCCGCGGACGAGCTCGATGACGGGCTCCATCT
>JBHORA010000031.1:0-34780 GCA_042408535.1 Chloroflexota bacterium | reverse complement strand
TCGCACCTTGCCGAAGCTCGATCGCGCCGGGTGGTGGCCACCCGGTCTTTTCCTCATCGAGCCTATCGGGAGCCTGTCGGCGGGAGCAGGGCCACTTGGCCCGAACGAGGGCGCCGGACAAGACTCTCGATGAAGGATTGGCTCGGCGGGGTCGCGGGGTGGGTGACGAGCGGGGACTCGGCGGGGTCGCGGGGTGGGTGACGAGCAGGGACTCGGCGGGGTCGCGGGGTGCTGACCGGAGATCGGCTCGGCGGAAGAGGAGACCCGGAATCAGGACGGCGAAGCCGACGACTCGCCCGGCGACGGCGTTTCGCCCACCGACGGCTCGGGCGCAGGCGCCCCAGCCGGCAGGATCACGAAGAACGTCGATCCCCTCCCCTCCTCCGACTCGACCCAGATCCGACCACCGTGGGCCTCGACGATGTGGCGGGCGATGGCGAGCCCGAGGCCCGTCCCGCCGCCCCGCACTCGGCCCCGCGCTCGGTCGACCTTGTAGAAGCGCTCGAAGATCCGGCTCTGGGCCTCGCGGGGGATGCCGATCCCCTCGTCCCGGACAGCGATCCGAACTCCATCGGGGATCGGGTCGAGGCGGACCTCGACGGGGCCGCCATCTGGGCTGAACTTGACGGCGTTGTGGAGGAGGTTGACGAGGACCTGGCCGAGCCGCTCGGCGTCGCCGAGGACCGGCGGCAGATCCGCCGCCGCGGCCACCGAGAGGCGGACGCCGCTCCGCTCGGCGAAGGGGCGGAGCCGCTCGACGGAATCGGCGGCGACCCGGGCCAGGTCGACCCGGGCGGTCCGGACGACGGCGCCGCCGGACTCGATCCGGGCGAGGTCGAGCATCTCGGCGACCATCTGGTTCAGGTGGCCCGTCTCCTCCTCGATCTTGGCGATCCGCTCCCGGAGCCGGCCACCCGTCGGCCCGCCCGCCGCGGCCGTCGCCTCGATCTCCCGAACCGCGGTCTCGGCCAGGAGCCCGATCGTCGTCAACGGCGTTCGGAGCTCGTGGGAGAGGTTGTCGAGGAACTCGCGCCGGATCTGCTCGAGGCGTCGGAGGCGGGTCACGTCCTCGAGGACGAGCCAGAAGCCCCGCACCGTCGAGGGCCGGGCGGTGAGGAGGACGGTCCGGGGCTCGCCGTCGCGGATGGTCAGCTCGAGGGGCCCCGACGTCCGGCCAGCGAGGACGTCCTCGATCCGTGGCTCAACGAAGGCCTCCATGGCCGTCCGCCCGACGAGCCGTCCGGCTGGAAGGCCGAGGATCTCGTGGGCGGGCCGGTTGGCGAAGACGACCCGTCGGGCCTCGTCGAGGCGGATGACACCGACGGGCAGGCTGTCGGCGAGGGCGGCCATGTCCGCCGCGACTCGCTCGATTCGGCCGGCTTCCGCGGCCTCGAGGAGGTCGCGGAGGCGCTGGCCGAGGTCGTCGGCGGGGCCGAGGTCGAGGAGTCGGCGCAGCCGGGCGAGCTCCCGGCCCTGGGCCCGGGCGAGGCGCCCGACGACGACGAGGGCGATGGCGAGGGCGATGGCGACGAGGACGACCGCCTCCACGCCACGAGGATCGCACAGAAGGCGCGGCGCGACCGGGCCCGTCCGGGCCGTCAGCCGTCGCCGATCTGCAGGAGCGGCACGAGATCGGGAACGAACCGCCGGTCGGTGGTGACGAGCTGCCGCGCGCCGGCCTCCGCGGCACTCGCCGCGATGAGGGCGTCGGCCAGATGTCGAGGGGACCGGTCCCGGACATGGCGGATCGCCGCTCCGGCGAGCTCGGCGTCGAGGCCGAGGAGGCGGACGTTCTCGCGGGCGAGGAGATCGACGAGGGCGTCGGCGAGCTCGGGGTTGGCGCGTCGATACGGCGTCCCCCGAAGGACGTGGACCGCTTCGAGGAGCACGAGGGCCGGGATCCTGACCTCCTCGTCCCCTTCGACGAGCTCCGCTACCCGCGCGGCGAGGGCAGGCTCGTCGTCGGTCAGGTACCGAACGAGGGCGCTCGTGTCGAGGGCGATCACGACGGCGATCTCGTCCGGGCCGAAGACGGCACCGGTTCCACCGGGCAGGGCCAGCCGAGGCAAAGCCGGGTCACGGCTCGGGGGATCGGCCGATGCGGTCGGGCCCGTGCTCGGCGGCAAGCTCGTCGGCGAGGGTCCCCTCGTCCCGCAGCCGAGCGAAGTCGATGGGGCCCCCGGGGCCGGCCAGGCGCCCTCGAAGGGACCGCCGATGCGGCGCCGGGAGAAAGGTGACGACGAGCCTGCCGTCCTCGACCGACTCGACGGCCCGATCCCCCGGCCGCACCCCGAGGGCCTCTCGAACGGCCTTGGTGATGACGAGCTGGTAGCGCTCCCCGACGACCGGCATGGGGACGTCCTCCCTATCCGCGGTATGACGAACGCTCCGCAGTATGACGCCAGCCCATTGGTATGTCAATGGCCGCCCTGCAAGCGGAGGGCGGCTCGCAGATCAGGCCGGCTGGGCCGCTTCGACCTCGCCCGCGTCGACCTCGAGGGACGCCCGCCTCCCGGCGAGCCACGCCTCGACGACTTCGAGGGGTGCGATCCAGCGTTCCCCCGTCCGCCGGCGCGTCACCTCGACGCCGCCCGCCGCCAGTGAGCGGGGGCTGACGGTAAGGATGATCGGCATGCCGAGGAGCTCGGCGTCGGTCAGCTTCACACCCGGCGACTCGTCCCGGTCGTCGTAGAGGATCTCCCGGTCCGGACCGGCCTCGAGGGCGATCCGATGGAGCCGTTCGGCAACCTCGGCGACCCGTGGCTCCTTCGCCGCCCCGAGGGCGACGAGGTGAGCTGGGTACGGGGCGACCGACTCGGGCCAGACGATCCCCTTCTCGTCGTGGTGGGCTTCCACGACGCAGGCGAGGTTCCGGCCGAGGCCGATCCCGTAGGACCCCATGACGATCGGGCGCCGCTCGCCGTTCTCGTCGAGGTACGTCGCCCCGAGGGCTTCGGTGTACTTCGTCCCGAGCTTGAAGATGTTCCCGACCTCGATCCCGTTCTGGAGCTCGACCGGGCCGCCACAGCGAGGGCACGGATCGCCGGCTCGAGCGGCGGCGATGTCGGCAACGAGGTCGGGACGGTAGTCGCGGGGGACGTTGACGTTCCGGTAGTGAACCCCCGCTCGGTTCGCCCCGGCGACGAGGTTCGGCGAGGCGGCGACGAGATCGTCGACGACGACGACCGCATCGCGAGCCCCGATCGGCGAGCCGTAGCCGGGCTCCATGCCGTGGGCTCGGATCTCGTCGGGATGGGCCGGCCGGAGACCGCCGGTCGCCCGGAGGGCGTTGACGAGCTTCGTCTCGTTCACCTCGAAGTCGCCCCGAACGACGGCGACGACGAAGCGCCCGTCGCCGGTGACGAAGAAGGTCGCCTTCGCCGTTCGGTCCTCGCCGACCCCGAGGAAGCGGGCGAGGGCCTCGATGGTCGGCGTGTCGGGGGTGTCCACCGGCTCGAGCGGGCGTGGCTCCTCGACGGGCGGGGTCGGCTTGCCGACGATCGCGACCTGGAGGTTCGCTGCGTAGTCGCAGGACCGGCAGAGGACGAGGACGTCCTCGCCGGCGGGGTTGAGGACCATGAACTCGTGGGCCTGGGAGCCGCCCATCATCCCGACGTCCGAGGAGACGGCGATCGTGTCGAGCCCGAGCCGCTCGAAGATCCGCGAGTAGGCCTCGAAGTGCTTCCGGTAGCTCTCGTCGAGGCCGGCTTCGTCGCGATCGCAGCTGTAGCTGTCTTTCATGACGAACTCGCGGACTCGGATGAGGCCGCCCCGGCTTCGCGGCTCGTCCCGGAACTTCGTCTGGAAGTGGTAGACCATGATCGGCAGCTGGCGATAGCTCCGAACGATGTCGCGGAGGAGGTCGGCGACGACTTCCTCGTGGGTCATGGCCAGGACCATGTCCCGGCCGGACCGATCCTTGAAGCGAACCATCTCGGGACCGATGGCGTCGTAGCGGCCGGTCTGGCGCCAGAGGTCGGCCGGGTGGACGACGGGCATCTCCATCTCCTGGCAGCCGATCCGGTTCATCTCCTCGCGGATGATCTGCTCAATCCGCTTCGTGGCCCGGAAGCCAAGGGGCAGGAGGGAGTAGATCCCGGAGCCGAGCTGGCGGACGTAGCCGGCCCGGACGAGGAGCCGGTGCGATGGCATCTCGGCGTCCGCCGGGTCGTCGCGGAGGGTGGCGAAGAAGAGTTCGGAGCATCGCATGCCGCGAAGGATAGCCGGCGGCGTGGGGCAGGCGCGGCGAGCCGTCGCGGGCGCGGAGGTCCGTCGCGGGCGCGGAGGTCCGCCACGGGCGCGGAGGTCCGCCACGGGCGCGGCGAGCCGCCACGGGCGGCGGCGATCGACTACCATCGGCCCGACGTCCCCCGTCTCGACCCGTCGGTGCGGATCACCGGCGACACCCCAGCGCGAGAGTGCGAGGTCCCCGTGCCCGAAGGCGTCACGCTTACGCTCCTCGTCGTCGTGAGCCTCGCCCTCGTCTTCGACTACATCAACGGCTTCCACGATACGGCGAACGCCATCGCCACCTCCGTCGCCACCCGGGCCCTGCCGCCGGCCGTCGCGGTGACGATGGCCGCCGCCTTCAACTTCATCGGTGCCTTCGCGGGGACGGCCGTGGCGAAGACCGTCGGTTCGGGCCTCGTCGACGAGCGGACGACGACCCAGGCCGTCGTCGGGGCCGCCCTCCTCGGGGCGATCGCCTGGAACCTCATCACCTGGTACGAGGGGCTCCCTTCCTCGTCGAGCCATGCCCTCCTGGGCGGGCTCTTCGGGGCGACCTTCATCGCCGCTGGGCCCGACGCCTTCAAGGTCGATGGGGTCGTCGGCAAGGTCCTTTTCCCGATGGTCACCTCGCCGCTCCTCGGCTTCGGGATCGCCTTCGGCCTCATGCTCGCCCTCTACTGGCTCTTTCGCGGTGCCCCCCGCAAGCCGCTCGCCCGGGTCTTCCGCCGCCTCCAGGTCCTGTCGGCCGCCTACATGGCCTTCTCCCACGGCTCGAACGACGCCCAGAAGACGATGGGCATCATCACCCTCGCCCTCTTCTCGGCGGGCGTCATTCCCGACGTGAGCGTCCCGACCTGGGTCATCATCGCCGCCGCCTCGGCGATCTCCTTGGGGACGGCCGTCGGCGGCTGGCGGATCATGCGGACCATGGGCCACCGGGTCGCCGAGCTCGAGCCCGTCCACGGCTTCGCCGCCGAGACGACGGCGGCCTCGGTCCTCCTGACGGCCGCCCACCTCGGGATGCCGGTCTCCACGACCCACGTCATCTCGAGCGCCATCATGGGCGTCGGCACCGCCCGCGGCCCCCGGGGCGTCCGCTGGACGGTGGCCGGCAACATCCTCGCCGCCTGGCTCATCACGCTCCCCGCCGCCGGCGTCATCGCCGCCGGAGCGTGGCTCGTCCTCGAAGCCGTCGGGATACGATGAGCCCGGGCCAGTCCTCGGAGTTCGAACCGTGACCTTCCGCCTGCTCCCGCGCGATGCGCGCTTCTTCCAGCTCTTCGTCGCCGAAGCCGAGAACCTCCTCGACGCCGCCCGGCGCCTCGAAACGATGCTCGAGGTCTACGACCGGGTCGAGGAGCGGGTCGCCGAGATCCAGGTCCTCGAACACCGGGGCGACGAGATCGATCGTGAGATTGCTCGGCGCCTCGAAGCTGCCTTCGTGACTCCCTTCGATCGGGAGGACATCCACGAGCTCACCTCGCGGATGGACGACATCCTCGACGGCATCCAGTCGATCGCTGAGATCTTCGTCATCTACGGCATCGAACGGCCGACCGAGGAGGCGCGGCGGATGGCGGGGATCCTCGCCGCGGCGGCAGCCCAGCTCCTCGAGGGCGTCCGCAAGCTCGACCGCCTGAAGAACCTCGACGAGCACATCGTCGAGATCCACCGGCTCGAGAACGAGGCCGACGGGCTCTCGCGGGCTGCCGTCGGGCGCCTCTTCAAGAACGGCGAACACCCCCTCGAGGTCATCAAGTGGCGCGACGTCTACCGGGAGCAGGAGGAGGCCGTCGACGCCGCCGAGGACGCGGCCGAGGTCATCGAGCGGATGTATCACAAGGGGACCTGAGGCGCGCGGTCGGGGGCCTGGGGCCAGGTCGGGGGCCTGCGGCGCGGTCGTCCCCCGCTGGTCGGGTGCTCGACGAGGCGACCGCGGTCAGCTCCGGCGGCGGAGGACATAACCGAGGCCGCGGACGGTCTCGATGATCGTCGGGTGGGCGGGGTCGGGCTCGATCGCCGCCCGGAGCCAGTGGACGTGGACATCGACGGTCCGGCTGCCGCCCGGGAAGTCGTACCCCCAGACGTGCTCGAGGAGCTGGTCGCGACTGAAGGCCTGCCCCGGATGACGGAGGAGGAAGGCGAGGAGCTCGAAGGCCTTCGGCTTCATCGGTACGGGGACCCCGTCCCGGAGGAGGCGACGGCCGGCGAGATCGACGTCGACCCGCCCGAGCCGGAGCGGTGGCGGCGGCACCTCGACGTCCTCGACCCGCGCGGCGCGCCCCGCCCGCTCGGCGTGCCCGGCCCGCTCGGCTCGCTCGGCGCGCTCGCCGCGCTCGGCCCGACGGAAGATGGCCCGGATCCGGGCCACGAGCTCGCGGAAACTGAAGGGCTTCGTCACGTAGTCGTCGGCCCCTGAGCTCGAGCCCGACGACCTTGTCGATTTCGGCGTCGCGGGCGGTGAGCATGACGATCGGCACGTCCGACTCGGCCCGGAGGATCCGGCAGACCTCGATCCCCGAGAGTTCGGGGAGCATGAGGTCGAGGAGGACGAGGTCGGGCCGTTCACCCCGGAAGCGTTCGAGGGCTTCGGCTCCGTCGGCGGCGGTGACGACGGACCAGCCCTCGCCCTCGAGGGCCTCGGCGAGGGTCTCCCGAAGGGTCGGCTCGTCGTCGACGAGAAGGATCGTCCGCGGCATCGGTTCGTGGCGGCGACGCCCGGGGGAGGCCCGCCCGCGCCTGCCTACCCCGACCCGCCGGTGCCCCGGCCGGCGGGCATCGTCGCCTCGAGGGCGCCGGCCGCCCGGTCGAGCCGCTCGAGGGTCCGCTCGTAGCCGAGAGCGACGAGGGTGTCGAAGAGGGGCGGCGTCGCCGTCCGCCCGGTTACGGCGACCCGGATGGCCATGAAGAGGTCGCCGGCCTTCCAGCCCTCTTCCTCGGCGAGGACGCGGAGGGCAGGCTCGAGCTCGTCGGCTTCGAAGGAGACAGCGCCAAGCTCAGCGATCCGGCGGCGAGCTGCCCGGAGGGCGCGGACCGTCGTCTCGGCATCCCAACGCTTCGGGACGAGGAGCGTCGGATCGAGGGAGAGCTCGCCGACGAAGAGGAAGCCAACGAGGTCGACGACGGCGGCGAGGGTCGGCAGTCGCTCCTGGACGACCGGCATGAGGGCAGCGAGCTCATCGGCGGTGGGGCAGCGATCGATCCGGCCCTCGTCGCGCGCCTGCTCGAGGAACGGAAGGAGGCGCTCGACGAGGTCGTCGACGGCCAGGCGGCGGATCCAGGCCCCGTTCAGCCAGAGGAGCCGCTCACGGTCGAAGATGGCGCCCCCCTTCTGGACCTTGTCGAGGTCGAAGCGGGCGACGAGCTCCTCGAGGCTGAAGATCTCCTCCTCGGTTCCGCTCGACCAGCCGAGGAGGGCGAGGTAGTTCACCATCGCCTCGGGGACGAAGCCTTCGGCGATGTAGGCGCTCACCGCGGTCTGGCTCCTGCGCTTGCTCATCTTCGAGCGGTCGGGGTTGAGGATGAGCGGCAGGTGGCCGAAGGCGGGTTCCGGGTGGCCGAGGGCGCGGAAGAGGAGGATGTGCTTCGGGGTATTCGAGATGTGGTCCTCGCCCCGGATGACGTGGCTGATCGCCATCTCGGCATCGTCGACGACGACGCTGAAGTGGTAGAGCGGGGAGCCATCGGCCCGGACGATGACGAAGTCGCCGCCGAGGTTCTCGGTCTCGATCTCGACCCGGCCCCGGACGAGGTCGTCCCAGGCCACGGTCCCGGACGGAACCCGGAAGCGGATCGCAGGACGCCGACCGGCGGCCTCGAAGCTCCGCCGCTCGTCGGCGGAGAGGCGCGCGCAGCGGCCGCTGTAGCGGGGCGGCAGCTTCGCTGCCTCCCGAGCCCTGCGCTCGGCCTCGAGCTCCTCCGGCGTGCAGTAACAGGGGTAGGCGGCGTCGGCAGCGAGGAGGCGATCGGCAGCCGCCCGGTAGTGGTCGAGGCGGCGAGACTGGCGGTAGGGGGCGAAGGGCCCGACGTCCGCCCCGCCGGCCACGTCGGGACCCTCGTCCCAGCGGAGGCCGAGCCAGTGAAGGCCATCAAGGATGTCCTTCTCGTAGGCGAGGGAGCTCCTGGCGACGTCGGTGTCCTCGAGTCGGAGGACGAAGGTGCCCCCGTGGTGACGGGCGAAGAGAAAGTTGAAGAGGGCGGTCCGGGCGGTCCCGATGTGGAGGGGCCCGGTCGGGCTCGGGGCGATTCGAACGCGAACGTCGGCGGACATCTCGGCGGCGATCCTAGCAGCCGCCCGGGGTCCGGCGAGGAAGCGGCCCTCCGGGCACGGATCGGGCCGCCGGGCGGTCAGGGCCCAACTCCCTCTCGGGCCCGGGGAGCTCCGACGAGGATCGAGCGCCCGGCGCGGCCGGGAACGCGGTGGAAGAGGCGAGGATCGGCCTCGCCGGGGAGAACGCGGATGAGGGACGCCGGTCGGAGGCCGAGGGTCGCCCGACCGAGGGGGCCCTCGAGGGTGAGCGAGTCGAGGGATTCAGAGCGGGCGAGGACGCGGATCGGGGCGCCGGGCGTCAGGGCCCGGGCCTCGAGATATGAGAGGAGGCCCGGGTCCTCTTCGGCCCGCTCCGTAATCCGGTAGATCGTCGCCCGCTGGCCCGCTTCGACCTGGCTGAGGGGGATGCCCTCGGGGCGGCGGGCGGCGGTGGCGGCGTCGATCTGGTTGCCGTGGGGGCAGGTCTCGGGGTGGCCGAGGAGCTCGTCGAGACGGGCTTCGACCCGAGGGGCGATGGCCGATTGGAGGCGCATCGCCTCCTCGTCGGACTCGGCCCAGCCGAGGCCGATGACCTCGATGAGGAGCCACTCGAGGAGGGCGTGGCGGCGGAAGATGGCGTCGGCAGCCGTCCGGCCGGCTTCGGTCAGGGCCAGCTGGCGGTCCTCGCCCTGGCAAACGAGGCCGTCGGCGGTGAGGCGGCGGAACATCTCGCTCGCCGCCTGGGTCGAGACGCCGAGGTGGCGGGCGATCTCGGCCCCGGTCGCCCGCGTCCCTTCCCCGGCCACGATCCGGAGGGCGAGGAGGTATTCCTGAGCGGCGGTGGAGAGGTCCGAACCGACCTCGCGGCGACGACTGCTCACGACCACCATGGTACGCGAGCCCGGAGGGTCGGTGGGAGCCGGAGCCGGCCGCTCGCCGCACCGATCGCCCCGACCGACCAGGCCAGGGCGACGACGAGGGTGAGGGCGCCGGCGGCCCCGGCCGGGTCACGGCTGCCACCGAAGACCGCGAGGAGGGCCGCCGTCGGGGCGGCTACGACAAGGGCGACGAGGCCGGCGATGGCCGCCCGGAGGGCGAGGCGGGGCAGGGCGAAGAGGAGGGCGAAGAGAACTCCGGCACCGAGTCGGGTGGCGGCGGTCCAGGCATCGGCATCGAGGGGACAGGCCGCCGCGTACCGGCCGCAGCCGGTCAGCTCGCCGAGGGCGCCGACGATGAGGAGCGCGAGGAGCGGCCAGCCAGCGACGGCGAAGAAGAGCCGGGCTCTCGCCGGGGTCCCGAGGAGGGCGGCGACGACGCGGTCGGCGACGACGCGGTCGGCGAGCGCATGGACGGAGGGCTCGCGCCGGCCCTGGGTAGTGGCCCGGCCGAACGAGGGCCGGGCTCCGGTGACGGGCCGGCTTCCGGCGAAGGGCCGGCTTCCGGCGACGGGCCGGCTTCCGGTGACGGGCCGGTCCGGTCCGGGGGTCGTCGTCGATTCGGCGGTCCCGGGTTCGGCGGTCCCGGGTTCGGCGGTCCCGCGTTCGACGCCCGCCCCCCGTCGGGCGGCCTTCCCCGGTTCGGCGGCGCGATGCGCCCCCGCCCGGGATCGCTCGGTGCTCGGCTCGGACCGGCGAGCGGGCCCCGCGACCGGTCCGTCGGGGGCAGCATCGCTCCGCGCCCCACCGCCATCCCCGAAGCGGGCCGTGCCGTCCCAGGCGCTCGCCGCCCGGCGGGCCCGCTCCTCGTATTCGGGTCCGTGCTTCCGGGGATCGGCGTACTCGCGGGGGTTCGGGCGCCAGTAGGTGCCTGTCGTCACGCCGTACCAGGCCGCTCCGTGCCAGACCCGCTCCTCCTCGTGGAGGGCGTCGTCGTAGGACGTGGAACCGAGGGTCGCCCGTCGGGTCGGCGTCCGGCGGCCGCGTGACCCCGCCCCGCCTCCCGGGCGCGTGTTCGGCGATCCCTCGCCGGTCGGTTCGGCCCGCCGAGGGCCGGGTCGGGCTCGATCGTCCTCCTCAGGTCGATGCCGTTCCGCGCCCGGCCGGGGTGGGGCGGTCGACCCGTGGGGAGGGCTCGATCCGGGCGGGGCGGTCGACCCGCGACGCCGTTCGTCCCTCGGTGGTGGACCATGCCGCGCCCAGGCGAAGGGATCCTGGTCCGTCCCCCCTCCGGCTCCGGGGCGTGGCCGGCCGGCATCGGGGCCTGGCCGGCCGGCATCGGGCCGCGCGGTGCCAGGCCCGGACCGCGTCGAACCGGCTCCGGCTCGAGCTCCGGAGGCCCCGGGCGTTGCCCCATCGGGACCCGATGGCGCAGAGCCAGCCCCGCGACGAGCGGCCCCCGCCTCGCCTGCGGCCCCGAAGCCCGGGCGCGACTGCCAGGCCGGGCGCGACTGCCAGTTCGACCGCCATGCGGGCCGCGTTCCGCCCGTGCGCCCCCGAGGGGGCCCAGCGAGCATCTCGTAGGCCGCCTTGATGGCCAGGAACCGGGGCAGCGCCGCCGGTCCGGCCGTGTCCGGGTGGTACTGCTTCGCCAGCCGCCGATAGGCCCGCTTCACCTCCGCCAGGGGAGCGCCCGGGGGAAGCCCGAGGGTCTGGTAGGGATCGCCCGAAAAGATCATCGCGGTCCGCCTCGCTCCGGCCGATGAGCGCCTCGCGAGGAGGAGGTCGACGTCCCGACGAGCTCGCCGAGGGGCACGAGCTCGAACACGGGCGCCGCCTCGGCGACGACCCGCCCGTGGGGATCGAGGCTCGGCGGGCGGTGGTAGCGACCGAGCTGGCGGAGGGGCGACCCGTCGAGGACGCCGAGCTGGCGGAGGGCTTCGATCGTCGCCGCCCAGGAGGCTCGACCCTGACCGTCACCGTCCTCGATCTTGAGGGCGACCCCGGAGGCGCCGACGGCGGCTCTGCCGGCTCGGGGCCCGCGCAGGATGGCGATGCCCCGGAGCCCCTCCATGCCTGCCTTGGCGACGAGGCGACCCGGCACGGTCTTCATGAGCGAGGTGTCGAGCCGCTCCCGGTTCCCGCCGACCATCTCCGGATGGGCGAGCATCGCATCGCGGATCGCCCGCAGATGGGGAGCGACGGCAGCCCGCTCGTCGGCGGGCCCGAGGGCCTCGGGATCGGCGAGGAAGGCATAGGCCCGGGCCAGGATCCGAAGCGGGGCCACGTAGGTCGGGATCCCGCAGTTGTCCCCAACGACACGGAGCTCGACCGGCGGGAGCCCGAGGGCGCGGGCGACGGCCGAGCGATAGGCGACCTGGGCCGGGTGGTCGGGCTCCCAGTAGCCGTCGAGGGGCCAGTCGGCGAGGCGGGAGAGGAGGAGGAAGACGGCGTGCTGTCCCGAGCACATGTGGCGAGCCGGCCCGGGTCGTTCCCCGTCGCGGGCGAGACGGGCTGCCGTGAGCGGGTCGAGGGGCATCCCTTCGGCGCCACAGGCGAGCATCCTCTGGCTCAGGCGCGCCCGGCGGAAAATGCCGTGGAGGGTTCGGACGTGGAGATCCTCGCCCGAATGGGAGCTGGCCAGGAAGGCGAGCTCGGCATTGCTCAGCTCGAAGGCATCGCGGCCGCCGGCTTCGAGGAGGGCGGCGAGACCAAAGGGCTTCGCCGTCGAGCGGAGGGTGACCGGGCGCTCGGGATCGCCGACGGCGTGGAGGAGGCGGCCGGCGACGTCGACCTCGACGACGTGGCCGCGGTGCTCGCTCTCGACGACACCGCCACGGGTCTGGCGAACGAGGACGGGGGCGACGCCCCGCCCGCGAGCCCGGTCGGCAGGACGCGGTGCGACCGTTCCCCGCAGGGCTGGCGGGTGGCCATCCACCGTCGTCCCGTTCACTCGGCCAACCTCCTTTGCCGACCTTTGCCGCACGTCTCCCCTGTGGATCGCCTGGGGCCCATGGTCCACATGGCGAGGATACCCCCTGCCCAGCTCTGCTAGGATGCCGTCGCCGGTCGGGATCGAGAGGACGCTCACCTCCGAGGCGGCCGACCGGAGACGCTGACGGAGACGAGCCGTGAGCCAGACCCAGATCCCCTCCCCTGCCCCCTCGGGGCCGGCCTCTGCCCTCCCGGCGACCGTCCACCTTTCGCGCCACCCGGCGGTCCTCCACAAGCTCGCCATCCTCCGGGACGAACGAACAGAGCCGAAGAAGTTCCGGGAGGTCGTCCGCGAGCTCTCCTGGCTCCTCGGCTACGAGGCCCTCGCCGACGTCCGGGTTCGACCGCTCCGGGTTCGGACACCCCTCGAGGAGACCGAAGCGCACGAGCTCGCCGACCGGATCGGTTTGGTGCCGATCCTGCGGGCGGGTCTCGGGATGGTCGACGCCATGCTCGAGCTCATGCCGACGGCCCAGGTCTGGCACCTCGGCCTCTTCCGGGACGAGCGGACCCTCCGCCCTGTCGAGTACTACAACAAGCTCCCCGACTCGGCGACCGTCGACCTCTGCCTCATCCTCGACCCGATGCTCGCCACCGGAGGCTCGGCGGTGGCGGCCATCGAGGTCCTGAAGCGGTGGGGCGCCATCCGGATCAAGCTCGTCAACCTCATTGCCGCGCCCGAAGGGGTACGGGCCGTCACCGAGGCCCACCCCGACGTCGAGATCCACTGCGCGGCTCTCGATCGGCAGCTAAACGAGCACGGCTACATCCTGCCGGGCCTCGGCGACGCCGGCGACCGGCAGTTCGGGACTGGGGGGCGCTAGCCGGGCTGCTCGCGGGGCTGCTCGGGGGGCTGCTCGGGGGGCTGCTCGGGGGGCTGCTCGCGGGTCTGCTCGCGGGTCGCGCGGGTCGGCTCGCGGGTCGGCTCGCGGGTCGCGCGGGCCCTGCTGAGGGGCTGGCTGGCGGTGCAGGGCGAAATCGATCGGGCCGGCCTCACGGCCGGCCCGATCGTCGCACCTCCTCCCCCCAGGGTCAGGGTTCGAAGGTCAGTTGCCGCCCTCGGTCACCGTGACCGTTCCCTTCTGGAAGTTCAGCCCCTTCGTGTCCTCGCTGATGCCCTTCAGGGCTTCCTCGGCGAGGTCGGTCCGGTAGGCATCGGCGGACGGATCGGCCTTCAGGATGTTCGCCTCGCGGGCGATCTTCACCGTCTGGTCGTAGAGCGCCTTGTCCATGATGCCGATCCCGTTCGGCGAGGGCCAGATGAGCGGGTTGATCTCATTCATCTGCCAGGCCTGGTGCCCCTTCCCGAGGGCGGTTCCGGCCTTGAGGACGTAGTCGACGCAGGTCGACGGGTTCTCCCGGCAGAAGATCCAGCCCCGGAACGAGGCCCGCAAGAAGCGGATGGCGACGTCCTTGTTGTTGCCCTCGGCGAGCCAGGAAGCACGGGCGAAGATCCCGTCCTGGAGCATCGCCGTCCCCTCCTGGTTGTAGTCGATGATGTTCATGTCGGAGGGCTGGTAGAGCTGGCCAGTCGCCGGGTTGACCGTCTCGAGGACCTGGGCGTACTCGTTGTAGATCATCGCCTCGGCGACGTCGATCTCGCGCTTCAGGAAGGCGTTCATGTCGAAGGCCTGGATGACCTTCTCGTAGTCACGCCCTTCCTCGAGGCCGTGCTTCCGGGCGGCCGCGGTGACCTCGAACTCGTTGCCGAAGTCCCAGACGCCGACCTTCTTGCCCTTGAAGTCCGCCGGCGAAGTGATCCCGCTGTCGGCCCAGGCGACCGAGAGGGTCCCGGAGCGCTGGAAGACCTGGGCGATGTTGACGAGATCCGAGCCGCCTTCCCGGGCTTCGAGAACCTTCGGCAGCCAGGACGTCGTGAACTCAGGGCCGCCGGCGGCCGAGCCGACCTGCTGAGGGATGACGTCCGGCCCACCGGGGACGATCGTCACCTCGAGGTTCTCCGCCTTGTAGTAGCCCTGCTCGAGGGCGGCGTAGTAGCCAGCAAACTGGGCCTGGGGGACCCACTGGAGCTGAACCCGGACCGACGCCGCCTGACCACCGCCACCGCCGCCGCTACAGGCCACGGCCACGAGGGCTACGCCCGCGGCGAGGGTGAGAAGAAAACGGGAACGCTTCATCGACCTCCTCCTGCTCGACGACCCCGGAGGGCCGCCCTCTCCTTCCAACGTCGGCCGCCCACCCTCCCGGCGGCGGGCTGGCCGACGAGCCGAATGTTGGCGCGCATCCTACCTACTCCGGCGGCCGTTCGCCAGGCGTTTCCACCCTAGACCTCGGGCTCCCGGAGCGAGGCGTGCCACGGGATGACGACGCGCTCGATGGCGACGACGACGAGGTAGAGGATGATCCCGGTGACCGAGGCCATGATGATGGCAGCCCAGGTGACGTCGAAGCGGAGGGCGCTCGCGCTCTGGACGATGACCCGCCCGAGGACGTCCGAGGCCCCGCCGAAGTACTGGGCGACGATCGCCCCGATGAGGCTCAAGGTCGTCGCCACCTTCAGGGCCGTGAAGAAGAAGGGCAGCATGTTCGGGACCCGGAGCTTGCGGAGGATCGTCCACTCCGAGCAGGCGTAGGAGCGCATGAGCTCGAGGGACGCCGGCGAGACCTGGCTCAGGCCCCTTGTGACGTTGATCATGACCGGAAAGAAGACGAGGAGGGCAGCGACCATCATCTTCGAGACGGGGTTCGTAAGGCCGAACCAGTTGTTGAAGAGGGGCGCCACGGCGATGATCGGCACCGCGTTGAGGGCGACGGCGATCGGTAGGATCGAGTCGCGGGCCGTCGTCCAGCGGGCCGTCAGGAAGGCTGCCGCGACCCCGGCCACGATGCCGAGAAGGAGACCACCGATGGCCTGGACGAAGGTGTTGACGAAGGCGGGCCCGATCGGCCAGCGCCCAGACCCCCACGAGTCGACGAGGGCGGCGATGATCGCCGAGGGGGCGGGCAGGATGAAGGCCCGAATGTCGAGGACGGCGACGACGAGCTCCCAGAGACCGAGGACCCCGAAGAAGACGAGGACGGCCGGCAGGTAGTAGCGCGCCCGCTCAACGAGCCGACCGCGGCGCGAGCGAGGCGAGCCGCCGAGAACGCCCGGCCCGACGGGTTCGAGGACCGACTGGGCGCCCGCCATCAGCCGAGCCCCTCCGCGGCGAGGCGATCGCTCGAGGGTCGCGCGGGGGCCGCTCCGGCAGCGGGTCCCCCGGCCCCGCCCGTCCCGGCCGATCCGTTCCCCTCCCCGGCCCGGAGCGCCTCCCGGACCTCGGTGACGAGCTCGAAGTAGCGCGGCAGCTCCCGGGTTTCGAAGCCCCGCGGCCGCGGGAGGTCGACCTCGATGATCTTCGTGATCCGGCCCGGCCGGGCGCTCATGACGACGACCCGCGAGGACAAAAAGACCGCCTCCGGGATCGAGTGGGTGACGAAGACGATCGTCGTCCCGGTTCGCTCCCAGATCCCGAGGAGCTCCTGGTTCATCCGCTCCCGGGTCATCTCGTCGAGAGCCCCGAAGGGTTCGTCCATGAGGAGGATGGCCGGCTCGAAGGCGAGGGCTCGGGCGATGGCGACCCGCTGCTGCATGCCGCCCGAGAGCTGGTACGGGTAGTGTCGAGTGAAGCCGCTCAGCTCGACGAGCTCGAGCATGGCCCGTGCCCGGGCGACCCGCTCCGCCTTCGGCCGCCCGAGGATCTCGAGGGGGAGGACGACGTTCTCTTCGACGGTCCGCCAGTCGAAGAGGACCGGGGCCTGGAAGACCATCCCGTAATCGCGGTCGAGGCGGGCCTGGGGCGCCGGCTTGCCGTTCACGGTGATCCTCCCGGCGCTCGGTGGGGTCAGGTCGCCGATGAGGCGGAGGAGGGTCGACTTGCCGCAGCCCGAGGGGCCGATGAGGGAGACGAACTCGCCGCGCCGAATGTCGAGGTCGATCCCGGTCAGGGCGAGGGTCGTCGAGCGGTCGCCGGCCTCGAAGCGCTTCTCGACGCCGGAGATGCGAACGACGGTCTCGGCTGCGGTCGTCGTGCTCACGGTCCGATTCCTCCTCCGTCTAACCTGCGGCTGGCGCTCCTCACCACCGCTCGTCAGGCCTCCTGCGCATCCGGGCGTGTCCGGAGAACGACGAGCTCGACGCCCCGGACGATGAGGAAGAAGACGATCCCGAGGAGTCCGGAGGCGATGATCGCCGCCCAGAGTCGCTCCGGGGCCGTGATGTAGTACTGGTTGAAGTTGATGATCGCTCGGCCGAGGCCGTCGGGGATGCCGCCCGGTCCCTCGCCGATGATGGCCCCGACGATGCTCGCCGTCGTGGCGATCTTGAGGGCCGTGAAGAGGTACGGCAGCGACGCCGGGAGACGGAGCTTGACGTAGACCTCCCAGGGTGAGGCGGCGTAGGAGCGCATGAGCTCGAGGGACCGCGGGTCCGGCGATCGGAGCCCACGCATCATGGCGATCGTGACCGGGAAGAAGGTGAGGTAGGTGGCGATGACGACGACCGAGAAGACGTTCGCCCCGAAGTAGACGACGATCATCGGCGCGAGGGCGACGATAGGGATCGTCTGGCTGGCGATGACGTAGGGGACGAAGGCCCGCTCCAGGAGGTGGGAGTGGACGAAGACCGTCGCCAGGAGGAGGCCAAGGAGGGTGCCCGCCCCGAAACCGAGAGCCGCCTCCCGCCAGGTGAAGAGAGCTTGGCCGAGGAGGAAGGCGGCCAAGGACGTCTCGCTGCCTCGTTGCACCGGCGCGGCGAAGGCGGCGACGATGCTCCAGACGTGCGGCAGGCTGATGTCGTCGGCGAGGGGGAGCCGAAGCGGGGGGTCCCAGACGACCTGGCCGTCGACCCGCCAGGGATCGCCGCCGACGAGCTTCACGAGCTCCCACACGACGGCCACGGCGGCAAGGAAGAGGCCGAAGGTGACAACCGAGCGAAGGAACGCTCGCCGCCGGGTGGGTGGAGCCGCGGCTTCGAGGGCCTCGGCGAGCTCGACCTCGGTCCGCTCGAGCTCCGGGATCTCCTCAAGGGTGAGGGCGTCGGCGGCCGGCGGATCGCCCGGCGGCTCGGTGGGCGCATCGCCCGGCCGGTCGCTGGAAAGCGGCCGCAACACCGCCCGCTCGTCCCCTGCCCCGATCCGGTTCGTTCGCTCCACCACGCTGGCCGCTCCTCCCGAGATCCTCGCTGTCGGCCGCTTCCCGCGTTGGCTCCGAGCCTACCCCTCGGCGGCCGCGTCGGTGATCTCCAAGCCGCGGTCGATGATCTCGAAGGCCTCGGCCATCTCGGCTTCGGTGATCGTCAGCGGTGGGTTCGTGAAGAACGTGTTCCAGCGGACGAAGGTGTAGAGGCCGTTCTCGCGGAAGAAGCGAGCGAGGGCCGTCATCTCGTCCGACGTCCCGTTGTACGGCGCGAGGGGCGTCCACGGATCGCGGCTCCGGACGAGCTCGACGATGCCGAAGAGGCCGATGCTCCGCACGGCGCCGACCGACCGATGGCGAGCGGCGAGGTCGGCGAGGTGGCGGGCGAGGACCTCGCCCATCCGGGCCGCCCGCTCGATGAGTCGATCCTCCTCGTAGACGGCGATCGTGGCCAGGGCGGCCGCGCAGCCGAGCGGGTGGCTGTTGTAGGTCAGGCCGCCGTAGAAGACGTTCTCCCGGAAGTGGTCGGCGATGGGGCGTCGCATCCCGACCGCGCCGAGCTGGACGTAGGCCGAGGTGAGCCCCTTCGCCATCGTGAGGAGGTCGGGGACGACGCCCCAGTGGTCGACGGCGAACCAGCGGCCGGTGCGACCGAAGCCGGCCATGACCTCGTCGGCGATGAGGAGGATCCCGTGGCGGTCGCAGAGCTCGCGGAGGCCCTGGAGGTAGCCGTCGGGCGGGATGAGGATGCCGTTCGTCCCGACGACCGTCTCGACGATGAGGGCGGCGATCGTCTTTGGCCCCTCGTACATGATGATCCGCTCCGTCTCGGCGAGGAGCTCGTCGGTCGGTCGCGGCTCGGGCTCGCCCCAGGGGTGCGTGTCGGGAATCCGGAAGACGCCCGGGATGCCGGGCTCGGCCGCCCAGCGCCGGGGGTCTCCGGTGAGGGTGATGGCGCCGGCCGTGCCGCCATGGTAGGAGCGATACCGGACCCCGATCTTGTGGCGGCCGGTCACCATGCGGGCGATCTTGATGGCGTTTTCGTTCGCCTCGGCCCCGCCGTTCGTGAAGAAGAAGACGTCGATGTCGCCGGGGCAGATCTCGGCGAGTTTCGCCCCGAGGCGGGCGCGGGGCTCGGTGGCCATGAAGGGGTTCGCGTAGGCGAGCCGGGCAGCCTGGGCCTGGATGGCGGCGATGACGCGCTCGTCGCCGTGGCCGATGTTCGTGCACATCAGCTGGCTGTTGAAGTCGATGAAGCGCTTGCCTTCCGGCGTCCAGAAATAGACGCCCTTGGCGCCGGCGACGGGAATCGGATCGACCTTCGCCTGGGCCGACCACTCGAAGATGGTGTGGCGCTTCGTCAGCTCGACGATCTCGGGTCCGGTCATCGTCGCCCCGGTCGTCGGTTCCGTCGTCTCGATGCCCATTGCTCCACCTTCCCCAGTGCTGGGCCGCCTCGACGTCTGGGCCGCTTCGGCCATCGCCGCAGCCCTCCGGCTCGGCACCGGTTTCTCCAACTGTTCGGGTCCGTCGCCGCCCGCTCGCCGACGGCGACGGGCCCCTTGGCTCCTCGTGCCGTCCGCCGGGCCGAGCTCGCCGCTCGACCGAGCGGCCGGCGTGTGGCCCCTGCGGCGGGCGAGCCACACTCGGCAGGGTCGCCGCTGTCGAGTGCCCGCGTTGGTCGTGGTACGGTCGGCGGGGCTCCGCCGACGGCCCGACGGCGACACCGAGGGGCCGGTGAAGCCGCCATTACAGCACAATCGGCGGGCCGGCGTGGGTCGGCACCAGCGAGACAACGGCCGGCCCGGTGGTGTACGCTTCCCGCTTCACAATCGTGGGGCGGACCGTTGGTGGCCTGTGCCCGGCACGAGCGACCGGGCCCTCCGAGCAGCCACCCGGTCCCTCGACAGGAGGGCATCGATGGCGAGGATCGTCCGAGGCGCATTGCTCCAGGCCAGCTGGACCGGCGACAAGGAGTCGATGATCCAGAAGCACGAGCGCTACGCCCACGAGGCAGCGAAGCAGGGCGCCCAGGTCATGCTCTTCCAGGAGCTCTTCTACGGACCGTACTTCTGCCAGGTCCAGGACCCAAAGTACTTCGCCTACACCGAGCACATCCCGAACGGCCCAACGACGAAGCGGATGCAGGCCTTGGCCAAGGAGCTCGGGATGGTCCTCGTCGTCCCGATGTACGAGGAGGACGAGAAGACGCCGGGCGTCTACTACAACACGGCCGCCGTCATCGACGCCGACGGCCGCTACCTCGGCAAGTACCGCAAGACCCACATCCCCCATGTCAAGGGCTTCTGGGAGAAGTTCTACTTCCGGCCCGGGAACCTCGGCTACCCGGTCTTCGAGACGGCCGTCGGCAAGATCGGCGTCTACATCTGCTACGACCGCCACTTCCCGGAGGGGGCGCGGGCCCTCGGTCTCAACGGCGCCGAGATCGTCTTCATCCCGGCGGCGACGTCGCGGGGGCTGTCGGAGTACCTGTGGCGGATCGAGCAGGTCAGCCACGCCGTCGCCAACGGCTACTTCGTCGGCACCATCAACCGGGTCGGGATCGAGGCCGACATCGGCGACGATGACTTCTACGGCCAGAGCTACTTCTGCGATCCCCGTGGCCAGTTCATCGGCGCCGTCGGGAGCCCCTACGACGAGGAGCTCATCGTTCGCGACCTCAACCTCGACCTCGTGACCGAGGTTCGCCAGCTCTGGCAGTTCTACCGCGACCGACGTCCCGATGCCTACGGAGACCTCGTCGCGCCCTAGCTCGAACGTCCCGCCGCGGGCCGGCCGTGTCGGAGGAGGAGGACGGCCGGCCCGCTCCCCATCGCCGGCCGCCTGAGCCGACGGGATCCTCGTCCCTCCTCGGTCCGGTACTCCCCGGGAGGCGTCCATGGACTTCGGATTCACCCTCAAGCCCGAACATTCGGTCGAGCGGACGGTCGCCCTGACGAAGCAGGCCGAGGCGGCCGGCTTCGGCTACGCCTGGCTCTTCGACTCCCACGTCCTTTGGCGCGAGCCCTACCCGCTCCTGACGCTCATGGCCACGGCCACCGAGCGGATCCACCTCGGCCTCTGCGTCACGAACCCCGGGACGCGGGAGCCGACGGTCACCGCCTCCGCCCACGCCGTCCTGAACGAGATCAGCGGGGGCCGAATGGAGCTCGGCATCGGCCGTGGCGACTCCGCTCGCCGGGTCCTCGGGAAGCCGCCGATCACGATCGCCCACACCGAAGAGGCGATCCGGGTCATCCGCGACCTCGCCGAGGGCCGCACGGTCGTCTACGAAGGCACCGAGCTCTCCCTCCCCTGGGCCACCGGCCACCGGCTCCCGGTCTGGGTCGCCGGCTACGGGCCGCTGGCCCTGGCCATGGCCGGCCGGGTCGCCGACGGGATCATCATCCAGCTCGCCGACCCCGACCTCATCCGCTGGATGGCTGGCATGGCCCGGGAGGCAGCGGCAGCGGCGGGTCGGGAGCCGAACGCCCTGAAGATCCAGGCTGCCGCACCGGCCTACGTCGGGCCGCGAGACCTCGGCCGGGAGCGGACCCGCTGGTTCCCAGCCCTCGTCAGCAACCACGTCGTCGATCTCGTGAACCGCTATCCGCGGGAGCAGCTCCCGGAGGCACTGACGGGCTACATCCGCGATCGGACGGGCTACGACTACCACCACCACGCCGAGGTCGGCTCGGCGAACGCGGCCTTCGTCGGCGACGAGGTGACGGACCGCTTCTGCGTCCTCGGCGAGGTCGAGGAGCACATCGCGAAGCTCCGGGAGCTCGCCGCTGCCGGCGTCGACCAGTTCAACATCTACCTCATGAACGGCGACGAAGAAGCGCAGCTCGCGATCTACGGCCGCGAGATCATCCCGGCGGTCCGGGACCTCGTTGGGGCCCGCCCGGCCTGACCAGGCCCCGCTTCAACCCCGCTTCAACGGCGTCTCCCGTCAGGGCGGCGGGGCGCTCGCGCTTCGGCGCCGACGGAGCATGGACCGCCCGCTCGTCGCTCCTTGCCGACTCGGCTGGCTCGGCGCTTGCCCAGGGCGACGGGCAGACTCGGCGACCCTCCGCGTCCCTCGCCGGCCGACTATCATCGGCCCGTACGCACGTCGTCCGCCGGAGGATCGCGCCGGAACCCGAGCAGACCCGGCGCCGCCACGAGGAGGAGGAGTCATGCGCATCCTCATCACGAACGGAACGATCGTCACCGCGGAAGGGTCCTACGAGGCCGACGTCCTCGTCGACGGCGAGACGATCGCCCAGATCGGCCGCAACCTGGCGGCCGCCGGGGTGACCGCCGACGAGACCATCGACGCGACCGGCAAGTACATCATCCCGGGCGCCATCGACGTCCACACCCACATGGAGCTCCCCTTCGGCGGGACCTTCGCCAAGGACACCTTCGAGACCGGGACGCGGGCGGCCGCCTTCGGCGGGACGACGTGCATCGTCGACTTCGCCGTCCAGCCGCGCGGCAAGTCCCTCCGCGAGGGCCTCGACACCTGGCACGCCAAGGCCGAGGGGAACGCCGTCGTCGATTACGGCTTCCACATGATCATGTCGGACGTCAATGACGCGACCCTGGCCGAGATGGACCAGCTCGTCGCCGAGGGCGTTCCCGACTTCAAGCTCTTCACCGCCTACCCGGGCGTCTTCTACTCCGACGACGGGGCGATCTTCCGGGCGATGCAGCAGACGGCGAAGAACGGCGGGCTCATCATGATGCACGCCGAGAACGGCCTTGCCATCGACGTCGTCGCCGCCCAGTACGCCGAGAGCGGCAAGACGGACCCCTACTACCACGGGGTCGTCCGCTACCCGATCTTCGAGGGCGAGGCGACGAACCGGGTCATTCGTCTCGCCGAGGCGGCGGGCGTCCCCGTCTACATCGTCCACCTCTCGGCCCGAGACGCCCTCAACGAGGTCCGGGCCGCCCGCGACCGGGGCGCCATGGCCTTCGCCGAGACGTGCCCCCAGTACCTCTTCCTCTCCCTCGACGACCTCGGCAACGGCTTCGAGGGAGCGAAGTTCGTCTGCAGCCCGCCGCTCCGGCCGAAGGACCACCAGGAGGACCTCTGGACGGGGCTCGTCAAGGACGACCTCCAGGTCGTCTCGACCGACCACTGTCCCTTCGACTTCCACGGCCAAAAGGAGCTCGGCCGGGGCGACTTCCGGAAGATCCCGAACGGCCTGCCGGGCGTCGAAGAGCGGGTCGACCTCATGCACGACGGCGGCGTCGTCGCCGGCCGGATCAGCCGCGAGCGCTGGGTCGAGCTCATCTCGACGGCGCCAGCGAAGCTCTTCGGGATGTACCCGCGGAAGGGCGCCATCGCCGTCGGCTCGGATGCCGACATCGTCATCTACGACCCGAACGCCAAGCACGTCCTCAGCGCCGCGACGCACCACATGGCCGTCGACTACAGCTGCTACGAGGGGCGCGAGGTTCAGGGCATCGCCCAGACCGTCCTCTCGAGAGGGACGGTCGTCGTCCGCGATCGGCAGTGGGTGGGGCCGAAGGGCCACGGTCGCTTCGTGAAGCGGAGCACGGCCGACTTCGCCCGCCGCGCCTGACGGCCGAAGCCCGCCGCGCCTGACGGCCGGATCGAGGCCGGACCCTCGGGGGAGCTCCCGGCCGCCACCGGTTCGAGCCGGGCTCGGTCGCCCCTATCGACGACCCGTGCCTGAGCCCCGTCCGCTGTCCCCGACAACCATCCTCGTGATGAATGGTTATCATTCACGGCGTGACGACCCTGCCCCGCCTGATGACGGCCGCACTCGTTCGACACCTCCAAGCGATGCCGGCCGTCGTCCTGACCGGAGCGCGGCAGACTGGCAAGAGCACGCTCGTGGCGGAGCTCCTTCCTGGCAGTCGGCGGTACCTCTCGCTCGACGATCTCGACGTCCTCGATCTCGCCCGCCACGACCCCGAGGCACTCCTCGGTGGCGGCACGCCACTGACCCTGGACGAAGTCCAGCGCGAGCCCCGACTGCTCGAGGCGGTCAAGCGGGCGATCGACCGCGAGCGGCTGCGAGGCCGCTTCCTGCTCACCGGCTCCGCCAATCTGCTCCTTATGCGACGGGTGTCGGAAACGCTTGCCGGACGGGCGAGCTACCTAACGCTCTGGCCCATGACACGCCGCGAACAGCTCGGCCTCGGGGCGTGCGGTCGCTGGGACGACCTTCTCGCGGCTTCGGATCGGGACTGGCGGGACGTCCTCGCCGCGGATGCTGCAGGGAGCGAGGACTGGCAGGAGCTCGCCCGTCGTGGCGGTTTCCCCGAACCAGCGCTCCACCTCCGCGACCCTGCCGAGCGGCGGATCTGGTTCGACGGTTACCTGCGCACGTATCTCGAACGGGACCTTCAGAACCTCGCCTCGATCGCCAGCTTGCCCGACTTTCGTCGACTCATGCGCGTCGCCTGTCTCCGTCTTGGGCAGCTCGTCAATCAGACCGAGATCGCCCGGGACATCGCGCTGCCGCAGTCGACCGTCCATCGGTGGCTCAATCTCCTCGAAGCGTCGCACCTTCTCGTCCGGCTCCCGGCGTACGCTGTGAACCGGACGAAGCGACTCATCAAGTCTCCGAAGCTCTACTGGGCGGATACCGGTCTTGCCATCCACCTGTCGGGAACAGCGGACCCCTCTGGCCCTCACCTGGAGAACGTCGTCCTGGTCGACCTGCTCGCGTGGCAGAGCGCTCGCGCGGCGTCCGCCGAAATCACGTACTGGCGAACGGCGGGTGGCGAGGAGGTCGACTTCGTGCTCGAGGTCGGCGAGGCCCTGATCCCGATCGAGGTGAAGACCACGACGCGACCGCGCGTGGCCGACGCTCGGCACATCGTCACCTTCCGGCGCGAGTACGGGACGAGGGTCCGGGCAGGACTTCTCCTCCACGCCGGGACGACCCTCGACTGGATCCTCCCGGAGGTGCTCGCCGCGCCGTGGTGGGCGGTCGTCTGAGCCGCCGCTCGACCACACCGCGGGCCGCGCGGCGCGCCGCGGCTCGGCCCCGTATCATCGGGGCGATGCGGGACGTGAGGGCACAACCGCCGCCCCGAACGAAGGCGACGGCCGTCGGTGGCTTCGTCGCCCTCGCCGCCCTTCTCCTCGTCGGAGCGGCCGTGGCCGGAGGTGCGACCGCCTCGAGGCCTGGCCGATCCGCCGCCACGGCCGAGGGCGGCGTCCGCGCCGTCGACGCCGCTGGCCTCTATACCGCGAGCTGTGCCTCCTGCCACGGCCCTGCCGGCGAAGGAACCGCGAACGGCCCGAGCCTCGTCGGCGTCGGGGCCGCCTCCGTCGACTTCATGCTCCGGACCGGGCGGATGCCCCTTCGCGATCCCGGCGCCCCGATGACCCGCGGCCGGCCCGCTTTCAGCGACGAGGAGATCCGCGCCCTCGTCGACTACGTCGCCGCCTTCGGTGGCGGGGGCGGCCCGGCCATCCCCGAGGTCCAGGTGAGCCGCGGCGACGTCGCCAGGGGCCGAGAGCTCTTCGTCACGAACTGCGCCGCCTGCCACGGAGCCGGCGCCTCGGGCGACTCCGTCGGGGGCGGCTTTGTCGCACCACCCCTCCTCGGCGTCGATCCCACCATCCTCGGCGAGGCGATCCGGACCGGCCCTGGGGTCATGCCCGTCTTCGACGAGGGCCAGCTCAGCTCGGCCGACGTCGACGCCATCGCCGCCTACCTCGCCGTCCTTCGAAGCCGCGAGGCGGCGCCTGGCGGCTTTCCGCTCGCCGGCGTCGGCCCGGTTGCCGAGGGCTACGTCGCCTGGCTCCTCGGTGCGGGCCTTCTCGTCCTCGTCGCCCGCTGGACGGAGCAGAGGCGGCGCCGATGAGGGGAGGCGGAGCGGGCAGCCCGCTGCCGGCAATGGAGCGAGGCCTCATGGGAGACCTAGCCCGGCTGCCCGGCGGCGGAGCAGGCAGCCACCCGCCGGCGATGCGGGGAGGCTCGGACCGTCTGCTGGACGCCACGAACGAGCTGGGGGGCCGCCGATGACGGAGCGGCGGATCGAGCGCCTTGTGGCTGGACTCTTCGGCCTCACGGGGCTAACCGGACTCGCCCTCCTCGGCCTCTACGTCGCCGGTGGCCAGCCCCAGCTCGAAGGCGTCCTCCTCGCCGTCTGCCTCGGGAGCCTCGGGATCGGCATCATCCTCTGGTCGCAGGAGCTCATGCCCGAGCGCCAGGTCGAGGAGCCGCGCCACCGGCTCGCCTCCGACCCCGGGGCCCGGGCCGCCCTGGCCGAGGCGATCGACGAGGAGGCCGGCTTCACGCGCCGCCGCTTCCTCATCCGGATGCTCCTCACCGCCTTCGGCGGTCTCGCCGCCGCTCTGGCGATCCCGGTCTTCTCCCTCGGACCTGCCCCGGGACGGGAGCTCTTCACGACGGCCTGGCGACGCGGGAGCCGCCTCGTCGGCTTCGACGGTCGTCCCGTTCGGGCGAGCGACCTCGCCGTCGATGCCGTGGCGACGGTCTTCCCCGAAGGCCACGCCGGGGACGCCCAGGCCCAGACCCTCCTCATCCGGGTTCCGGCCGACCTCCTCCGGCTCCCCGCCGACCGACTGTCCTGGGCCCCCGACGGCTACGTCGCCTATTCGAAGGTCTGCACCCACGCCGGCTGCCCGGTCGGCCTCTACCGGGCCGCCGAGCGGAAGCTCATCTGCCCCTGCCACCAGTCGACCTTCGACGTCCTCGACGGGGCGCGCCCGGTCTTCGGCCCCGCAGCCCGGCCGCTGCCGCAACTCCCGATCCGGCTCGAGCCGGACGGGACCTTCGTCGCCCTCGGGGATTTCGAGGAGCCGATCGGACCCAGCTTCTGGAACCTGTCGGAGGGCACGAGATGAGCGTCGGTCCGCAGGGAGCAATGCCGCCGACGCCGACCCCCGCCGGCGTCGCCTCAGGCTCGAAGCAGCCCGAACCGTCCCCCCTCGACCGCCTCGTCGCTTGGCTCGACGAGCGGACCGGCATGGCCGACTTCGTCCGCTCCGCCCTCCGGAAGGTGTTCCCCGACCACTGGTCCTTCCTCCTTGGCGAGGTCGCCCTCTTCTGCTTCGTTGTCCTCGTCGCGACGGGCGTCTTCCTCACCTTCTTCTTCGCCGCCGACACCGGCTCCGTCGTCTACGAAGGGCCGTACCGACCGCTCCAGGGCGCGGAGGTCTCGGCCGCCTTCGATTCCGTCATGCGCCTCTCCTTCGAGGTCCGGGCCGGGCTCCTCATGCGCCAGATCCACCACTGGGCAGCCGTCGTCTTCGTCGCCGCCATCGTCCTCCACGTCGCCCGGGTCTTCTTCACCGGCGCCTTCCGGCGACCCCGCGAGATCAACTGGCTCGTCGGTTTCGGCCTGCTCGTCCTCGCCATGGCCGCCGGCTTCACCGGCTACTCGCTCCCCGACGACCTCCTCTCGGGGACCGGCCTCCGGATCGCCTATTCCGTCGCCCTCTCGATCCCCTTCGTCGGGCCCTGGCTCGCCTACCTCATCTTCGGCGGCGAGTTCCCGACCCGGGAGCTCCTCGGCCGCCTCTACGTCTTCCACATCATGCTCATCCCGGCCCTCATGGTCGGTGCCGTGGCGCTCCACCTTGGGATCCTCTGGTTCCAGAAGCACACCCAGTACCCGGGTCCGGGCCGCACGGAGGCGAACGTCGTCGGCCGCCACTTCTGGCCGGGGCAGGTCTTTCGGTCCCTCGGCCTCTTCTTCCTGACGGCGGCCGTCCTCGCCCTCCTCGGCGGCCTCGTCCAAATCAACCCGGTCTGGGTCTATGGTCCCTTCGTCCCTTCGGCGGTGAGCTCGCCTGCCCAGCCCGACTGGTACATCGGCTGGCTCGAGGGCGCCCTCCGGCTGGGCCCGAACTGGGAGCCGACGATCGTCGGGGTGACCATCCCCTCGCCCTTCATTCCCGGCGTCGTCCTGCCGGGGCTCCTCTTCACCGCCTTCGCCCTCTGGCCGTTCATCGAGGCCCGCCTGACGGGGGACCGCCGCGAGCACCACCTCCTCGACTACCCCTGGCAGGCGCCCCTCCGCCTCGCCCTCGGCTCGGCGGCTCTGACGATCTTCGTCGTCCTGACCGTGGCCGGCGCGAACGACGTCCTCGCCGTCTTTTTGAACGTCGAGGTGGAAGCCCTCACCCAGGCCCTTCGGGTCGTCCTCGTCGTCGCCCCGATCCTCGTCGGGCTCGTCGCCTACCGGCTCGCCATCGAACGCTCCCGGCGACCGCCGGAAGCTGGAGCACCGAGCGCCTGGCTTCGCCTCCGTCGGACGCCGGAGGGCGGCTTCGAAGAGGTCGAGGAGGGGGCACCGTGAGCCGCGAACGCGGACGACCCCCGAGGCTGGCCGCCCTCGCCGGAGTCGTCCTCGTCGCTCTCCTCGTCGGCGGCTGCCTCCCGGCGGCCGAGAGTGCCCAGGGCCGGGCCATCGCCGAGCTCTGGACCGTCTTCCTCGTCCCGGCCGTCATCGTTGCCGCCATCGTCTGGGGCCTGGCGACGATCGCCATCCTCCGCTTCCGCCGCCGCGGCGACGACGCGACCCTCCCCGCCCAGATCGAAGGCCACACCGGCCTGGAACTCCTCTGGACGAGCCTCCCCATCCTCACCGTCCTCGTCCTCTTCGGCTTCACGATGGCGACCCTGGGCCGGATCGAGGGCCGCGCTCCGGACGCCGTCGACGTCACCGTCACCGCATTCCGCTGGCAGTGGCGGATCGAGTATCCGGCCGCCGGGGTGACGATCGACGGTAGCCTCGAGCGACCGGCCGAGATGGTCGTCCCCGTCGGGCGCCCGGTCCACGTCACCCTCGTCTCGACCGACGTCGCCCATGCCTTCTATGTGCCGGCCTTCCTCTTCAAGCGCGACGCCATCCCGGGCCGGACGACGAGCTTCGACCTCACCGTCGAGGAGGCGGGCATCTACCGCGGCCAGTGCGCCGAGTTTTGCGGCGCCTTCCACGACCAGATGCTCTTCAGCGTCCGGGCCGTCGCGCCGGCGGACTTCGAGCGCTGGCTCGATGCCGCCCGGACGGCCCAGGGAACGACGCCCGAGGAGAACGAGTGATGGCGACGACGGATCCCTCCGAGACCGGTCTCGGGGCCTGGCTGACGACGACCGACCACAAGCGGATCGGTCTCCTCTACATGACGACCTCCTTCGCCTTCTTCTTCATCGGCGGCCTCCTCGCCCTCCTCATGCGGGCCGAGCTCGCCGAGCCGGGCCTCCAGCTCGTCGGGCAGCAGACGTACAACGAGTGGTTCACGATGCACGGCACGATCATGCTCCTCCTCTTCGGAACGCCGATGGTCGCCGGCTTCGCGAACTACATCGTCCCCCTCCAGATCGGGGCCGCCGACATGGCCTTCCCCCGCTTGAACGCCCTCTCCTATTGGCTCTTCCTCTTCGGCGGCCTCATCGTCCTGTCGGGCTTCTTGACGACGGGCGGCGCCGCCGCGGCCGGCTGGACGGGCTACGCCCCGCTGACGAACGACGTCTACTCGTCCGGGGCCGGGCTCGACCTCTGGATCACTGGCCTCGCCCTCGTCGGCTTGTCGAGCGTCCTCGGGGCGGTGAACTTCATGACGACGATCTACGGTCGGCGGGCGCCGGGTCTCGGGATGTTCCGGCTCCCGATCTTCACCTGGAACATCCTCGTCACCTCGGCGCTCATCCTCTTCGCCTTCCCACCCCTGACGGCGGCCTTCGCCATGCTCCTCATCGACCGGCGCCTCGGGGGGTCCTTCTTCGAGCCGGCCCTCGGCGGCGACGCCGTCCTCTGGCAGCACATCTTCTGGTTCTTCGGCCACCCCGAGGTCTACATCCTCATCCTGCCCTTCTTCGGGGTCGTGACCGAGATCATCCCCGTCTTCAGCCGCAAGCCCGTCTTCGGCTACCGAGCCTTCGTCTTCGCGACGATCGCCATCGCCAGCCTCTCGATGGCGGTCTGGGCCCACCACATGTTCACGACCGGCGCCGTGAGCCTCCCCTTCTTCTCGATCATGTCCTTCGCCATCGCCGTGCCGACGGGGATCAAGTTCTTCAACTGGATCGCGACGATGTGGGGCGGGCGCCTCACCTTCGAGACGCCGATGCTCTGGGCGGCTGGCTTCCTCTACCTCTTCCTCCTCGGCGGGATCAGCGGGATCATGCTCGCCTCGCCACCCTTGGACTTCCACTTCCAGGACACGTACTTCGTCGTCGCCCACTTCCACAACACGCTCATCGGCGGCACCGTCTTCGCGATCTTCGCCGGCGTCTACTACTGGTTCCCGAAGATGACCGGACGCTTCCTCTCCGAGCGCCTCGGTCGGCTCCACTTCGGGGCCTGGGTCGTCGGCTTCACCCTCACCTTCCTGCCCCAGTACCAGCTGGGGCTCGACGGGATGCCGCGCCGGATCGCCGACTACCCGGCGGTCCCCGGCTGGGCCGAGCTGAACCTCCTCTCGACCATCGGCTCGCTCGTCCTTGGCCTCGGCACCGTGCCGTTCCTCCTCGCCGTCTGGCAAGCGCTGCGGCGACCGGCGACGGCACCCGACGATCCCTGGGGCGGCTACACCCTCGAATGGGCGACGACGTCTCCCCCGCCCCACCACAATTTCCGCTGGCTGCCGCCGATCCGCTCGGCGCGGCCGGTCTTCGACTGGCGGATGGCCCAGGCCCGAGGCGCGGTCGGCGAGATCGGCGGCGGTGGAGGGCGGCGGTGAGGGTTCGTCCTCCGGCCCTCGCGACCTCCTCGGTCCAAGCCGCGGGAACGGGGCGCGGAGGGGGCCGATGAGGCTCGTCGAGATCGTCCGCTCGATCCTCCTGAGCGGCCCCGAGGAGGTCCGCTTCTTCGGGCGGATCGCCCTCTACGCCCTCGTCGTCGGCGTCGTCTACTGGTTCCTCACCTACGAGACGGCCGGGACGGTCCTCCTCGTCGGCTTCGGGCTCTGTGCCCTCTTCGCGAGCCTCGTCCTCGGGCACGGAGCCCGGGAGGTTCCTCCGAGTGGACGAACGCCGGCGGTCGCGCCAGGCGCCCCCGACCCCGAGCGGCCTTTCGGCGACGAGACCGGCCGCCTCCCGGCCCCGGGGCTGGCTCCCCTCGGGATGGGCTTCGGGCTGGCGATGGCGGCCCTCGGCATCGCCTTCGGGCCGTGGCTCATCGTCGCCGGGCTCGTCCTCGTCGTCTGGGCCGGGCTCGGCTGGCTTCGCTCGGCGATGGCCGAGCACGAGGCCACCCTGGGCGGCCGGGATCATGGCCGGCTCACGCCAGGGCAGGTTCCAGACGCTCCTCCGATGGGCGGAACCGCGGCCGGGCATGGAGCGTCTCCCGACCATGGATCCGATGCCGATCGCTGATGGTGCCCCACGCCGTCCGGCCCGCGCCGCGAACGGGACGGTTGTCGCCGTCCTCGCCGCAGCGGCCGTCATGCTGGTTGCAGCCGCCTGCGTCGGGCCCGCGGGACCGCGGCAGTCCCTCGACGGTTCCGGTGCCGTCGCACCGCCGTCGACCGGGACCCCAGCTTCCTCCGCCCCGGACGCGTCGCCCGTCTCGCCATCGCCCGGCCCCTCGGATCGACCGGTCGCCTCGGTGCCGGCTGGGGTGGCGACCCTGCCTCCGAGCGGGGCACCGGTGACCGGCGAGGTTCCGGAGGCGGTCCTCGCCTCGATCATCGAGGACGCGGCCCATCGGACCGGCGCCGATCCGGCGACGGCCCGGATCGTCCGGGCGGAAGCCGTCACCTGGAGCGACGGCTCCCTCGGCTGCCCGGAGCCCGGCATGTTCTATACCCAGGCCCTCGTCGACGGCTACTGGATCGTCGTCGAGCTCGGTGGCCAGACCCTCGATTACCGAGTCGGGGCCCACGGGGCGTTCCGCCTCTGCGAGGTGCCGGCCCCGGGGGCGCCCTGAGCGCCGAGGAGCCGGCGCCCTACGGCGCGACGAGGACCCGGATGGCGTCCCGGCCGAGCGGCGCCCCGCCCCGGTGGTCGCTCCGAGCGGCGTTCTGGAGCAGGAGGAGCCCCCGCTCCGTCGGGTTCGTACCGGTCGGCCCGAAGTCGAGGACGGTGAGCGTCTCGGATGCGAACGGGGCCACGTCCCCGCTGCCGAAGCCACTGGCGCCGACGATCCCGAAGTACCGTTCGCCGAGCGGGGCGACCCGGATCCCGGTGACGCTGTCGGTGACCGTCCCGCTGAAGTAGTTGTCGAAGGCGTAGACGTCGAGGTCCATCGGGACCCCGAAGTCGGCCGCCGTCCGCCCGATCTGCTCGCCGCAGAGCAAAAGGACCGTGTTCGAGTCGTTCGTCCCGTGGTCGGCGAAGAAGAAGGCCGAGACCTCATTCGTGGCCAGGTCCGCGACCCAGGTCACGGCCCGGGCGTCGGCGAGACCGTTCAGCGGGCCATTGAAGACGACGTAGTCGGGCTCCCCGTCGAGGTTCGTGTCGACGAAGACGTCGAACTCGGCCGGGAAGGCGCCCATGACCCGCCGCTCCCAGGTGCTGACGGCGATGGCGTACACGAACGAAGCGTCGGCCGAGCAGAAGCCGGCGGGCACCGGGAAGGTCTGGACGCCGATCGACTTGAGATCGACGACCGCGACCGCCCCACCCCGTCGGGCCGGCGGCAGGTTCGGACTTGTGGCGACGAGGGAATAGACGTCGACGGCGGCGGTCCCGACGCCCCGGTTCCGGAGCGTCGTCGTCCCCGCCGGGAAACCGAAGGCTTCGCCCGTGATCGCCACCGACGCCGGCCGAGCCTCGATGTCCGAGGCGAGGCGCGGCAGGACGTGCCAGGCGAGGTGGACCGGATCGGCGTCGTCGGCGCTCGTCCCGAGCTCGTTCAGCCAGATGTAGCCGTCGTACTCGAGCCCATCGAGGAGGCGGGCGGCGAGGGCGTTCGGGCCCGAGTCGAGGGTCCAGGCGGAGAGCTTCGAGCCGTCGATGGTGAGGCGGACCGTGAACTGGGTGACGCCGTTCCGGGGCACCGTCACCCGCGCGGGCATGCTCAAGCGGACCG
The DNA here is from genome assembly GCA_042408535.1 of Chloroflexota bacterium. GTDB lineage: Bacteria > Chloroflexota > Limnocylindria > Limnocylindrales > CSP1-4 > BPIH01. Next base: position 2,317 of record JBHORA010000031.1, on the reverse strand, counting down.
CCCCGCTCGCGGCGTCGTCCGCGTAGCGGAAGGTGGCGGTGAGGTCGAAGGTCCGAGTTCGGTTCGTGTAGTTGCGGACCCGAACGGTCCGGCTGAGGACCGTCTTCGAGCGACTGGCGTCGACGAAGCCAAAGGAGAGCGCCCCGGACCCCGTCGAGCGATCCCAGGCCGCGATCGGCGAGGCGAGGGCCCGATCGACCCGGACCTCGCCGCCACCGATCCGGCTGATCGGGGCGAGGTAGCCCGGCATCGTTGCCGCGTTGTTCGCGATGTCCGTCTCGGCCGTGTTCATGAGGAGCGCCTTCAGCTCACCGACCGGCCGCTTCGGGAAGGCTTGGCGGAGGAGGGCGGCCGCCCCGGCGACCATCGGCGTCGCCCCGGAGGTGCCCCCGAAGGCGGCCGTGCCGGTCCCGGTCCCGGCCACGGCCGAGACCGAGGCACCCGGGGCGCCGATCTCGGGCTTGACGAGGTTGTCCGGCGTCGAGGGGCCACGGGCCGAGGAGCCGACGACGCTCCCGACGAGGGGCGTCGAGACCGTCCCGACGCTGACCGAGACCGTCGCCCCGGCGGCGAGCTGGGCCTTCATGGCGTTGCTCAGCGACTGCTGGATGACGAGGGTCGGGACGAAGGTGTCGCCGCCGCCGAAGCTGAAGGAGATCGGGTCGCCGGGAGCAACGAGCCCGATGAGGACGGCGATCGCCCCGGCCTTCGCGGCCCGATCGACCTTCAGGCTCACGTTGCAGGCGCCACGGTCGATGAGGGCGACCTTGCCCGTGGGGTCGGCGAGGTACGGGTCAGCGCCCGGCTGACCCTCGACCGATCCTGCCGGGCAGCCCCGCCCGACGAAGACGACGTCCCCCGAGAAGCCTGCCCCGATGGGCGCCCAGTCGACGGTCGCCGTGTTCGGGTACGTCCCGGCGATGGCCGCCGGGGCGGTGACGACGAGGGGGAAGGCGACGGCACTCGGCACGTTCGTTTGGGCGACCGAGAGGGCCGTTCGGGCGTTCGCCGGCGTCCCGGCCACCCACGGCTTGTCGCCGCCGTTGCCGGCAGCGGCCACGGTGAGGACGCCGAGCCGAGAGGCGAGATCGACGGCGAGGGAGAGGTCGTCCTCGAAGGCGGATCCGTAGTCGGAGCCCAGGGACATGTTGATGATGTCGACCCGGTCCTTCGTCCGGCCGTCGCCGTTCGGGTCGAGGGCGAAGTCCATGCCCTGGAGCAGGGCGAGCCCCGAGCAGGCCGAATCGACGGCCGAGCAGACCTTGACAGCGTAGAGTTTCACGTCGGGGGCGACCCCCTTCGTCCCACCGATGATGTCGGCGACGTGGGTGCCGTGGCCGTTGAAGTCGATCGGGTCGGGGTCGGGATCCTCGATGCTGTCGCCGCCCGGCCAGCTCTCGCCGACGAAGTCGTAGCCACCGACGACCTTCGCCGTCGGGAAGAGGCCGTCGAGGGTCGTGTTCCGGGGGTCGCTGGGGCCCGTGCCGTAGGCGGCCTCGTAGGCGGCGAGGGTCCTGGCCCGCCGAGGGCGGCGTGGGTGTAGTCGATGCCGGTGTCGAGGACGGCGACCCGAACCCCCTGGCCGGTGTACCCGGCGGCCTGGACCGCCGAGGCGCCGATGTAGGGGACGGTCTCCGAGAGGGCGAGCTCGTAGTCCTTGATCGGCTTGATGGAGACGACGTTCGGGTCGCGGGCGAGATCGTCGAGGACGGCGGCGTCGATCCGGAGGCCGACGATGTTCGTCGCCACGGCCGTTCGACCGAGGACGCGGGCGCCCCGATCGAGCTTCCGAGCGGAGGCGATGAGCCCGTCCTGCTGGCGGCGGACGGCGGCCTTTTGGTTCGCCTGGGCCGTCTCGCCCTGGTCGGCGACGGCGCCGGCCGGAGGGGCCGCGAGACGGACGGCGACGCGCTGGGGACCACGCGCCCCACGGAGGCTGGCGTGGAGTTTCGTCAGGGCAGGATCGCTCCGGCGGACCGGTCGGTCGAGGCGCTGCTCCGACACGCTCGCCGGCAGGGTGCGCTCGGGCCGCGGCGGGTCGGCAGCGGCGGCACCCAGGGGGGCGACGGTAGTCCAGACGAGGGCGAGGACCGTGGCGAGGGTCGCGAGCCGGCGAGCCATCGTTACCTCCTCCAATGTCGACCCGGCGCGAGGTGCGGGTGGACGATGGGCACGGCCGAGGGACCGACGCTGGCTCGACGCGAACCCCCGGCGGCCGTGGCGTGGTTGTGCCTTCGACCCTACCCGGTCGGGCGGTCGGCGTCAATCGGGTCCTTGCCAGATGGGGACACGGCTCTCGTCGGCGATGCGATGGCGA
>JBHORA010000030.1:0-12187 GCA_042408535.1 Chloroflexota bacterium | reverse complement strand
CGAGAGGGCGAGACCGGCCAGGCCAGCCAAGAATCCCGAGATGACGTAGACGACGAGGAGGACCTGCCAGGCCCGAACGCCGCACAGTCGGGCGGCCGTCGGGTTATCGCCGATGGCGTAGAGGAGGCGACCGTAGCCGGTTCGACGGAGGGCGAAGAGGATAAGGGCGGCGAGGGGCACGAAGAGGAGGAGGCTATTCGGGAAGAAGCCGAAAGCTGTCCCCGAGAAGAGGGTGGCCAGCGGCGCCGGAACGGCCGCCGCGCTGGCGATGGCGAGGACCTGATAGACGGTCAGGAAGCCGACGACGACGAGGCCCATGCCGAGGGTCATGATGAGCGGGTGGACCCGGAAGATACCGACGCCGATGCCGTTCGCCAGACCGACGAGGAGGGCTGCCCCGAGACCGAGGAGGATGGCAACGAGGTCCCCCTGGCGGGACGACTGGGTCGCCGTCACGTAGGCCGCCATGGAAGCCACCGAGGCGACGGAGAGATCGATCCCGCCGGTCAGCATGACGAGGGTCTGGGCGGCGGCGAGGATGGCGAGGGGCGTCGCGAAGAGGATCGTCGTCGAGATCCAGGACGGCGAGACGATCCCCGGCCGGACGAGCTGGAGCAGGAGGACGAGGCCCGCCAGAAGGATGAGGAGCGGGATGACCGGCTGGCTCCGGAGGAGGCCGAGTCGATCGAGGAACGAGGAACCGCCGCTCGTCGGCGGCCGGGAAACGGCGCTCACGCGCTCCTCCGTCGGTACGTCAAGAGGCCGGCGACCATGACGACGAGGACCATGATCCCGCCCTGGATCATCGTCGAGTAGTTCGGATCGACGCCGAGGAAGACGAGGTCGGTCCGGATGAGGGAGAGGACGTAGGCAGCGACGATCGGGCCGACGACGCCGCCGCGCCCCCCGGCCAGGTTCACCCCACCGAGGACGATGGCGGCGACCCCGGCCAGGGTGTAGGCACCGACGGTCGGCGTCCCGATCCCGGTCGCCGCCGTCAGGGCGAGCCCGGCCGCCCCGGAGAAGAGACCGCAGAGGGCGTAGGAGGCGACCTTCGTCCGGGCCACGTTCACCCCGCTCCGGTAGGCAGCGAGACGGTCGCTGCCCACGGCGTAGAGGGCGAGCCCGAGCTTCGTCCGTCGGAAGGGGAGCCAGATGGCCGCCACGACGAGGGCGAGGACGACGAGGGCCTTCGGCAGCTCGTCGACGAGGAAGCCTCCGCGCACGAGGCTCTTTAGCCAGTCGGGCGCCGCGCCGCCCTGGCTCGGCAGGATGAGGAGGGCAACCCCGCCCCAGACGTAGAGCATGGCCAAGGTGACGACGATATCGGGGACGCGGCTCAGGATGACGACGATGCCATTCACCGTCCCGAGGGCGAGCCCGAGGAGGAGGACGCCGATGGCGACGGCGACCGTCACCTCCGTGCTGGCGTCCTTCATGAGGACGGCGGCCGTCACGTTCGTGACGGCGATCATCGACCCGACCGATAGATCGATCCCACCGGCGATGACGGCTGCCGCCTGGGCGACCGCGGCCAGGGCGAGGGGAAGAGCGGCGATGGCGAGGGTCTCGAGGTCGAAGGCACCGAAGGTGGGGCGGATGAGGCGGGTCACGAGGAGGAGGGCGACGGAGAGGGCGATGAGGCTCAGCGTCCAGAGGTTCCGGCGAACGCCCCGCCGGAGGGCGGTCGCCAGGCTCTCCGGCCCGGCCACGGCGACGGTCGCGCTCATACCACCGTCCCTCCGGCCGGCTGGGGCGCCGCCGCCGGCGGCGCCGGCCGTTCGGCGGCCGCGGGCAGGCCGTGAGCGACTCGAAGGAGGGTCCCTTCGTCCGCTTCGGCAGCGGGCACCTCGCCGACGACCCGCCCGCCGAAGATGACGATGGCCCGGTCGCAAGCGAGGGCGATCTCCTCGAGCTCGGATGTGTAGAGGACGACCGACGCGCCGGCAGCCGCGAGCTCCCGGAGGAGCTGGTAGATCTCCCGCTTCGTTCGGACATCGATGCCGCGGGTCGGGTCGAAGCAGAGGAGCGTCTGGCTGCCGAAGGCAAGCCAGCGGGCGATGGTCACCTTCTGCTGGTTGCCGCCCGAGAGGCGGCGGACCTCGGCGGCGGCGCGGGTGTCAATCTGGAGGCGGCGAATCGCGTCCTCGACCCGATGGCGCTCGGCGGCCATGGGGATCGGCCCCCAACGGCGGGGGCGGGCGACGAAGGGCAGGGCGATGTTCTCCCTGACCGAGCGCTGGGGCAGGAGCGCTTCGAGCCGGTTCGCAGGGACGTAGACGAGGCCGGCCCGGATGGCGTCGCCCGGGTGCCGGAAGCGGACCGGTTGGCCGTCGACGAGGATCTCGCCGCCATCGGGGCGCTCGGCGCCGGAGAGGACGGAGAAGAGCTCGTCCTGGCCCTGACCCTCCAGGGCGACGATGCCGAGGACCTCCCCGGCATGGGCTTCGAAGGAGACGTCCTCGAGCTTCCGCCCGGCCCGTAGGCTGCGGACGACGAGCCTCGCCGGACCGACCGCGGGCTCTGGCGCTCCCGCCCGCTCGGGGAGGGCCCGGTCGGCCGCCGGTCCGTGCATGGCCGGGCCAAGCATGAGGGCGACGATCTCGTCTTCGGCGCCGGCAGTCACGTCGAGGACGCCGACCGTCTCGCCGTCCCGGAGGACCGTCGCCCGGTCGCAGAGGAGGGTGACCTCGATGAGGCGATGGGAGATGAAGATGACCGCCCGGTCACCGCCCCGCTGGCGCCGGATTACGTCGATGACTCGCTCAGTCAGGTCGGCCGGGAGGGCGGCCGTCATCTCGTCGAGGAGCAGGACGGACGGCTCGGCGGCAAGGGCGCGGGCCAGATCGAGGATCCGGAGGATCGGCAGGGGAAGGTCCCGGGCGAGGGCGTGGAGATCGAGCTCCGAGATCCCGAGCTCGCGGACCCAGGCCAGGAAGGGCTCGAGGGGGGTCGCCGTTAGGGCCAGGTTCGCCGCCACGTCGAGATCGGGGATGAGGGACGGCTCCTGGTAGACGGAGGCGAGGCCCGTCTGCCGGGCCTCGGCGGGGGAGCCGATAACTCGCTCCTCGCCGCGCACGACGAACCGCCCGGCGTCGGGACGGACGGCTCCGGTCAGGATCTTGACGAAGGTGCTCTTGCCGGCGCCGTTCGCCCCGAGGAGGGCGTGGATCTCGCCAGGCCGGACCGCCAGGGAGGCCCCGCGGAGGGCGGCGACCGCGCCATAGTGCTTGACGACGCCGGTCGCTTCGAGGAGGAAGTCGGTCATGGTCCCGCCGTGCTGGTCAGTGGTTTGCTGATCGTACGTCGCTCGTCGTCGGTCGTGTCCTGCCTGGCCGACGCCCGGCCCGGCGAGCCTGCGGCCCGTGGGTGGCTGGGCCGGGGCGACCTGGGTGTCGAAAAACGGAGGGTGCCGAGCCTCGGCACCCTCCGTTCCAGCGTTGAAAGGGCCGAGTCTGGAGAGAGCTTACTCGCCCGGGCCCTTGCAGGCGAGGAGATCCTCCTTCGTGTAATGGGTCCAGTTCGGGATCGTGTAGTTGACGCCGTAGTAGTCGTCGAGGGCCGGATCGTAGGCAGCCTCGATCTTGGCCATGCCTTCGGCCGTCGTGTTGTCCCAGACCTCGGGCGTCAGCTTGATCTCCCGCTGGGCCGGCTTCTGGCCGTTCAGGATTTGAAGGGCGAGGGCGATCCCGGCGCCACCGACGGGCGGCGGGTTCGTCACCGCGGCCCCGACGAGGCCGTTCGGCTTCTCGGTCTTGAGCTGGCCGACGAACTTGTTGTTGTCGGCGCCGACGATCGGAACGAAGGGCTTGTTCGCCGTCTTGTAGGCGTCGACGATGACAGCGTCGATGCCGGACGTCCAGACCCCGTCGATCTTCGTGCCGGCGTTGAAGAGGTCCTGGATCTGCTGGGCCGCCGGAGCCTGCGACCAGTTCGTGAAGGTCTCGGCGACGATCTTGATGTTCGGGTACTCGGCGAGGGCCCGCTTGAAGCCGTGGTCGCGGTCAGTATCGGCAGGGACGCCCTGGATGCCGCGCATGTAGACGACGTTGCCGGAGCCACCGAGCTTCTCGAAGAGCCACTTGGCGCCGAGGTAGCCGTACTGCTCCTGGTCGTTCGAGAGGACGTAGGCCGTCGGCTCGGAGACCGACTGGTCGACGGCGACGACGACGATGCCCCGATCGGTCGCCTGCTTGATGACGTCATTGAGGGCGTTGAGGTCGGTCGGGTTGAGGACGATGGCGTCGACGCCAGCCGAGATGAGCGTTCGGAGGTCCTCGAGCTGGCCGGCCGTGTCGGTCGTGCGGTTGATGATCGTCAGCTTCGCGACCTGGCCGGAGACCTTCGCCTCGGCCTTCATCGAGCAGATCATCTCCTCACGCCAGCCGTTGCCCTGGAGGGTGTTCGAGATGCCGATGTGGTAGGCCTTGGCAGCCTCCGTCGGCGAGGCCCCCGGGGACGGGGACGCAGCGGGTGATGCACCGGCCGACGCGGCCGGGGTCGGTGAGGCGCCGCCGCCGCAGGCGGCACCGAGGACGGCGACCGCGGCGAAGAGGACGGTCAGCCGTCGGAACCGAGATGGGTATGTCATGCGCTTTCTCTCCTCCTAGGGTGACCGGGGACCTGGACGGCCACCGGTCGGTCCATCCTGACTGCCGGTGCGAAGACGTCGATCGTTCCCGTACTCACCTCCTCGTCACTGATCGATCGCACGGGCGATTCGCCGCGCATGCTCTCGATAGGCTTCGTCAAAGAGCGTTCGAGACCGCTCCGGCCCGACGACCGAGGGTCGGGTCAGGACCGGAGGCAGGGCGCCGCGCTCGGCGAGGAGCTCGGCGGTCCGAACCTTGATGGAGTTGACGATCGCCACGGCGGCGATCGTCGAGCCGGGGCCGACAGGGGTGTCGATGCCCTCGATGGCACAGAGGGCGTCGGCGTGGGGGGTGCAGAGGTCGATGACGAGGTCGGCCTCGTCAAGGAGCCGGGAGCCGACGGCCGGATCGGGCTCGACGGCGAGAGACTGGGCGGTCGACGTGACGGCGATGACCCGCACCCCGCGCGCCCGAGCCCCCCGGGCGATCTCGACCGGCACGGCCGAGAGCCCGCTCGCCGAGAAGACGATCATGACGTCCGCCGGACCGAACCGGAAGTTCGAGAGGATGACCTCGGCGAGGCCTGGCACCCGCTCGATGAACATCGCCTGACGCTGCCCGTTCGCCCCGACGACCTGGGTGTGGAAGGTCATCGACAGCTCGACCATCGGGTTGAAGCCCGGGTACGAGCCGTAGCGCGGGAACATCTCCTCGACCGGGATCCGCGAGTGGCCGGTCCCGAAGAGGTGGACGAGCCCGCCGGCCGCGATCGCCTCGGCACACCAGGTGCTGGCGGTCTCGATCGCCTCGGCTTGGCTTGCGGCGAGTCGATCGAGGAGGGCGGTCGCTTCGCGGAGCCAGCGGAGGGCCGGCGCCTCGCCCGCCTGTCCTGCCGCGGACGGGCTGACGGGCGCTGCGCCCCGCGGTCGAGGATCGGTCGTCATCGGCCGAGCGCGCCCCTACTCCTCGCCCGCGCCGGCGGCACCGCCACCCACACCGGCGGTGCTCTCCTCGGCGCCGACGCCAACCGGGGCAGCCCCGCTCGCCCGGGCGAGGAACTCGTCGAGGATCGTCTTCGTCGCCGTCGCCCCGACCCGGGTCACCCCGAGCTCGAGGACAGCGAGGAGGGCGTCGAGGGTCCGCACCCCGCCGGCCGCCTTGACGCCGATGTGGGGCGACACCGTCCGCCGCATGAGGGCGAGATCCTCGTGGGTCGCTCCACCGGGGGCGAAGCCGGTCGAGGTCTTCACGAAGTCGGCGCCAGCCGCCTCGGCGAGCCGGCAGCCGCGGACCTTCTCCTCGTCGGTCAGGTAGGCGTTCTCGAGGATGACCTTGACGATCGCCCCGGCAGCGTGGGCCACATCGACGACGGCGGCGATGTCGGCCCGGACGTCGTCGTCCCGTCCGGAACGGAGGGCACCGATGTTGATGACCATGTCGAGCTCGCGGGCACCATCGTCGAGGGCGTGGCGCGCCTCGAAGACCTTCGTCGCCGTCAGGTGGCTGCCGTGGGGGAAGCCGACGACGGTCCCGACGGCGACGTCGGTCCCGGCGAGGAGCCGGACGGCCCGCGCGACGTCCGCCGGTCGGACGCAGACCGAGGCGACGTCGTACTCGGTGGCGAGCCGGCAGCCGTCCTCGACGAAGCGGTCGTCAAGCTCGGGCCGGAGGAGCGAGTGATCGATCGCCTTGGCGACGTCTCGGTAGGTCCAGCGGCCGAGGGTGGCAGAGGTTCGCGAGAGGGTCATCATCACCTCACTTGCAGTAGGGCCGCAGCACGTCGCGGGCGATGAGGAAGCCCCGCTTCACGAGCTCGTCGGTCCCCTCGAACTTCCGGTCCTCGTGCTCGATGATGCAGTCGCCGGCGTAGCCGACCTGGTAGAGGGCGGCAAAGATCCGCGACCAGTTCACCTCACCCAGGCCCGGCAGGCGGGGAACCTGCCAGCCGATCCCGCCGGAGAGGGTGCCACGCTCATAGAGGCCGTCCCGATTGATCTCGAGGTCCTTCGCCTGGAAGTGGAGGATGTGGGGTCCGAACTCGCGGATGAAGCGCTCGGCGTCGATCATGAGCCAGACGAGGTGGGACGGGTCGAAGTTGAGCCCGATCGTGTCGCCCCAGGTCTCGATGATCCGGCGCCAGATGTACGGGGACCAGGCGATGTTGTGGCCGGCCGGCCACTCGTCGCGGCTGAAGATCATCGGGCAGTTCTCGATCGTGATCTTCACCCCGTTGTCCCGGGCGAAGGCGACGATGTCGGGCCAGACGCTGAGGGCGACCTCCCAGTTCTCGTCCTGGGTCTTGTTCTGGTCGCCGCCCATGAAGGTGTTGACGAGGGGCACGCCCATCTTCCGGGCGGCCGTGATGACGTGCTTGAGGTGGCCGATGACCTGCTCCCGATGGGCGGGGTCGGGGTGGAGGGGGTTCGGGTAGTAGCCGAGTCCGGAGACGGCGAGGCCCTTCGAGGCCAGCTCGTCGACGATCTCCTTGGCCTGGCCCTCGGAGAGGTTGGCGACGTCGATGTGGGAGGTCCCGGCGTAGCGGCGAGTGGGCCCGGTCGTTCGCGGCCAGCAGGCGATCTCGAGGACCTCGAAACCGGCCGCGGCGGCCCAGTCGGCGACCTCCATGAGGGGGGTGTTTGGGAAGGGCGCGGTCAGGAAGCCGAGCTTCATCGTGTGTTCGCCTCCGTGCGAAGTGGCTTCAACTGAAAGACGAGGTCGTGGGTCGAGAGCCGGCCGTGGCGGCGTCGGCACTCGGCCCGTCCGAGCGGTCAACGGCGACCCAGCGGCCCTCCCGAGCGCTCCTGGCGATCGCCTCGCCGACGAGCATTTCGTCGTGGCCGTCGGCGAAGGTGGGATACGCCGGGTGCTCCGGCGGGCCGCCGGCCGCGACCGCGCTGTAGACGGCCCGGTAGAGGGCCCGGAAGGTGTCGGCGAAGCCCTCGACGTGGCCGGCGGGGAGGTGGGCAGCAGCGGCGCCGAGCCCGCTCATGAGGGCCGGGTTCCGAAGGAGGAGCTCGTTCGGACGATCCCGGTGGCCGATCCAGAGCTCGTCCGGCCGCTCGGAGTCCCAGGCCGCGGCGGCCGCCGAGCCGTCGATCTCGTAGGCGAGGGAGTTCTTCCGACCCGGGCTGACCTGGGAGACGGCGAGGAGGCCACGGGCGCCGTTCTCGAAGCGGAGAAGGATCGTCGCCGCGTCCTCGGTCCGGATCTCCCGGGGCACCGCTTCGCCCGAGCGCTCGGTGGCGAAGGTCTCGACGGGACCGGCGGGCTCGAGGTGGACCGGGACGAAGGTCGCCAGGTCGGCCATGACCTCCTTGACCGGCGATCCGGTGAGGAAGCTGAGCAGGTCGAGCCAATGGGAGCCGATATCACCGACGGCCCGTAGGGCGCCGCCTCGTTCGGGCTGGAGGCGCCAGTTCCAGTCGCTCGGGAAGAGGAGCCAGTCCTGGAAGTAGCGTCCAGTCACGAGGCGGATGTCGCCGAGGGCGCCGTCGGCGATGGCGCCTCGGAGATGCTGGTTCAGGGGGTAGAAGCGGATGTTGAAGTTGACGGCGTGGACGACGCCCGCGGCCTCGGCCCGTCGAAGGAGGTCGGCGGACTCGGCGGCCGTCATGGCGAGCGGCTTCTCGCAGACGACATGCTTGCCGGCGGCCAGGATCTCGGCGACCTGGGGGTAGTGGAGGTTGTTCGGGGAGGCGACGTGGACGACCTCGACCCGTTCGTCGGCGAGGAGGTCGGCCAGGCTCTCGTAGGCTCGTGGCAGGCCGAGCTGCTCGGCCCTCTGGCGACCGCGTTCTGGTGAGGAGCCGAGGAGGCCGCGGACCTGGACTCCGAGCCGGCGAAGGGCCTCGATGTGGACGGTCCCGATAAATCCGCCGCCGATGACGGCCGCTCCGATATCGCTCAACCGTCGCATGCCTGGCGAGTCTCCTTTCCTCCGACGCTCCTACCCGATTCGACCCTCGTTCAGCTCGTTCGAGCCCGGTTCGACGTTTCTCCCTCGTGCCGAACGTTCCACCGCCGACCGCAGGTAGTCTAGACAGCTAGAACGCCAACCGGCCTCGCCACGATGAAAAATGCCGGGTGGCAGGTCCGGTGATGTGCCGCTTCTATCTGAAGCCATCATACTTCGCTTTGTCAAGTGCCAAAGCGTCGTCGGTCGCAGCTTGAAGCGGAGCGTATGATCGGAGAGCGATGCGCAACGATCCGCCCTCGGCACTCGCCCGCCACCGATCGAGCGAGTCGACCTCGACGAGCGTCGGCTCCGGACCGCTCCCCGAGGAGACCCTCGACGCCCTCGTCGTCGTCCTCGACGAGATCCGCCTCGGCCGATCACGGTCGCGATCCGAGATCGTGGCCCGGACCGGCCTGAGCCGAGCCATCGTCGCTCAGCGGGTCGGCGAGCTCATCGAGCGGGGCCTCGTCGTCGAGGGCGACCTCGGACCCTCGACGGGCGGCCGGCCGCCGCGCCAGCTCGCCTTCCGGGCCGACGCCGGCCACCTCCTCGTCGCCGACTTCGGGGCGACGAGCCTCGACGTTGCCTTGACGACCCTCGATGGCGGCATTCTCGCCCACTACGACGAGCCGGCCGACATCGCCGAGGGACCCGAGCGCTGCCTGCGTCGAGCCGACGAGCTCTTCGAGCAGCTCCGTTCGTCGCGGCGCAACCTCCCGGGCCGGCTCTGGGGGATCGGGATCTCGGTGCCCGGCCCCGTGGAGTTCCGCACGGGGCGGCCGATCTCACCGCCGATCATGCCTGGTTGGGACGGCTACCCGATCCGGGAGCGCTTCGCCCAGCGCTACAACGCTCCGGTCTGGGTCGACAACGACGTCAACGTCATGGCCCTCGGCGAGTGGCGAGCGGGAATCGCCGTCGGCCACGACAACGTCGTCGTCATCAAGATCGGGACGGGAATCGGAGCCGGGATTATCAGCGACGGTCGGCTCCACCGGGGCTCGCAGGGCTGCGCCGGCGACGTCGGCCACATCCAGGTGACCGACGACCCGTCGGTCATCTGCCGCTGCGGCAACATCGGTTGCCTCGAGGCCCTCGCCGGCGGAGCGGCCCTCGGGCGGGATGGGCTCGCAGCTGCTCGCGAGGGGCGGAGCGAGTTCCTCCGAGCGGCCCTCGACCGGAACGGGACGGTGACGGCCCGGGACGTCGCCATGGCCGCCTCCTTCGGCGACCCCGTTGCCCATGGGCTCCTCGTGACGGCGGGGCGGCGGATCGGCCACATGCTCGCCTCCATCGTCAACTTCTTCAACCCGTCGCTCATCGTCATCGGCGGCGGCGTCGCCCAGAGTGGCGACACGCTCCTGGCGGCCATTCGGGAGGTCGTCTATCGTCGCTCGCTCCCGCTCGCGACCCGGGAGCTCGTCATCCAGCGCTCGTCGCTCGGTGGCTTAGCCGGCGTCATCGGCGACGCGGCCATGGTCGTCGACCAGCTCTTCGCCCGTGAGTCGATCGCCCAGTGGGTCGAGGCGGGCGAGCCGTCGGGGATGCCGGAGGTGGCGACGCTCGCGGGCTAGGAGCGGCCGAAGGGCGATCCCGACGGACGGCGGGACCGCCCCGTCATCGGTTCGGCCCTCACCCGGCGCGGGTACCAGGGCCCGATCGCCGCCGCCGGCTGCCCGGCGGGCAGTCGCCGTTCGCTTCGGGTTCCGGGGTGGGAGCCCCCAGCCCGGCGCTCCGTCCGGCCGTTCCCCAGCGAACGGTGTCGCTTCGGCGTTCGACCGCCGGCCGGATGGGCTAGGCGCCGGCGACGACCCGATCGATGAAGTCGCCCGTCGCCGGATCCTTCAGGATGAGCTTCTCCCGGCCGTCGGGCAGGATCTCCCGCTTGATGACGATGAGCCCGTCCCGGTATTCGGGCTTGATCTCAATCTTCGGTGCCGTTCCGCCCCGCCATTCGAAGAGCTCGACCGGCTCCCAGGCGTGGCTCTTCGCCGAGCGGTAGGCAGCATCCATGATGGCGTTCACGACGTAGCCGTCGTAGAAGGTCTCCATCGGTGCCCGGCCGGCGTCCATGGCGTCGAACATGTCCTTGAACATGTCGACGTAGCCGAGCTCGGAGACCTCGTCCCCGACGGGGAAGAGCCAACCCGCCGTCGTTTCGGCCTTTTCGGCCACGTAGCCCGCGCTCCCGCCGGCGGTAAACATTTCGAACCCAGTCCGGAGGAAGTGGTTGATCCAGATCGTGCCGTGGGTGCCTGCCACCTCGTCCCGGAGGTCCATGCCGCCCCGGAAGGTCCAGCTCACCTCGAACTGGCCAGTCGCCCCCGACTCGAAGCGGATGAGGGCGACGGCGTTGTCTTCGTCGGCGATGGGATGGACGAGAGTGTCGGCCGTGCAGAGCACTTCGAGCGGTCGATTGCCCTTCCCGACGAAGTTCCGAATGATCTCGACGCAGTGGCAGCCGAGGTCGATGATCGCACCGCCGCCGGTGAGTCGACCATCCCAGAACCAGGCCGAGTGCGGACCCGGGTGGGTCTCCCGAGACCGGACCCAGGTCACCTGACCGATGGCGCCAGCCTTGACCGAGTCGAGGGCCTTGAGGGTCTTCGGGGTGTAGCAGAGGTCCTCCAGGTAGCCGGCGAAGACGCCAGCCTGCTCGACCGCCTCGAGCATGCGCCGCGCCTCTGCGGCGTTCCGACCGAGGGGCTTCGTGCAGAGGACAGCCTTGCCGGCGGCGGCCGCCGCCTTGACGGCCTCTTCGTGGAGGTGGTTTGGGAGTCCGACGACGACGACGTCCGTCTCGGGGTGATTGATGGCCGCCAGCATGTCCGTCGTGTGCTCGGGGATGCCCCAGCGCTGGGCGAAGGCGCGACCGCGGTCCTCGGTTCGGGAGTAGACGACCCTGACGCGGTCGAGGCCTCGTCGGCCGTGGAGGGTCATCGTGTAGAAGTCGCCGATGAGACCGGTGCCGAGCATGGTGATCCGATGGGCGTTCATGGTCGTGACTCCTCGTAGTGTGTCGTGTGGTCGTCCAGGACGCGCCTTCCGCGAGCACCTCGCATTCTCGGATTCTAGGCCGCCCAGCGAGGCTCGGAGTAGATGATCGATGATCGGTCGTCCGCCGTCACTGTCGGCCCGCGGCTGACCGGCGGGGCGGGGGCGATGGTGGCGGCCGATTCGGCGGTGGTCGTGGCGGCGGCCGGGTGGTCGTGGCGGCGACCGGGTGGTCGTGGCGGCAGCCAGTGGCGGCGGCCGATGGCGGCGGCGGTCGATCCGCGAGCATCGCGCCAGCTATCCTCCAAGCTGCGATGACCCTCCCCGCCCGATCTCGCTGGCTCCGAGCCGCCCTCGTTCGCGGCGAGCGAGTCGTCGAGGACGGGCTCCTTCGGCTCGACGGCGAGGAGATCGGCTGGATCGGACGGGCGAGGGACGATCGCCGGGGCGCTCGGGCGGCCGATCGTCTCGACGGGATCCTCGCTCCAGGCTACGTCGACGTCCACTGTCACGGCGGTGGCGGGATCGACGTCCTCGGGCCCGGCGTCGAGGCCCTTGTCGAGGGCGGGCCCCGGATCGTCGCCGAGACGGCCGAGGCTCTCCGCGCCTTCGCTGCCTTCGAGGGCGCAAGAGGGCTGGCCGCTGT
>JBHORA010000029.1:0-1513 GCA_042408535.1 Chloroflexota bacterium | reverse complement strand
AGCATGCGCCGCGCCTCTGCGGCGTTCCGACCGAGGGGCTTCGTGCAGAGGACAGCCTTGCCGGCGGCGGCCGCCGCCTTGACGGCCTCTTCGTGGAGGTGGTTTGGGAGTCCGACGACGACGACGTCCGTCTCGGGGTGGTTGATGGCGGCCAGCATGTCCGTCGTGTGCTCGGGGATGCCCCAGCGCTGGGCGAAGGCGCGACCGCGGTCCTCGGTTCGGGAGTAGACGACCCTGACGCGGTCGAGGCCTCGTCGGCCGTGGAGGGTCATCGTGTAGAAGTCGCCGATAAGACCGGTGCCGAGCATCGTGATGCGATGGGCGTTCATGGCCGTGACTCCTCGTGGTGTGTCGTGCCTGGCCGACGGTATCGTGCCAGACCGCGCGTGCCGCGCCGTGTTCGGTGGCGCCGGGCCGTGCCCGTCGCGCCGGGCGTGTCGTGCCGGCGCGCCGCGTCAGCCCGCTCGCGCGGCTTACCGACGGTGCGGCTCTGGCGAGCCCCCGATTATAGGCCGCGCGGAGCGACCCGGAGGGGTCGATCGATGATCGGTCACTGCGGTCGTACGCTGACCCGCAGCCGGTGCCCCCGCCACCGAACTCGACGATCGCCCCCGACGCCTCCGCCATGGTCGGTTTGCTCCACGTCGGCGCGGGGGCGAGGCGCCGCTCCAGATCCCGCCGTCCTCCCGGCGACGATCCGGCCGGCTATCCTCCAGACTGCGATGACCCCTCCCGCTCGACCCCGCTGGCTCCGCGCCGCCCTCCTCCGCGGTGAGCGGATCGTCGAAGACGGGCTCCTGCGGGTCGACGGTGAGCGCATCGGCTGGGTCGGCCGGGCGGCCGACGACGAGCAGGGTGCTCGGGCGGCGGAGCGCCTCGACGGGGTCCTCGCCCCGGGCTACGTCGACGTCCACTGCCACGGTGGTGGCGGGATCGACGTCCTCGGGCCCGGCGTCGAGGCCCTTGTCGAGGGCGGGCCCCGGATCGTCGCCGAGACGGCCGAGGCTCTCCGCGCCTTCGCTGCCTTCGAGGGCGCAAGAGGGCTGGCCGCTGTCCTCCCCACGGCCGTCACGATCCCCCTCGAGGCCATCCCCACCTGGCTCCGGGCAGTCGAGCTCGCCCGGCGACGGCAAGCCGACGACCGCCGTGCGGCTCGCCTAGCCGGCCGCCGAGCCCCGGCTGAAGCGACGATCGTTGGCGCGAACCTCGAGGGTCCGGCCTTGGCCCATAGCCGCCGCGGCGCCCACGACCCGGCCCTCCTCGTCACCCCTCGTCGCTTTCTCGAGCGGCTCGCCGAGGAGGCCGTCGTCCGCCGGGTTCTCCGAGTCGTGACGATCGCGCCGGAAGGGGAAGGTGGGCTCGAGGCGGTGGCGACCTTCACCCGGCTCGGTGTCGTCGTTTCGATCGGCCACACCGACGCCTCGACGGAGGTGGCTCGGGCGGCCTACGCCGCCGGCGCCCGGAGCACGACCCATCTCTTCAACGGCATGCCGCCGCTCCATCACCGGGCTCC
>JBHORA010000027.1:0-81163 GCA_042408535.1 Chloroflexota bacterium | reverse complement strand
CGCGAACGGACAGAGCGTCTTCCGGGGCCAGATCGTGACCGGACCGACCACGATCGCCTACCAGGTGCCCGCCCTGGCAGCGGGGACCTACACCTTCGTCTGCGACGTCCATCCGACGACGATGACGGGCACCCTGACGGTTCAATGACGAGACCCGTACCTGGCACACCGGCGCCGAACGATCCGCCGCCGGCGCCGGTCGCCCGGGGGCCGCGAGCCGACCGCGGAGGGTCCCGCTCCCCCAGGAGTTGCCGCCGTCGTCTTCGTTCGGGCGGAGATCCGGGGATGACGAGGCAAGGGGGGAACGCCAGCGGGCGGCCCACGCTCGGGGACTGTGGTGAGCCCGGAAGGATTCGAACCTTCAACCCGCTGATTAAGAGTCAGCTGCTCTACCGTTGAGCTACGGGCCCACGCTGCCGGCGCAATAGGGTACCGGATGGACGCGGTCGCCGCCGGCGGAAGCAGGCCCCGACACGGGCCACCGCGCGGCAGACGGTCGCCGTCAGATTCGCGCCTCAGGCCCCTGGCGCGCGATAGGCGACCGACCGCTTCGTGGCGGCGTCGACCTCCTCGGGGGTCATGAGGACGATCGTCCGGACCGACACCGCTCCGCTCGAACCGACCGTGAGGCTGAGCGCCGCCGCGGCAGCGTGGTCCGGCAAATCGGCGAGGAGGTAGAAGTCGTCGCTACCGAAGCCGAAGTAGTACGCCTCGACGGTGCCCCCGAGGGACCGCACGACCTCTTCGGCCACCTTGCGCCGCCCCGATCCGCCCTCCTTCAGGAGCCCCCGCGCCCCCTCGGCGGTATACGAACCGATGAAGAGATACTTCGCCATCCCGCTGGCCTCCTCTCCGTGCGTCTCGACGATGGCCTTCATGATCATCCATCGGTGACGGTTGTCAACGGTCGATCGGCGGCCGGCGGCCGGTGGGCGGCTCGTCGCCGCTCGGCCACCGCTCAGCGGGCCGGTGTGGTCGCCGCTCTGCCACCGCTCGGCGGGCCGGTGTGGTCACCGCTCGGCCACCGCTCGGCGGGCAGGTGTGGTCGCCGCTCGGCCACCGCTCAGCTGGCCGAGAGCTACGCGCTCGGTGGAAGGGCCCGTCCGACGAGCGGAATGAGCTGGCCGTTCACGACGCCGGCCTCGGGCGAGCAGAGCCACTGGAGGGCAGCTGCGATCTCCTCGGGTCGGGTGTGGTGCGGCTTGGCGTCGCCGATCGTCCGGACGAGGACGACGTTCGCGGTGGCGCTCGTACCGGCGAGCTCCCGGGCGACCGACAGGGTCATCGCTTCGACGGCCGCCTTCGTCGCAGAGTAGGCGGCCCCCGTCGCGAGAGGAGCCCGGGCGAAGGGCGTCGAGACGGTGACGATCCGCCCCTGCTCGGCGTTCCGGATCTGGGGCAGAAAGGCCCGGAGGGCGTTGACCGTCGGCCAGAGGTTGACGGCGAGCATCGCCTCCCACTCCTCGGCCGGGGCCTCGACGAGGCCCGCTCCGCCGCGGTAGCCGCCGGCGAGGTGGAGGAGGACGGTGGCCGGCCCGAGCTCGACCTGGACCCGCTTGGCCGCGTCCATGGCGGCATCGGCCTCGTTGAGGTCGACGGCGATCGCCAGGTGGCGGGCGGCGCCACCCGGCAGGTCCGTGGCAAGGCGCTCGAGGACCTCGGTCCGCCGCCCCAGGAGGGCGAGCCGATCGCCAGCCTCGGCGAAGGCCCGAGCGACGGTCGGGGCGAGGCGACCGCTCGCCCCGGTCAGAACGACGACCCTGGACCGGGTGCCCGAGGGGGACTCGGCGGCGAGCGACCGGGCCACAGTACCGGTCCAGGCTTCGGGACTCGTCACAGGTGCACCTCCTCAATGGTCCCCTCGGAGCCCGCCTCGACGACCTCCCGACAGCTCGGACACCAGGTGACGACGACGAGCGGCGTGCCGCAGACACCGTGCCGGCGCTGCTCCCCTGCCCCAATCCGGCGCGCCGCCCAGTCGGCGAGGGAGCGAACCGCCGCTGCGAGCTCGACGCCGTCGGCGGTGAGGGCGTACTCGTAGCGGACCGGGCGTCGCTCGTAGGGCCGAGCGACGAGGATGCCGGCTCGGACGAGCCGACGCAGTCGCTCGGAGAGAACGTTCGGGGCGATGCCGGGAATGGCGGCCGCCAGCTCTCCGAAACGCCGCGGGCCGTCCAGGAGCGCCTCGACGATCCGCAGACTCCATCGGTCGCCGACCCGCTCGAGGGCGGCGTCCAGGGCGGAGGGGCGTCGTTCGCTCATGACCGGCTCATCGTAGCCGACCTCTTGATTCGAACACCCAGCCGTGGTAGCTTGCTAGTTGCAAGTGACAGCTCTTTAGCGGAGGCGACGGCATGGCCACCCTGTCGGATATCGAGCGAACGATTTCGAGCGTCGCCGGGGCGACGATGCCCTCGCTCGTCGCCATCGGGGCTCGCTTTCGGGGGACCGGTTTCGTCGTCGGGGACGGGCGGGTCGTCACGAACGCCCACAACCTCCGGGGCGACGAGACGACGGTCACCTTCGCCACCGGTGAGCGGGCCACCGGTCGGGTCGTCGGACTCGATCTCGACGGCGACCTTGCCGTCATCGACGTCCCCACCGGCGACCGGCCGGCGCTCCCCTGGTCCGATCGCGCGGTCGACCTCGGGGCGGCCGTCCTCGCCGCCGCCGCTGGCCCCGAGGGCCCGCGGATCACGTTGGGGTTCGTCTCGGGTACCGGACGCCTGTTCCGAAGCCCGAGCGGCGTCCTGGCCGGGCCGGCCATCGAGCACACGGCTCCTCTCGCCCCCGGCGCCTCGGGCGGTCCTCTCCTCGACACCGAAGGGCGGGTCGTCGGGATCGACACGCACCGCCTCGGCGACGGTTTTTACCTCGCCATCCCGGCGGACGCGACCCTCCGGGATCGGCTCGCTGCCCTCGGCCGTGGCGAATTGCCGCGGCGGATCCGGCTGGGGGTCGTCGTGGCGCCCCCGGAGGTCGCGCGTCGGCTTCGGCGGGCCGTCGGTCTCGAGGCGATCGACGGTCTCCTCGTTCGAGGTGTCGAGGCCGGGAGCCTCGCCGAGCGAGCCGGACTTCGGGAGGGGGACGTTATCGTCGCGGCGGCCGATCGGCCGGTCCGGACCGTGGACGACCTCCACGACATCCTGGCCAGCGTCGAGCCCCCCTTCGAGCTCCGGCTCGTTCGGGGCGTCGAGGAGGTCTCGGTCCGCATCGACGCGAGCGCCTGAGGTTCGACCCTCAGCCGGCGTGCCCTCGGAGACCTGGCCCGCAAAGATTCCCTTTGCGTTCGGACAGAAGGCAACATTGCGGGGTGGCGGCCGCTCCGGGATGATGACCCCAGGCAGGGCGACGAGTACGTGATGAGAGCGGGCGCGGTAGCGGGGCTGACGGCCTGAGCGAACGACACGCGGGTTTGCGGGTCTCGGCCGCGAAGGGTGACACTCTGAGCGAACACAACCGGAGCCCGGGGGTCACGGTGGCCCTACAGCGACGGCCTGGTTGGACAGAACGAGGCTCTCGGCTCCGCGGCCGCCCAGATCGACGGCCGAGCCGAACAGAACGCGGGTATCAGCGGCGCGGCCGCCCAGATCGACGGCCGAGCCGAACAGAACAGGGTCAGGATCCGGCGCCGCGGCGTTCTGTTCGGTGAGGGTGGCAGCGAGGCGCAGCGCAGCGTGCCGGAGCGGCGTTCTGTCCGGTGAGGGCGTCACGCCAGTGAGTGCGGGGCCCAGGTGCGTCGTTCTGTGCCCTCTGGGTGTCGGTCGCGGCGGCTCCCGGTCCCGCGTGGCGTTCGGTTCGCTGCGGGCGTCAACCGAGCGCGGGGTGCCCCGGTGCCCCCTCCGACACCCGTTAGCTCGGCTGGTTGTCGATCTGGGCCCGCTGAAGACGACCCGAGAAGTCGACGTAGATCGCCTTCCACTCGGTGAACGTGTCGAGGGCCGCGTGGCCGGCCTCTCGGTGCCCGTTGCCCGTCTCCTTCCAGCCGCCGAATGGGAGATGCGTCTCCGCTCCGATCGTCCCGGCGTTCACGTAGACGATCCCCGTCTGGAAGTCCCGCATGGCCCGGAAGGCACGGTTCACGTCCCGGGTGTAGATGGACGACGACAGCCCGTACCGCGTCTGGTTGAGGGCCGTGATGGCGGCCTCGAAATCCGGGACCGGGATGACCGAGAGAACCGGCCCGAAGATCTCCTCCTGGGCGATCCGCGCCATCGGCGCCACTCCCGCGAAGATCGTCGGTTCGAAGAAGTGACCGTACTCGAGCCCCGGGCCGGTCGCTCGCCGCCCGCCGCAGACGAGCTCGCCCTCGCCCCGCCCGATCTCGACGTACCGCTCGACCTTCTCGACCGCCGCCCCGTTCACGAGCGGCCCGACGTCCGTCTCCGGGTCGAGCCCATCGCCGAGTCGAAGCCGCCGCGCCCCGGCTTCGAGCCGCGCCAGGAGCGGTTCGAGGACGGCCTCCTCGACGATGACCCGCGAGCACGCCGTGCACCGCTGGCCCGTCGTCCCGAAGGCCGACCAGAGGATCCCCTCGGTGGCGAGATCGAGGTCGGCGTCGGCGAGGACGACGATCCCGTTCTTGCCGCCGAGCTCGAGAGCGAGCCGCTTCAGCCGCGCCCCGGCCCGCTGCGCGATCGACTTGCCCGTCTCGCTGTGACCGGTGAAGCTGATGACCGCCACGTCGGGCGAGTCGACGATGGCATCGCCAACCTCGGAACCCGACCCGGTGACGAGGTTGACCGTCCCCGGCGGGAAGCCCGCCTCGGCCATGAGCTCGACGAGGAGGGTCGCGCAGTGGGGGGTGTCGGAGGCCGGCTTGAAGACGACGGTATTGCCAGTGACGAGGGCCGGCATCATCTTCCAGCACGGGATGGCGATCGGGAAGTTCCAGGGCGTGATGATCCCGGCGATTCCGAGCGGCTGGCGGATGCTCATCGCCCACTTGTCCGGCAGCTCCGACGGGACGGTATCGCCGAACATCCGGCGGCCCTCGCCGGCCATGAGGAAGGCGATGTCGATCCCCTCCTGGACGTCGCCGCGGGCTTCGGTGAGGACCTTCCCCATCTCGCGGGTCATCGCCCGGGCAGGCGCTCCTTGTGCTCGGCCAGGAGCGCCCCGAAGCGGTAGAGGATCTCGCCCCGCTTCGGGGCCGGGGTCCGCTGCCACAGCGGGAGGGCGGCTTCGGCGGCCCGAATCGCCATGGCGACGTCGGCGGCGGTGCTCGCCTGGAAGCGGCCGATGACGTCCCGGACGTCCGCCGGATTCCGACTCTCGAAGGTTCGTCCGGAGACGGAGGGGACCCACTCGCCGGCGATGAAGTTGCGAAAGATCGGGACGGCCGCCGCCTCGGCTTCGGCGGCAGCCTGGGTCGTGACGGTCATCGGCCGACTCCTTCCAGGCGGGTGAGCAGACGCTGGACCTCGGCAAGCTCGTCGGCCTCCTCGCGCCCGAGGGTCGAGGCGAGGAGGCGCAGCGCGGTCCGGAGGATCTCGAGCTCCGCTCGGCTGAACTCGACGGTCGTCAGTTCGGTTTCGGTCTCGCTCATCGCACTCGTCACCTCTCTCGGAAACGCCCGTTCTCGAAGCGACCGCGCGCCGTCGGAGAAAACCGCGGCGTCTCCCTCCGTCAGGGCTCGGCCCGCTCGAAGGCCATGGCCACCGAACCACCGCCGCCGAGGCAGAGGGTCGCCAGACCGTAACGGCCGCCGCGGCGACGGAGCTCGTGGAGGAGGGTGGCGACGATCCGGGCCCCCGACGCCCCGATCGGGTGGCCGAGGGCGATGGCGCCACCGTTCACGTTCGTCTTCGACCAGTCGAAGCCGAGCTCTCGGCCGTCGGCGAGGGTCTGGGCGGCGAAGGCCTCGTTGATCTCGACGAGGTCGAAGGCCTCGATGGGCAGCTCGGTCCGCTCGAGGAGACGGCGAACGCCCTCGACGGGGGCGAGGAAGAGCCACTTCGGCGCGACCTCGGCCTGGGCGTAGCCGACGATCCGGGCCAGGGGGTGGAGGTCGTACCGCTCGACGATGCGCTCCGAAACGACGACCGTCGCCGCGGCGCCGTCGGTGATTCCGGGCGAGTTGCCGGCCGTCACCGTCCCCTCGGTCACTCCGCTCCGGTCGGGCTCATCGGGGAGCGGGAAGACCGGCCGCAGCCGGGCGAGGGCTTCGAGGCTCGTGTCCCGGCGCGGGTTCTCGTCGACCTCGACGAGCGTCTCGTTCCCCTTCGCGTCGCGAACGGGGACGGGGACGATCTCCTCCCGGAAGCGACCGGCGTCGATGGCAGCGACCGCCCGGCGGTGGCTCTCGAGGGCATAGGCGTCCTGGTCGGCCCGGCTGATCTGACGAGCGATGGCGACCCGTTCAGCGTGGGTCCCCATGTGGCAGGCTTCGAAGGCGCACATGAGGCCATCGTGGAGGGTCGCGTCGAGGACCTCGCCATGGCCGAGGCGGTAACCGAAGCGGGCCTTCGGGAGGAGGTAGGGCGCGGCGCTCATGTTCTCCATCCCTCCAGCCACGACGATCTCGGCATCGCCAGCCCGGATCTCGGCCGCGGCGAGCATGATCGCCTTCAGCCCCGAACCGCAGACCCGGTTGATCGTCGTCGCGCTCGTCGTCTCGGGGAGGCCGCCGGCGAGCGCCGCCTGGCGGGCCGGGGCCTGGCCAGCGCCGGCCTGGAGGACCTGGCCCATGAGGACCTCGTCGACCGGCGTCCCCTCGGGGAGTCCCGAGCGATCGACGGCCGCCCGGATGGCGATCCCACCGAGGAGCGTGGCCGGGGTCGTGGCGAGGCCGCCGCCGAACTTGCCGATCGGGGTCCGGACGGCCGAGACGACGAAGACGTCGCCGTTCGGGCCGCCGGGGAGGGGGCGCTCGTCCATGGACAGGAATCTACACCTCCGGAGGGTCGGGCTCGTCGGCGAGGGCCGCCACCATCCGGGACGGACAGGGCCGCGCCCGGCGATCGCGGAGCGCGCCGCGGACTCGGCCGCCACTGGGCCGCCACCGGTCGGGGCGAGCTGTTCCCATCGCGACGGGCTGCCACCCTTCGGGAAAGGCCGCCTGGCCCTCGACGCGGGGCGCGCCGTGTGGAGAATGCCGACCATGACGGACGACGGGTTGCCCGAAGCGGACGGCGGCACCCGCGTGACGGCCAGGGTCTGGGTCGGGACCTGCGGCTGGCAGTACCGCGACTGGCGCGGCCGCTTCTACCCACCCGGGCTGCCACCGAACCGGTGGCTCGCCTACTACGCGACCGTCTTCCCGGCGGTCGAAGTCGATGCCAGCTTCTACCGCCTCCCGAGCGAAGCGGCCATCGCCGCCTGGCGCCGGACCGCCGGCGAGCGACCGGGGTTCCGGTTCGCCCTGAAGGGTTCCCGGCTCATCACCCACATCCGTCGCCTGGCAGACTGCACGGCCGAGCTCGGCCGCTTCGTCGATCGGGTTCGGCCCCTCGCCGAAGTCGGAGCCGTCGCCTTCCTGCTCTGGCAGCTGCCACCGAGCCTCCGCTGCGATCCGCCCCGCCTCGCCGACTTCCTCGAGCTGCTCGCGGTCGAAGCGCGGGGCTTCCGCCACGTCGTCGAGTTCCGCCATCCCTCCTGGCTCGTCGACGAGGTCCTCGCCATCCTCAGCGCGGCGAAGGTTGCGGCCTGCTGGGTGAGCTCGACCGCCATGCCGCCGGCGGCACCGGTCACGACGGACCTCGTCGCCGTCCGCTTCCACGGCCTCGCTGGTGGCTGGGCCCACGACTACAGCGACGCCGAGCTTCAGCCCTGGGCGGATCGGCTCCGCGCGGCGGCCCTCGGCGGCTGCGAGGCCTACGCCTTCTTCAACAACGACAGTTTCGCCCTCGCCCCGAAGAACGCCCGCCGGCTCGTCGAGCTCCTCGGCGAGGCCGCCGCCGAGTGGCCGGTCCGGGCGACCCCGGCCGATTCGGGGCCGGGACGGGCGGACGCGGACGGACCCGGCGGCCGGGCGCGCGACGACGATCAGCGACCCTCCCGCGGGTAGGTGTAGAAGCCGCGGCCCGTCTTCTGGCCGAGGTGGCCGGCCGCGACGAGCTCTTCCAGGCGTCGCGGCGGCCGGAATTGCTCGCCGCCGAGCCCTTCGTGGAGGACCCGCATGACGTTCAGGCAGACGTCGAGACCGATGAAGTCGGCCAGCTCGAGGGGCCCCATCGGGTGGTTCAGGCCGACCCGGGCGCCGGTGTCGATGTCCTCGGCCGTGCCGACCCCGGCCTCGTAGGCCCGGATCGCTTCGGCCAGGAAGGGCATGAGGATCCGGTTGACGATGAAGCCCGGTTGGTCGGCGGCGACGATGACCTCCTTGCCGAGGTCGGCGGCGAGCCCCCGGATGGCCTCGACGACCGCTGGCTCGGTCGCCGGCCCCGGGATGAGCTCGACGAGGGGCATGACCGGCACCGGGCTGAAGAAGTGCATGCCGAGGAAGCGGCGACGCCGCTCGGGCCCGACCGCCTCCGCCAGGCGACCGATCGAGATCGAGGAGGTGTTCGTAGCGAAGATCGTCTCCGGGTCGGCGAGGCGGTCGAGTTCGGCGAAGAGACCCTGCTTGACGGCGACGTCCTCGAAGACGGCCTCGACGACGAGATCGACGTCGGCGACCCGCGCGATGGCGTCGACAGCCTCGATCCGCCCGAGGATCGCCTCGCGCTCGTCGGGCTGCAGCCTCCCCTTCGCCACGGCGCGCTCGAGGTTCCCGGCGACCCGCTCCCGGCCGGCCACCGACCGACTGAGGTCGGGCTCGTAGAGCACGACCCGGCGACCGGCCGCGGCGAGGACCTGGGCGATGCCGTGGCCCATGAGGCCGGCCCCGGCGACGAAGACGGACTCGATCGACATCGGCGCGCCTCCCTGCGCTGGCGTCCCGGCCTCCCGAGCGCGATCGGTCGCCCTGGGACTCATCGGTTTCCTTCACCGTCGCCGGCCTCTCGGGCGAGGAGGCCGAGAAGCTGGTCGGCAGCGGCGTACGGGTCGAGGGCGTGGTCGGCAACGGAGCGAACGATCGCCTCGGCCGCCCTCGCCAGCTCGGGCCGAGCGAGCCGGTCCCGGGCTCGCTCGACGACGATCGTCCAGACCTGGGCCTCCGCTCGCGCCCGCCGGGCCGCAGCGAGGGCACCATCGCCACTCCCCCGCTCTCGGTGACGCTCGATGGCGGCGAGGAGCTCCGGGACACCGTCGCCGGTGGCGGCCGTCGTGACGAGGACCTCGGGGCGTTTCGGGCGGGCCCGCCCGGTTTCCGGGGCGTTCGGGGAAGCCTCGGGGTCGCCCGCCCGCCCCGTCGGCTCGGCGCCCGCCGCGGTGGTCGCCGTCGTCGGCTGGTTGCCCCACCCCGCGTGGTGGGCTCGCTCGGCGGCCGCCTCCGCTGCCACCGCGGCCGCGCTCAGCATCGCCCGCAGCTGGGCCGCCGTCCGCTGGGCACCTGGCCGATCGCCCTTGTTGACGACGACGATGTCGGCAACCTCGAGGAGACCAGCCTTGATGGCCTGGATCTCGTCACCCATCTCGGGCGCCTCCAGAACGACGGTCGTGTCGGCGGCCGCGGCGACCTCGACCTCGCTCTGGCCGGCTCCGACCGTCTCGAGGAAGACGACCTCGAAGCCGACCGCGTCGAGGACGGCGGCCGCCGCTCCCGAGGTTGCCGCCAGGCCACCGGCGTGGCCGCGGGCAGCCATGGAGCGGATGAAGACATCGGGGTCCTCGGCGTGGGCCTGCATCCGGACCCGGTCGCCGAGGATCGCCCCGCCGCTGATCGGGCTCGAGGGGTCGACGGCGATGACGCCGACCGATCGGCCGCGGGTCCGCAGCTCGCCGATGAGGGCGGCCACGAGGGTGCTCTTCCCAGCGCCGGGCGGTCCGGTGATCCCGACGAGGTGCGCCCGTCCGGCGAGCGGGTAGAGGCGACGGAGGGCAGCCTCGGCAGCGTGGGTTCGGTTCTCGACCTCGGTCAGGAGCCGGGCGAGGGCCCGTCGATCCCCGGCCAGGGCCGCCTCGGCGAGGACGACGCCGCGCTCGGCCGGGTTGGCGGTGGCACTCGTCGAAACGGGCACCGGCTACGCTCGCCGGACGTTCGCCCGGATGAAGTCGGCGACCTCCCGGATCGTCGTCCCCGGCCCGAAGACCTCGGCGATGCCCGCCGCCTTGAGCGCCGGGATGTCGTCGTCGGGGATGATGCCGCCGGCCGTCACGAGGACGTCGTCCATCCCCTTCTCGCGGAGGAGGCGGGTCACCTTCGGCAAGAGCGTCATGTGGGCGCCCGAGAGGATCGAGAGGCCGACGACGTCGACGTCCTCCTGGAGGGCGGCCGCGACGATCATCTCGGGCGTCTGGCGGAGGCCGGTGTAGATGACCTCGAAGCCCTCGTCGCGGAGGCCCCGGGCGAGGACCTTCGCCCCCCGGTCGTGGCCGTCGAGGCCCGGCTTGGCGATGAGGACCTTGATGGGTCGCTCGGTCATGCCCCGATTGTACGGCGGCGGGCGGTGGGCCCCGGGGCTCGGCTCCATCGGCCGAGGTCGGCGTTCCGGCTCGGAGCGACGCGACCGGCGCCGCGCCGCTTCGTCCTCGGCCGCTCAGGCGCCGGGGGAGTGCCGCTCGAGGTGGGCGAAAAACTCGGCCCGCGTCTTGTCGTTCGACCGAAAGAGCCCGAGGACGGCCGCCGTCGTCATGATCGTTCCCGGCTTTCGGACCCCCCGCATGACGGCACACAGATGGGTCGCCTCGACGACGACCCCGACGCCCTTCGGCTCGAGGCGGGCCATGAGGAAGTCGGCGATCTGCTGCGTCAGCCGCTCCTGGACCTGGAGCCGCCGGGCGTACATCTCGACGATCCGGGGGATCTTCGAGAGACCGATGACCCGACCGTTCGGGATGTACGCCACGCCTGCCGTGCCGAAGAACGGGAGGAGATGGTGCTCGCAGAGGGAGTAGAAGGGAATGTCCTTGACGACGACCATCTCGCTGTAGTCGACGGGGAAGATCGCGCCGTTCACGAGCCGATCGGGGTCCACCCGGTAGCCTGCGGTGAGCTCGGCGTACATCCGGTGGACGCGTTCGGGCGTGCCTTGGAGACCCGGGCGGTCGGGATCCTCGCCGATCTCCAGGAGGATCTGGCGGACAGCCGCTTCGACCCGGGCGTTCTCGTCGGTCCTCGGCCGCCCGCCGGCGAGGCCCTCGATCGGTGGAGCGGCGTCGCCTTCGATCTCGGCGACGACGTCGAGCGGGGCCTCGCCGATCTCGGTCTCGATCTCCGTCACGAGCTGGCGGAGCCGAGCGGCCGTCGACGGCGCGGGGTCGACGGCGGTCCTCGGTGTGCGGTTCTCGTTCATCCTGGCGGCGATCGTAGCGCGCCGGCGAGATCGAGGACCGCAGCGGCCACCTCGACCGGCCGGTAGCGCATGAGGTTGTGGCCGGCCCCCTCGAAGTGGAGACTGCGGATCGGCTCCCGGCCGGCGAGCCGCCTCGCTCGATCGACGGCGGCCAGGGCGGCTGCCCGGCGCCCGTCGGGGTCGGCGCCGGCGAGCAGGGCGACGACCGGCCCGCTGACGGCGACGAGGGTCTCGAGCGGACGGTAGGCGTACATCGCCTCGATGCAGGCGGCGAGGACGTGGGGTCTCGCAGCGAACTCGAGACGACCGACGGGCAGCTCGATGACGCTCGCCCGCGCCGCGCGCTCCTGGTCGGCGTCCCAGGTCGCCGGATCGAAGCTGGCCCGGTCGGCGAGATAGGCGGCCATCGACCGAAGGACCTCGGGCGGCTCCTCGATTTCGCGGAGGAGCTCGGTGGGCTCGAGCCCCGTCGCCTCGGCCACGTCCTCCCAGCCGCCGTCGACGAGGACGAGGCCGGCGCACCGGTCCCCGAGGCTGGCGGCCGCCCAGGCGGCGACGATCCCCCCGAAGCCGTGGCCGGCGAGGATGAGTCGATCGGTCGGCTCGTCGAGCAAGCCTGCCCCTTCGGCGACGGCGACGACGTCCTCGGCGAGGTGGGCCGGCTCGTAGCGCCCGGTCGGGCCGTCGGAGCCGCCGTGGCCGCGGAGGTCGAGGGCGACGGTCCGGAGCCGGGCCCGGAGTCGGCGGGCGACGGGAGCCCAGGTCCAGGCGGTCCCGGCCAGGCCATGGACGAGGAGGGCACCGGGGCTCGCCAGCGTCCCCGGCTCGCGGCCGGCGGGCCCGCCCCAGTCGAAGAAGGCGATCCGGAGGGAAGGCTCGACGAGGACGACGAAGGCGCCGGGTTCGGCTTCTTGATCCGGAGGCGGGACGGAGGCAACGTCGGCCCTGAACTCCGACACGTCCGGCCTTTCCTCGTCGCTGCGCACCCTCGGTAGGATACGAGCCCGATGCCGAAGCGCCGCCGCGGTTCCCCCCGCCCTCGCCGTCAGCTCCGCCGCCACCGCCCCTTCGAGGCCCTCGTCGCCGAGGCCTTGGCGACGATCCCGGAGCCCTTCCGGTCGGCCCTCGACGAGGTCGCCATCGTCATCGACGACGAGCCGAGTCCCGAGCAACGACGCGCCGAAGGGCTCGCCCCGGACGAGACCCTCTACGGTCTCTACGAGGGTGTCCCGCGGACCGAGTGGGGCGCCGACTGGGCTCCGGTCCCGAACAAGATCACCCTCTTTCGACTCCCCCTGGAGAGCGACTTTCCGGACCCCGAGGAACTCGCCGACGAGGTCCGCCTGACGGTCATCCACGAGCTCGCCCATCACCTCGGGATCGACGACGATCGCCTCCGCGAGCTCGGGGTCGACTGAGAGCCTCGTCTCTCCTGGCCGAGCTCGGACCGGTCCGGCTCAGCCCCGGCCGACGACGTTCTGGATCCCGATGACGGACACGAGGACCGCCGTCGCGATCCCGAGGGCCATCGGCAGCGTCAGCCAGCGGGTCGAACTGGCGGCCGACGCCTCCCCAGCGGCGGCGGTCTGGTCGAGGCCGAGGGTCCGTCCGGCGAGGGCGACGACGACCGCCTGGGGAGCCGTCGCGAGGCAGGTGACGCTGAAGAGGAGCGAGCCGACGGCGCTGCTCGCCCCGAGGAGGAGGGCGATGGCACCGAAGGTCCGAGCCGGATCGTCGGCCGCGAGGTCGAGGTCGGCGAGATCGGCGACGACGATCATGAGCTCGAGGCCGCCGTTCAGGGCGACGACGAGGAGGACCTGCGCCGCGGCGCCGATGCCGACGACGACCGGCAGCAGGCGCGGCGCCCTCGCGACGAGCCGGATGGACTCCCGGAGGGCGGCCCGCACGCCGAGACCGCCGACGACGATCCCGGCGGCCGCGTAGACGATCGGGACCTGGAGGACGAGGGCCACCAGGAATCCCAGAGCGGCCGCCGGCGGCGAGCCGGCGGCTTCTGGCCCGACGAGGACCTCCCCGACGAGAGAGCCGAGGAGCCCGAGCGGAAGCTCGACGGCAACGCTGAGGGCGACGAGTCGCCAGAAGGACTGTCGCGAGCGGCGGAGGGCACCCGGCAGGGAGACCGGTCGACCTCGGGCCGCGGTCGCGACGAGAGCGAGACCGATGGCCCGACTCTCGATCGCGAGGGCCGTCCCGCCGGCGGCGGCGACGAGGATCCCGATCCCGACGAGCCCGGCCAGCTCGACATCGGCCGGCGTCCCCGGTGGGCCAGCACCGAAGAGGACCGTCGGCTCCGGGAGGCGGGCGATGGCCGCCGCGACGAGGACGAGGAGCGGACCGAGGAGGCCGAGAAACTGGAGCCCGACGGCGAGGGCGCCCCGGCGGACGTCGGGAGCGATGGCTCGGAGGAGGGCGAGGCTCCGCCCGACGAGGCGACCGGGCCCCGGCAGCTCCGGGGGAGCCGCAGAACCGTCGGGCGCCCGTTCGAGCTGTTCGAGTCCATCCCACACGTCGCCGCGGGGGGTTCCGCGGTCGACCTCGGGCGCCGGGTCGGTCATGCGTTCTCCTGGGCTGGGGTCCTGAGCGAGGCGCCCTCGATCCGGCCCAAATCGAGGACGGCGACGGGGTCGGGCTCAGGTGGGGCGATCTCCACGGAGCCAGTATCGCCGCTCCCGCCCGGATGCGGTGACAAGGGCAGCCACATCGAGCCGCCCAAGACGGCACTTGCGCAATTGCGCAAACAGTGGAATAATGACCGCGTGCTGGGAACGACGCCGTCGAGCGAAGCGGACCGCGCGCGCTGGGCTGCGATCGGTCGCGCCCTCGCCGACCCGAAGCGGCTCTGCGTTCTCGAGTCGCTCGCGGCCGGCGAGCTCTCCGTCGGCGAGCTCTCGGCACGGGTTGGCTGCCAGGTGCCGAACATGAGCCAGCACCTGGCCGTTCTCCGGAGCGCCGGGCTCGTTCTGGCCCGACGCAAAGGAAGCACCGTCTACTACCGACTCGCGGACCCTCGGGTCCTCGAGGCCTATCGATTGATCCAGAGCCTCGCCCGCTGAGCGGGGCCGAGACCGAACGACGAACCCGTCCGACGGGAGAAAGGTGGAAGGGCCGATGGCCGAGATCAAGCATGCGACGGACGCGACCTTCGAGGATCTCGTCCTCAAGAACCCGCGTCCCGTCGTCGTCGACTTCTGGGCCGCCTGGTGCGGACCCTGCAAGATGGTCGCCCCGGAGCTCGAGAAGCTGGCCCAGAAGTACGACGGCGTCGTCGACGTCGTGAAGGTCGACGTCGATGCGAACCCTGGCCTCTCGCAGCACTTCGGGATCATGAGCATCCCGACGATTGCCTTCTTCCAGCCCGGCAAGCAGCCGATCGGTGTCGTCGGTTTCCGGCCCCTCGACGCCCTGGAAGAGGCGTTCCACCTCAAGGAGATCGCTGCTGCGGCGACGTCGCAAGCGGCCGAACAGGCGGCCCAGCCGCCAGCCTAACAGAGCATTCATCGCCCCTCCTCCTCCCCCCGACGGCCGGGCCTCGCGCCCGGCCGTCGGCGTTCCTGGGCGGTGATCGCTGCGATCGTGATCGCATCGGGTAGGTCGGGGCCCGGGAAGGGCCCTGGCTCCGCCTTCGGACCACCGTGGGTTCGCGCGGAGGACGGCTCTCGAGAGCCTTAGCTCGCCGCCTCGAGAATCGCCGCCAGATCAGCCTCGTGCTCGGCGTAGTGGTCGAGGGTCTCCTCGAGCAGGGCCGACAGATGGCGGTGGTGCTTCACCCAGCGGGCCTCGGGGACGACGGTCAGGGTGCCCCGGAGCTCCCCGGGGATCGTCCGAAACCGCTCCCGGACCTCGGCCAGCGGGAGGGCGCCCCACTCCCGGAGGAGGCGGTCGTTCATGGCCTCGCCGCCCGCTGCCCACTCGGCTTCGACGCGTTCCAGGGTCGGCGAGCGCTCACCGAGGGCGAGCTCCCGGGCCATGGCGAGGGCGATCTCCTGCCAGGCGACGAGGTGGCCCATGAGATCCCGCCCGGACCAGCCGTGGGCGCCCTCGACGGGCCGGCTCAAGGCCTCGTCCGAGAGCTCGTCGAGGGCCTCGAAGGGCCGCCAGGCCGCCCGTTCGTCTTCGAGGAAGGAGAGGCCGTCGAGGTACATCGCGCCTCCTCGTTCGTCGTCGATGCCGGACTCGGCTCGAGTCCAGCGGCTCCGCTCGGCCGACGAGCCACGACGTCCGGACTCGAGCCCTCCGGGGGAGTCCGGAGAAGACGAACGATAGCGCCACGCCCCTGACTCGGCCAGCCTTCAGACGGCGACCGGCTCCCGGTACTCGCCGAAGACCTCCCGGAGGACGCGGCACTGCTCGCCGAGGGTCGCGTAGGCAGCGGCGCAGCGGAGAAAGTGGGGCATGAGGTTCGTCGCGCTCGAACCGGGCCGAGCGGCGGCCTCGCGAAGCCCCCGCAGGGCGGCCTCGACGGCGACCGGATCCCGCTCCCGGCGGACCCGCTCGAGACGGGCGAGGTGGCGCTCGAGGGACCCCGGCGGGACCTCGAGGACCGGCACGGTGAGGACCTCCTCGGGGTCGACGTAGCGGTTCACCCCGACGACGACCCGCTCGCCGACATCGAACTCGCGCTGGAACCGGTAGGCCGCGTCGGCGATCTCCCGCTGGGGATAGCCGGCGAGGATGGCGGCGATCATCCCGCCCCGGCGATCGATTTCGTCGAGGTAGCGCCAGACGCCCCGCTCGATCTCGTTCGTCAGGGCCTCGACGAACCACGATCCGCCGAGGGGATCGACGGTGTTCGCCACGCCGCTCTCCTCGGCGATGATTTGCTGCTGGCGGAGAGCGAGGAGGGCAGCCGCCTCGGTCGGGACCGCGAGGGCCTCGTCGTAGGCGTCGGTGTGGAGCGACTGGGTCCCGCCGAGGACGGCGGCGAGGGCCTGGAGAGCGACCCGGGTCAGGTTGTTCAACGGCTGCTGGGGCGTGAGCGACACGCCGGCCGTCTGGGTGTGGAAGCGCATCCAGGTCGAGCGCTCGTTTTCGGCCCGGTAGCGCTCGGTCATGAGCTTCCACCAGATCCGCCGGGCAGCCCGAAACTTGGCGACCTCCTCGAAGAAATCGCTGTGGCTGTTGAAGAAGAACGACAGGCGGGGTGCGAAGTCGTCGACCCGGAGCCCGCGGGCGAGGGCGGCCTCGACGTAGGCCATCCCGTCGGCGATGGTGAAGGCGAGCTCCTGGACCGCCGTCGCGCCCGCCTCGCGGATGTGGTAGCCGGAGATGCTGATCGTGTTCCACTTCGGCAGCTCCCGGCTCCCGAACTCGATCGTGTCGACGACGAGCCGCATCGAGGGCTCGGGCGGGAAGAGGAACTCCTTCTGGGCGATGTATTCCTTGAGGATGTCGTTCTGGATCGTGCCCTCGAGGACGGCCCTCGGCACCCCCGCCTTCTCGGCGGCGACGATGTACATCGCCCAGATCGGCGCCGCCGGGCCGTTGATCGTCATGGACGTGCTGATCCGGTCGAGGGGCAGGCCGGCGAGGAGGACCTCCATATCGGCCAGGGAGCTGACGGCCACGCCGCAGGTCCCGAACTCGCCCTCGGCCTCGGGGTCGTCGGTGTCGTAGCCATAGAGGGTCGGCATGTCAAAGGCGATCGAGAGGCCGGTCTGGCCCGCCTCGAGGAGGGCGTGGAAGCGGGCGTTCGTGTCCTCGGCCGAGCCGAAGCCGGCGAACATCCGCATCGTCCACAGGCGGCTCCGATAGCCCGTCGGGTGGATCCCCCGGGTGAACGGCGGCTCGCCGGGGAGGCCGACGTCCCGCTCCGGATCGAAGGCATCCCAGCGGCCCGTTCGGAGCGGGCGGCCGTGGTGGTCGACGGCCGTCGGACCACCGGCCCCAGCCGGGGAGCCATCGGGCAGCCGCTCCCACGACCAGGGGCCGTAGAGCCGCTCGAGCTCGACACCGCTCAGGGTCGAGAAGCGGACCTTTCGCTCCGGGAGGCGCTTGAGGGCGGGCCGCAGCCGCGCCTCCTCCCAGCGTCGCCGACGGGCGGACCAGTCGGTCATGGCGGGATGCTAGCACTCCCCCGACGCCGCGTCGCCGCTGGCCGGCCCCGGGCCGAGTCCAGTGCCTCGCCTACTCCGGAGCGCCCGTGCCGACCTCCCCCGGCCCTGCCGCCTCCGCCGCGAGGGAGGCCGCGATCGCTCGCTCGACGATGGCGGCGTGGGCGTCGGGCGTCCGGACGTCGCGGGCGGCGCTGCCGACGAGGACGACCCGAACGACGTCCGCCGCCGAGGGGAGGACGACGATCGTCTGGAGCTGGCCGCCGTTCTCGAGGTCGATCCGATAGGCGGCACCGCCCCCGAGCCGGGGCCGGCCGACGACGATGATCGAGGTCTTGCGGGCCGACCTCGCCCCCGCCTCGTACCAGGCGCCGAGGGCCTCGACGGTCAACCCGGGGGCGGTGAAGACGGCGAGGGTCACCCCGGACTCGGCGCCAGTCGCCCAGAGCCCACCGGCGAAGCGAAGCTCGGTGATCCCGGTCGCCGCCAGGCCGGCCAGGTTCTCGCGGCTGCAGTTGCGGCCCGAATCGAGGCGGTCCGGCGGCCGACCGTCGAAGCGGCTCGGGACGAGCGCCTCGAGCTCGGGGTAGGCCCCCGGCGCCCGGCCGTCGACGCGGCAGGGGCCGTCGGGGGCGAAGGTCGGACCGCCACCGGTTAAACCGCAGCCGGCCAGGCTGATGAGCAGAAGACCGAGGACGCCCGCGCAGAAGGCGCGACCGCGGGTTCGCCTGGCGACCGGCGACCGCTGACCAGGGAGAGACGGGAGGAAGGGACTGGCGTTCACGCCGGGAGCGTACCGTCTCTGGCTCGATCGATCCGCCGCCGGCCATCGTTCGCGGCCGAGGTGCCGGAAGGCACCTGGTACGCAGGTCCGGGACTGGTGCCTCGCCGCGCCCGCCGATCGTCGAGTCGGAATCTGGACGGACGCCCCATACCCCATCGGAGCCAGCGCGGCTAGTCTCGAGCCTGCGCCGTCGACGGACTCGGGGACACCCTGGGGCGTCGGCCACGGGGCGGTGGACGGACGACCCGCCGGTGGTACCGGGGCCACCGGCCGGGAGGATCCCTGACTCCGCCCACGAACCGAGTAACCACGGATCATTCGGCCAGCAGGCCCGAGCCGACGAGCGGCGCCGGCATCATGCCTCGACGTTCCCTATCGTCCGATCGCCGGCGGCCAGCACCGCCGGCGATCTCCTCTCGGCGACGCTCGGCCCGACCGGCGCCCGGTGCCGACGGGCCGCCGGCGGGCCCGGCCTCCGGCCCGTCGACCCTACGGCACCCCGACCGAGGGTGGCGGCATCGAGACCCGTCGGCGGCGAGCGATCCCCTGTCGGTCCAGATCAGCGGCGACGACCCGGGCCGCAGCAACGAGATCCGGGTCGTGGGCGATGGCCCGGGCGATCCAGTCGATGTACGACGGCTCCCTGGCGGCGATCTCGCCGAGGGTGTAGCCACGGAACTTGCCGAACTCCACCGGGTACGCGAGTGCCTCGGCCAGGGTCGGCTGGCGGGGTCGGACTTCGAGGCGCTCCTCGCGCTCGAGGGGGCCCGTTGGTGCCGAGGCTCGGAGCTCCTCGGGCCGGCCGCGTTCCATGATCGGCGGGACCCAGGCCGGCCGGCCGGCGGGTCGTGGCCCGCCAGGCGGGATCGTCGTGTTTCGGGGTCGGAAGGTTCGGCTCGTGTCGAGACGCGCCGTGACCGGCCGGGTCGGCGGCGGTGGAGGTGGTCCCGCGGGACGGCGGCGAGCGGCGCTGTCGCCCTCGTCCCTCGCTCCCCGACTCGGGGGCCGGCCCGCCCGATCGGCCCGAAGGCGTTCGTAGGCGGCGTTGATCTCCGCCATCCGGCGAGTGGCCCGCCGGGCCGCAACCGGGTCGTCGCCGGTGAGGTCAGGGTGATTCTCGCGGGCGAGCCGTCGCCAGGCAGCCTTGATCGCCGCCTGGCTGGCACCGGGCTCCACGCCGAGGACTTCGTGGGGATCGCGCTGGCTCACGCTCCGAGTCTAGCGCGGGCCACGAGCGGCTCGATCGCCCACGCCTCGCCGGCGGCCGAGGCCGGGCGTTCGCCGCGTCCTCCGAACCGGGTACCCTGAGCGGGGCGCCGCACCGAGCGACGGGCGCCAGCGAGGGCCAACGATCCACAGCGATCGCCGCCAGGGACCGCCGGCACGGTGTCCAGTGGCCCACAAGCCGATCCCTACCGATTCCAACGGGAGCGTCGACCATGGACGTCTGGACCGCCATCCGAACGAAGCGCGCCATCCGTCGGTTCGCCGACCGCCCTCTCGAACCCGATCACCTCCGCCGAATCCTCGAGGCCGGGCGGCGGGCCCACAGCGCGAAGAACCTCCAGCGCTGGGGCTTCGTCGTCGTCCGCGACCGCGACCGCCTCCGCGAGCTCGCCGCCGTCGGACCGTACGCCGGCCACCTCGCCGGGGCAGCCCTCGGCGTCGCTCTCGTCACCCCCGACCCGCGGGCACCTGGAGCGCCGCTCTCGATCATGTGGGACCTTGGCGGGGCCGCCACCCAGATGATGCTCGCCGCCTGGGACCTCGGCGTCGGCAGCTGCCCGGCGACCGTCTACGATCACGATCGCGCTCGGGCGATCCTCGCCTACCCCGCCGATCAGCACTGCGAGTACATCCTCAGCTTCGGCTACCCGGCCGACCCGGCGCAGTTGACCGCCCCGCCCCGCCCCGGCGGCCGGCGGCCCCTCGCGGAGGTCGTCCACGAGGAACGCTGGTAAGGCAGCGACCACGCCCCGCACCTGCCCAGGGGGGCCTGCCCAGAAGAACCCGCTACTGCCAGCGAAAGAAGCGCGCCGCGACGGCGAAGCAGCCGACGAGCCAGGCCGCGAGAACCCCCGCGCACACCCAGAGCGGGCTGAAGGCTGTTCCGTCTACCATCGTCTGACGGAGGGCGTCGCCGAGGTAGGTGAGCGGCACGACACGAGCGACCATCTGCAGCCCCTCGGGCATCTGGTCGATGGCGAAGAAGATCCCCGAGAGGAACATGAGCGGGAACTGGACGATGCTGGTCATGCTGTTCGCGGCATCTTCGGTCGGAGCGAAGCTGGCGATGACGTATCCAAGAGCAAGAAAGGTCAACGCCCCGAGGACGACGAACCCCACGACCGGCAGCCAGTTGCCTGTCGTCCGGACCCCGAAGAGAAGGGTTCCGACGCCGACGATGACGACCGTCTGGACCAAGGCGACGCCCAGGCGCATGAGAACGTGGCTGGCGACAAGCTGCCAGGGGGCAAGAGGCGTCGCGGAGAGGCGCTTCAGGATGAGCTTCTCGCGATCCGCCACGAGGGGGATCGCGGCGAAGATCCCGAGTTGCATGATCGACATCGCCAGGACACTGGGGACGAAGTAGCTGATCGCCGACAGCGTCTGG
Organism: Chloroflexota bacterium; assembly: GCA_042408535.1. GTDB lineage: Bacteria > Chloroflexota > Limnocylindria > Limnocylindrales > CSP1-4 > BPIH01. Next base: position 60,355 of record JBHORA010000027.1, on the reverse strand, counting down.
GTCTGGAGCGTTCGCGTCTCCGGGATCACGAGGGGCGGGCGACCGCCCAGATTGACGGCGCCGAGGACGCTACCGAGGACCTGGAAGACACCGCCCGAGGTCTGGGACTGGCTCGGGTCGGTGTAGACGACAAGGCTGGCGGGCGGGCCCGCCCCGGCACGGGCGGCCTCGAAGGCCTGGCTGAAGCCCGAGGGCACGACGATGACCGCCCGGACGCCGCCCTCCCGCATCCGCTCGAGGGCCGTCGTCTGGTCGAGGTCGATCAGGCGGACGGCCTGGTTCTCGACGAACGCCGACCGAACCGACGCGGCGGCCGGCCCCCCGTCCTCGTCAACCCAGGCCACCGCCACCTCGAACCGAGAGCCCGAGAAGATGAGCCCGAAGAGGACGATGAAGACGAGGGGAAAGGCTAGGGTCCAGAAAAGGGCTGCCCGATCGCGGGTGTAGCTCTTGACGTTCGCCACCGTCAAGGCGAGAACAGCTCGCATCAATGCCTCCCCTCCGGCCCTCCGCATATCCGCATCGGACGCGCTCCGGCCGCCCACGCTCGCCCTAGTCACGGAGGGTGCGCCCGGTCAGGGCGAGGAAGACGTCTTCGAGGCTCGCTCGCCGGATGCCGAGATCCTCGATCTCGAGACCCCGTTCCTCGGCCCTGGCGAGGAGGCCCCCGATGGTGCCCGGCACGTCGCGAGTGTAGAGAAGGACCTCGCCGTCGTCGTGGCCGACCCGGACGACTCCGGGCAGCCCGGCGAGGGCCGCTCCGTCAAGCCCGCTGACGGCATCGAAGTGAACGACCCGTTCCTGAAAACGCCGCCCAACGAGCTCCTTCACCGTCCCGATCTCGAGAATCCGGCCGTGATCCATGATGGCGACCCGGTCGCAGATCACCTCGGCCTCCTCCATGTAGTGGGTCGTCAGAAGAACCGTCCGGCCCCGCTCCCGGAGCCCCTCGATGATCCCCCACAGGACCCGCCGGGCGGCGGGGTCGAGACCAGTCGTCGGCTCGTCGAGAAAGACGAGTTCCGGGTCGTTGACGAGGGCAAGGGCAACGGCGAGCCGCTGCCGCTGGCCGCCGGAAAGTTGCTGCGTGAGAGCGCGACGGCGCTCGGCGAGACCGAGGGCCTCGACGAGCTCGTCGAGGGGGACGTGTCGCGGGTAGAAGCTGGCGAAGAGGCGGAGGAGCTCGTCGACCGTCAGCTTCGGGTAGAGGGCCGCCGTCTGGAGGGAGACGCCGATGCGGGGCTTGATCGCCTCGGGTTCGGCAGCGACATCGACCCCGAGGACCCGGAGGGAGCCCTCATCGGGGGAGCGGAGACCCTCGAGCATCTCGACGGTCGTCGTCTTGCCCGCCCCGTTCGGGCCGAGGAGGCCGAAGATCTCGCCTCGGGCGACCTCGAAGCTGACCCCGTCGACGGCGACGACCGAGCCGTACCGCTTCCGTACTCTCTCGACGCTAACGACCGCGTCGCGGCCCGTGTCACCCTGGCCGTCAGCCGCGGCGTGAACCCCTGGAGTCCTCATCGATGCCATTATAGGATCGCCCCGGTTCTGCCATCGAAGCGCGAGACCGCTGGTACCAATTCCGTGCCGGCGGCGGTCAGCCTGCGTCCGGGTCGGCTCCGCCACCGAGGCGGACCTCGACGCTCGCCGGCTCGTCGAAGGCCGCCGACCAGTCGATGTCGAGGTCGACGACCGGACCCTCGGCTGATTCGGGGGCCGGCGCTCCCATGGCCAGGTACGTTTCGATGGCGCGGTCGAGACCGACGTCGTGGCCGGCGGCCTCGGAGAGGAGCCACTTCGTCTCGAGGACGTCGCAATAGGCCTGAATCGGATCCCGGTTCGGTCCGATGGCCGGAGCGAGCCGGGCGAGGGTTGGCGTGAGGACGTCCCGGAGCCATCGCTCGGCGCCCTCGCCGTCCGTGAGTTGGCGCCCCTCGGCGAGCTCGAGCCAGGTTCGGTATTCCCGCACGTCGTTCACAAGGAGCCGGGCCTGGCCCTCGAGGACCCGGAGGCCAGTCAGGCGCTCGAGCTCCCGGGCGTGGAAGCGGCGCGTCGCCACGGCGACCCGGAGGCGGAGGCGCCCGCTCGGTCCGGGCTCGAGGGCGACCTCCTCCACCGCGAAGCCGAGCTCGTTCAGGCGACGGATGCGCGACGCGATCGCGTGCCGGTCGCCGGGCGAGAGCTCCTCCACGGCGTGGATCTCGGCCCACAGCTGCTCGTACCGGTCCCGGACGGCCTCGGCGGCAGCGACGGCTTCGTCCATGAGGTCCGGGCGGCCCTGCTGAACGGCGAGGTCGGCGAGCCCGAAGGCGACATTCTCGACGAGGACCTCGAGATCCGCCTGCCGCTGCCCGTCGGACAGGCTGGGATGGACCTCGCTCGTCTCGGCATCGACGAGGTAGGCCTGGACCTTGTCGCCGTCGCGGCGGAAGAGGGTGTTGCTGAGCGAGCAGTCGCCCCACCAGACGCCAGCCCGGTGGAGGTCGACGAGGAGGCTGGCCATGGCATCGAGGAGCCGGTCCCGGTAGGGGTTCGGGCCGGGCGGGAAGCGAGCCAGGAGGCGCCGGTACTGGAGGGAGTGGGCGAGGTAGCGGGTGACGAGGACCGCCACGTCCCGCTCCGGCGCCTCGGCGAGTCCGACGGGCCCGACCCCGGGGAGCTCGCGGTCCTCGAGGTGGCGGAGGACCTCGAACTCGCGGCGGGCGACGAGGAGGGGCTCCTCCTTCAGGGCGAGGAGCGCGCCGTCGACGACGAGGAAGCGGACGAGGTGCCGCGACGGCCCAACGGGCAGGGCCCGGAAGGTGAGCCGGTCCGCCGGCCAGGCAGCGAGGGGGAGCTCCCAGGGCAGCTCGAGGAGGCTCGGCGTCGGCGACCGGAGGCGGAGGCGGGGGAAGCCCGATCGGGCGGTGGCTCCGCCCGACTCCTCCCTCGTCAGAGCCGCTTCCGGAAGTAGACCGTCGCCGTCGGGTCGTAGCCGAGGGACTCGTAGAGGTGGCGAGCCTCCGGGCGGTGATGGCCGGCGGTCACCTCGACGAAGGCGCAGTCGCGCTCGGCCGCCCAGGTCTCGGCCGCCTCCATGAGGAGGTGCCCGAGGCCCCGCTCGCGAACCCCGGCTTCGACGACGAGGGCGACGATGCGGGCAATCCAGTCTCCGTGCTCGAAGCGCGGCAGCCGGGCCACGGCGACGAAGCCGAGTGGCTCGCCGTCGAGGTCGGCCACCATGACCGTTCCCCGGTCACCGGCGAAGCGCTCGAGGCGAGCGAGGATGTCGCTCGTGCCGGCCGGATAGCCCTCCTCGGTGAGAAGGCTGGCGATGCGCTCGGCGTCGTCGGTCGTCGCCGGGCGGAGGGTGACGGTCGCGCGGTCGATCACGGCGGCCATGGTAGCCGGTTTCGGGTGGCGCCGGGCCGGCGAGACATCAGGGCTGGGCGGAGCGATGAGGATCGGGCCGTCGTGCCGAAACCGACCCCAGCGCCCGTGGCGTACCAATCGCAGAGGGGTCGCCCTCGACCGTACGTCTCTGTCAGGAGGAAGATCCGTGTCGATCGTTCGCCAGGTCCCCACCCTCGTCCTCGCCGCCGCCCTCGTCGTCGCCGGGTGCGGGGGCGCGACGAGCCCGAGCCCCGCGACGAGCCCCAGCCCTTCGCCGGCCCCTTCGAGCCCGGCCGGCAGTCCCTCGCCCGCCTCGAGCGAACCGTCGCCGGCGGCGTCAGCCGCCCTCGCCTGCTCGACCGGGACCGGCACGGCTGCCGCGACGGTGACGATCAAGAACTTCGCCTTCGCGCCGACGTCGGTGACGATCAAGGTGGGCGACGCCGTCACCTTCCAGGACGAGGACGGCGTTCCCCACACCGCGACGATGCTCGATGGCACCTGCGACACCGGGACGATCTCCGGTGGCGGTGGTGCGGCAACGCTCGTCTTCACAGCCCCCGGGACGTACCGCTACCACTGCCGGATCCACCCGAGGATGCCGACCGCAACGATCGTCGTCGAGGGCTGACCTCGGACGGGGAGGCGAGCGTCCAGGTCACTCCCGCCGGCGGAAGCTCGCCGCGCCGACGCCGAGCATGAGGAGGCCGAAGATGACGAGAATCGCGAGCTCGAGTCCGACCGGCAGGACCCGATCGAAGAGGGTCACCCCAAGCTGTTCGACGAAGGGGCCGGGAAGCGACTCGCCGAGGGCGATTCGTCGGAGCGGATCCATCCCGTAGGTGACCGGATCGATCCGACTGAGTGCCGCCATCCAGTCCGGCACCCCCCGCAACGGGAAGAGGGAGCCCGACAGGAAGAACATCGGCATGAGCAGGAAGTTCATGACGATCTGGAAGCCCTGCATCGTCGTCATCCGTGACGCGATGGCGACTCCCATCGCCGAGAGCGCAAAGGCGAGGACGAAGAGGACGCCGACGAGGGCGATGACCGTCCCCGGGCCGAGCTCGACGCCGACGAGGGGGGCGAGGACGAGGAGCAGGAGGCCCTGGAGCATCGCCTGGGTCGCTCCGCCGAGGGTCTTGCCGACGGCGACGGCCGAGCGATCGACGGGGGCGACGAGGATCTCCTTGAGGAAGCCGAACTCCCGGTCCCAGACAATCGACATCGCCCCGAAGACGGCGCTGAAGAGGACGGCCATCCCGACGACGCCCGGGTAGACGAACTCGGTGTAGCCGATCGCCGTGGTCTTCTGACCCGGAATGCTCCCCCCGCCCGGGACGAAGGCACCGCCGATGGACGACCCGAGGCCGGCCCCGAAGACAACGAGGAAGAGGAGCGGCTGGGCGAGGGAGCCGACGATCCGGGCCCGGTCGCGCCAGAAGCGGAGGAGGTCTCGGTACCAGACGACCGCCACGCCCCGGGCGAAGGCAGCCGCCCGCCGGGAGGTCGAGCGGCGGATCGCCGGCCGTGCCGAGAGGAGCGCCTCGTCGGTCCTCATCGGCGTCCTCCCCAGGCTCGATGCATCATCCGCATCCGGTCGGTGGCTCCCGGTGCCTCGTCGCGGATGGCATGACCGGTCAGCTTCAAGAAGACGTCGTCGAGGCTCGGCCGGTGGGCGGCGATCGAGACGACAGGCACCGTGAGCTCCCGGACGAGCCTCGGGATGACCGCCGCCCCATCGGGGACCTCGACCCTGAGCGAGCCGCCATCGGCCCTCGCCTCGAGGCCGAAGCGGTCCCGAAGCTGCGCCGTCGCAGCGGCGTCGTCCTCGGTTCGGAGCTCGACGACGTCGCCGCCGACGAGGGACTTCAGCTCAGCCGGGGTGCCGAGGGCAACGATCCGCCCACCGTCGATGATGGCGATCCGGTCGCACTCCTCTGCTTCGTCCATATAGTGGGTCGTCATGAAGAGGGTGACGCCCTCCTCGTCCCGGAGGAGGCGGAGGTAGCTCCAGACGTGGCGCCGCGTCTGGGGATCGAGACCGATCGTCGGCTCGTCGAGGAAGAGGACTTCCGGCGCGTGGAGCATCCCCCGAGCGATCTCGAGCCGGCGCCGCATTCCGCCCGAGAAGGTCGCCACGATGTCGTCGGCCCGGTCGGCTAGCTCGACCAACTCGAGCGCTCGCCGGATCCGTTCGCCGCGCTCGCGGCCCGGGACGCCGTAGATGACGGCGTGGAAGAAGAGGTTCTCGCGGGCGGTGAGCTGTTGGTCGAGGGACGGATCCTGGAAGACGAGCCCGATCCGGGCCCGAACCTCGTCGGGCGACCGGTCGACGTCGAAGCCGGCCACCGTCGCCCGACCGGTCGTCGGCCGAAGGAGCGTGCAGAGCATATTGATCGTCGTCGTCTTGCCAGCTCCGTTCGGGCCGAGGAAGCCGAAGATCTCACCTCGTCGGACCTCGAGGTCGACGCCGCGGACGGCTTCGAGCTGCCCGAAGCGGCGGCTGAGACCGACGGCCTCGATGACAGGGTCCATCGCGGTCGGCGCGCTCCGCGGTGCCGCGCCGAGGCCGGGTGCGGCGCTCATTCCTCGCCTCCTCCGGAAGCGCCCGGGCGTGGCTCCCCGTCCGTCGTCCGATCGGCGGCGTCGTCCTCGGCGAGGAGTCGGTAGAGCTGACGGCGGGCATCGCGAAGGACGGCCTCCGCCCGCGAGCGCGCCTCGGCCGACCCGACCCGCTCGACCTGGACGGCAGCGGCCACGAGCTGGGCGGCGAGGACCCGGAGACCCTTGGCGTCCCGACCGCCCCAGGGCGTGAAGAACCGTTCTGCGTGGGTCGTCCCGACGGCTTCGGCCGCCGCCCGTCCCTCGTCGGTGAGACCATACGTCCGCCGGCCAGCTCGCTCCTCGCTCCGGACGAGACCCTCGTCCTCGAGCTGCTGGAGGGTCGGGTAGATGGAGCCGGCGCTCGGTCGCCAGAAGCCGCCGCTCCGAGCTTCGAGGTCCTGGATGATCTGGTAGCCGTGTTTCGGCCCGTCGAGGAGGGACCGGAGAACAGCGCCCCGAATGATCCCCCGCTTGACGGCGGGCCCGCTCGCGCCGATGGGGCCGAAGGCAGCCCGGAGAACGTGGCGCCAGGATGCCCACGGCGGGCCGTGGTGGAACATCATCGACGTCTCCTTCGTGCGTGCCTGCGTTCTGGGTTCTCGCGGTCGCTCACGATATATCGTGATCGTCGAGGCGTCAAGAGGCTCGGGCCGATCCCGAGACGGCGGTTCCGGCGGGCGACGGCCGTCTGGGAGGCTGCGCCTGATGGGCCGGGATGCCTAACGGGCCACTCGGTAGCGCAGGTAAACGACCCCCGAGTCAAAGGTGCGGGTCTCGACGAGCTCCAGATCGACCCGGCGTTCGCGCCCGGGAAAGTACGGCCTGCCGCCACCGACGAGGACCGGGTAGACGATGAGCCGATACTCGTCGATGAGGTCGAGGGCGGCCGCCTGCGCGGCCAGGGTCGCGCCACCGATGGCGATGTCGCCCTTCCCCGGCTCGGCTCGTAGCCGTGCGATCTCCTCCACCAGCCCGCCGGAGGCCAGGCGGGCGTTGCCCTCGACCGCCGACAGCGTCGTGGAGAACACCACCTTGGGGAGCTGCTTCCAGAGTGCGGCCCACTCGAGCTCCGCCTCGTCGAGCGATGCCTCCTCTTCGGCGGTCTCCCAGTACAGCATCGTCTCGTACAGCCGCCGTCCGAGGAGGTAGACGCCAACCCCGCGGATCTCATCGACCCAGAACCGGAAGACCTCCTTGTCCGGTGTCGTCCAGTCGAACCTGCCGTCCGGCCCGGCGATAAAGCCGTCGAGCGAGACGCCCATCGAATAGGTCACCCTGCGCATCGAGCCCCTCCCGGAATCGACGAATTCGACCTACCGGCTCGCTGGCGTCGGCCTGCCGGGTGGGCGGCTGCTTCAGGCCGCCGGGTGGACGTCGTCGGTCGGTCGGACTCGCCGACCAGCCCGCCAGACGGCGCGCTCGACGGCAGCGACAGCCCCGGCCGACCCGATCGCCACCGCTAGGTCGAACGGCAGGGCCACCTCGAAGCCGAAGAGGCCGACGGTCGGCCCGACCGAGAGGAAGAGTCGATGGCCAACGAGGTAGAGGGCAAGGAACGAGGCCGCTGCAGGGGGGAGCGCGGCGAGTCGTGGCGGGGGACCGACGGCTCGCCAGGCGACGTATCCGGAGGCGATCGAGACGACCCCGAAGAAGCCGACGAGGGCGTAGGCACTGACGGGCATGCCAGTAGCCTACCGCTCTCGAGCCCGGCGCGCCTCTCCGAGTCGATCACGCCCTGCGAAAGACCCCCGAGCCCGTCCGGGGGCCGAGGGCCGGCGATCGGCGCTGTCGCCGCGGATGGCGGCCGACCGTGGCCATCGTCGCGGCTGGCGGCTCATCCCCTCGCCGCGGACGGCGGCCGATCGTGGCCATCGTCGCGGCTGGCCGCTGTCGCCACAACGCGTCAGTCCGCGATGGGTCAAGGGCGCGATCCTGAGCACCATGCCGAGGCGTCCTTCGGTCATCGAGCAGGGCCGACTCCGCGGGCGAGCAGCGGTCGATCTCCTTGCCCGCGAGCTTTGCCTTGCCCGGCTCGACCGGGGCTTGAGCCAGCAAGCGGTCGCGGCTGCCCTCGGGATCGATCGCTCATCGATCAGTCGGATCGAGCGTGGTCCGGCGGACGAGCCGCGTCGGGGAGGCCGGCGCCGGCGGTGAGCGACCGGGAGCAGCGGATGAGGCGAGGGGCGAAGAGGCGGGCCCCCGCGGCTGGGAGGCCGAGAACGGGGCGGGAGGCGGTGGCGAGCGGGCGCCGAGCGTTTCACGAGCCGGACCCGGGCGGCGCGAGGCTGCCAGCGCGGCGAAAGCCGACCCAGCGGCGGCAGCCCGACACCGCGGCGAGGAACGGCCAGCCCGGCGAGGGCCGACCCGGCGGCGACAGCAACCAAGGCACGACGCCGGGCCGCCCCTACTCCAGGTAGTCCTTCAGCTTCCGCGAGCGGCTCGGGTGGCGGAGCTTCCGGAGGGCCTTCGCCTCGATCTGGCGGATCCGCTCCCGGGTGACGTTGAACTCCTTCCCCACCTCCTCGAGCGTCCGAGCCCGGCCATCCTCGAGGCCGAACCGGAGCTGCAACACCCGCCGCTCCCGACCGGTGAGCGAGCCGAGGACCGCCTCGACCTGTTCGCGGAGGAGCTGCCGGGAGGCTGCGTCGGCAGGCGCCACCGCCCCCCGATCTTCGATGAAGTCGCCGAGGTGCGAATCCTCTTCCTCGCCGATCGGCGTCTCGAGGGAGACGGGCTCCTGGCTCACCTTCATGATCTCCCGGACCCGCTCGGGGGTGACCGCCTGCTCCTGACCCCGCGACATCGCGTCGGCGATCTCCTCGATCGTCGGCTCCCGGCCGAGCTCCTGGAGGAGCTGGCGCGAGATCCGGATGAGGCGGTTGATCGTCTCGACCATGTGGACCGGGATCCGGATCGTCCGAGCCTGATCGGCGATGGCCCGCGTGATCGCCTGGCGGATCCACCAGGTCGCGTAGGTCGAGAACTTGTAGCCCTTCTCGTACTCGAACTTCTCGACTGCCCGAATGAGGCCGATGTTCCCCTCCTGGATGAGGTCGAGGAACGTCATCCCGCGCCCGATGTACTTCTTGGCGATCGAAACGACGAGCCGGAGGTTCGCCGAGGTGAGCTGCTCCCGAGCCTCCCGGCCGAGCCGGATGATCTCCCCTTTCCGGTGGGCGAGCTTCGTACTCGGCGGCACCGACGGGTCGTAGCCCATCTGCCGGAGCAGGTCGGCATCGTTGCCGGCCCGGATCCAGCGCTCGACGGCGGGAAAGGCGACGGCCTCACGGGTCCAATCGTAGATGGCCCGAAGGGCTGGGTTGTCGCGGGCGTCGAGATCGCCGCTGTGGACGGCGAGGTAGGCCCAGTCGAGGAGCGGGAGGAACGTCTCGGCCGACGGCGCGGCAGCATAGGCAGCGAGGAGGCGGCGCGCCTGGCGGAGGAGGGTCCGCGTCGGCTCGTGGTCGGTCGATCGAGCGGCCCGCTGGAGGTGGACGTCCGGCGGCGGGCCGAAGAGGTCCCTCGCTTCGGGCGCCCCGAGGGCAGCGCGGACGATCCGGTGCGCGTCGTCGGCGAAGGGCAATCGGTACTGGGGTCGCGTCGCTCGGGTCGCCGCCTCCGTCCCGTGGAGCGTCCACTCGTGGAGGCTGACGATCGCCTTCCAGGGCTCTTCCGCCATCTGTTCGCCGAGCTCGATCGCCTTGGCGAGGACGACCTCCTCCTCGGCCGTGAGGAGCGGCACCTTGCCGATCTCCTTCAGGTACATCCGGACCGGATCGTCGATCCCGACGACGTCGGCCTCGAGCTCCTCGAGCTCCTCGGGACTCGGCTCCTCGAGGGCGACCGCGTCGAGCTCCGAGGGACCCTCGTCGTCGACGAGGCCGGCCTCCACCTCCGCCTCGATGACGGCCACCTCCGTCCCCTCTGCTTCGCCGATGGCGTCGGACGCGAATCCGCCGGCACGGCCGGCACCGAGACCGGTCTCCAACCCGATGCCCTCCGCGTCGTCGACCGGCGTCTCGTCCGTCTGCCGCGACCGGCGCCGGCCCAGCCCGGCGAGGCGAGCCTCCTCGAGCTCGGCAGCCGTCGGGCGCGGTCGCCGGAGCACCCCCTCGACGAGCTCGCGATCGAAGCGGTCGGCCATCGTCAGTCCCCTCCCGTCCGTCTCGCGGCCGCGATCGAACCCGGACCGGAGCGCCGAACGGGCCGCAGCCAACGCCGATCTGGGGCCCCTGGCCGGCGCTCACGCAACCGAGGCTCGGCGACGAACCAACCGAGCGGAGAGCCGACCGAACGACAGCCGACGCCCATCGACGGGGTCAACATCAACCCACCCCGGCAGGCGTCTGGCCTCCAATCTCCGCCCGACGTCGGGCGAGGAGGCGGGCCTGCTCGCGGCGACGGTGGAGGGATCGCCAGGCCTCGTGAATCTGCCGCTCCTGGGCGAGGAGCTCGCTCATCGCCGCCCGGTCGCCGCGCCGCTCGGCCTCCGCCTGGGCGGCCCGGTTGTACTCGCTCCGCTCGGTGAGCGCCTCTGCCTCGAGGTTGAGGACGAGGTTCTCGAGCTCGTAGAGCTGCCGATCCGGCGGGAGGAGGCGGGGGTCGGGCCCCCCGAGGGCAAGGACGGCGGTGGCGAGGGCCCGAACTTCGGGGTCGAGGCCGGCCCGGAGTCGGTCGAGGTCGAAGGATCCCGGGACGCCGGCGTCGTCGCGGGCTCGCATGAGGACGATCGCCCGGTAGAGCTCCCGGGCGAGGGTCGACGGGAGCTGATCGGGACCGAGCACGTCGGCGGCCCGAAGCTGGAGATCCGGGACGAGGAGGAGGAGCCGGAGGAGCTCGACCTCGCTCGGGCTGACGGCGCGGACGATCTCCCGGGGATGGAGCTCCTCCGACGCCGCCCGGACGGCCTCGAGGGTGAGGCGGACGCCGCTGTGCTCCGCCTCGGCGAGGCCGGCGCCGCTGCGGCCTGGCGAGACCCGGCTCCGGAGCGCCTCCCGGAGGACATCGACATCCGTCGCCGCCCGGCGGGCGAGATGGAGGAGGGCGCCGTCCCGCACCGTCGGATCGGCGACCCGGCGGAGGACGGGCAGGACGGCGTCGACGAGCCGGCGCCGCCCCTCGGCGGTTCGGACGTCGACCCGAGCGGCGTTCACGTCGACGAGGTACTCGAGGATCCCGACGGGAGCGGCGACGGCCGCCTCCCAGACCTCCGGGCTGTCGCGGATGACCTCGTCCGGGTCCCGACCCTCGGGCAGTCGCACGACGCCGACGTCGGTCAGTCCGAAATCCGCTCCGGCCGTCTGGACCTCCGAGATGAGGGCAGTGAGCTCGCTGATCCCGAAGGCCCCGGCGCTCTGGCCGGCCGGGTCGACATCGTAGGCGAGGGCGACTCGCCGGGCGTACCGCCCGAGGATCGCCACCTGGCCCGGGGTGAGGGCCGTCCCGAGGGAGGCGACGACGTTCTCGAAGCCGGCCTGGTGGGCCATGAGGGCATCCGTGTAGCCCTCGACGAGGACGGCCTGGCCCGTTCGGCGAATGGCCGCCTTCGCTCGATCGATGAGGTAGAGGGTCCGGCCCTTGTCGAAGAGGGGCGTGGCCGGCGAGTTCAGATATTTCGGGCCGGGCTCGCCGCGGCGGGCCGCGCCGTCGGGCGGAGCGGCCGCGGCCTCACCTCGGTCCAGGATCCGCCCCCCGAGACCGGTCGGCGCCCCCGAGGCGTCGCGGATCGGGAAGATGATCCGCTCCCGGAAGCGGTCGTACGCGCCCCGACCGCCAGGCCGGGCCACGGTCAACCCGACGGCGGCGAGCTCCTCGGCCGTGATTCCCCGGCGCCGACCGAGCTCGCGGCTCAGGGTGTCCCAGCCGGCCGGCGCCCAGCCGAGTTGGAAGCGCTCGATCGTCGCGTCACTGAAGCCCCGCCGGCGGAGATAGTCGAGGGCAGGCTGGCCGACTCGGTGCTGGGTGAGGACGACGTGGTAGAAGGCGATCGCCGTCTCGAGGACTTCCCGGAGGCGAGCCCGTCGCCCGTCGTCGCGGCCGCGCTGCTCGTCGAGTTCGACCCCGGCCCGCCGGGCGAGGAGCTTGAGCGCCTCGGGGAAGGCGAGGCCATCGCGCTCCATGACGAAGCTGAAGATGTCGCCCCCCCTCCCGCAGCCGAAGCACTTGTACGTGCCCCGGGCTGGGGTGACGACGAAGCTTGGGGTCTTCTCGGCGTGGAAGGGACAGAGGCCCTTGAAGGTCGAGCCGGCCTTCCGGAGCGCGACCGTCTCGCCGACGACGTCGACGATCGAGAGCCTGCTCTTGATCTCGGCCGCTGCGCCGACCGCCAAATCGGACCTCCCGACGCACCCCCGCGTCCGACCTGGCCGAACCTGCCGGACACGACTGTGGGCCTGTCAAGTCTTGACAGGCCGACGGCGGCCGATTGTATGCCCGGGCCCGCCGGATGGCAACGGTCACAACCATACCCCATGGGAGTATCAACCCGTCGTGACTCCCAACGGCGCCGACGGCGCGTCCCGCGCTGCGCGAATCCGGGCCCCTTGCCGCCGCGCTACGATCGCATCGACGCGGAGCACGCCCACCTGCTGGCTGGAGGACGATCCCCGAACGACGATGCGTCCCTTCCGTTTCGCCGTCACTGCCGCTCGCGCCCCCGACGCCGCATCCTGGCAGGCCCTCGCCCGCCGGGCCGAGGAGCTCGGCTACGATGCCCTCGTCGTCCCCGACCACCTCTCCGAGCAACTCGCCCCCATCGCCGCCCTCGCGACGGCCGCTGCGGCGACGACCCGCCTCCGAATCGGCTCCTACGTCTTTGCCAACGACTTCCGCCACCCCCTCATCCTCGCCCGGGAGGCAGCGACCCTCGACCTCCTCTCGGGTGGCCGCCTCCTCCTCGGTCTCGGTGCCGGCTGGCGAGTCGCCGACTACCGCCAGCTCGGCCTTCCCTACGACCCGGCTGGGACCCGAATCGAGCGCCTGGAAGAGGCGGTCGGTCTCGTCAAGCGCCTCCTCGCCGGCGAGGAGGTGAGCCACGAGGGTCGCCACTACCGCCTCGAGGGGGCCCGCATCGACCCCCTGCCCGTCCAGCGCCCCCATCCGCCAATCGTCCTCGGCGGCGGTGGGCGCCGGATGCTCCGCCTCGCCGCCCGCGAAGCCGACATCGTCGGGCTCCTCCCCCAGTTCGACGCCCGGGGGCGGCCGATCGTGGCCCAGGCGACGGAAGGCGCGACCGCCGCGAAGGTCGCTCTCGTTCGGGAGGCAGCGGGCTCCCGCTGGGGGAGCTTCGACCTCGACGTCCTCGTCGCCGACGCCGGCCTCGTCGACTGGTCGAAACACCCGGTCGGGTCCTTCCGGAGCCTCGCCGCCGCCGCCGGGGCCAGCCTCGTCGGCACGCCGTACCTCCTCCACGGCAGCCTGACCCGCCTCGAAACCCTCCTCCTCCGGCGCCGCGAGGCCTGGGGGCTGAACTCCTACACGTTCCCGGTCCGGGCGATGGAGGTCATGGCCCCCCTCGTCGAACGGCTCGCCGGGCGCTGAGGGAGCGGACCAGCCCGGGACTCGTCTCCGTTGCCGTCCATCAGCTCGGAGACCTCCAGCACCGCGTCAGAGCCGTCGCCTCCGAAGACCCGCCGGAAGACGTCGAGCCCGTGACTCGTCCGCTCCGGCCTTCCGGGAACGATCCGGAACGTCCGACGGCCGTCCGGAAGGCGCTCGGCCCGGAGAAAGGCGACGTCCGATCGCCCGGCTCCATCGAGCTCGGCGACGAGGTCTCGGAGATGGGTGACGGCGACGACCCGAACCCCGGCGTCGGCGAAGGCCGTCAGGATCCCCCGGGCGATCTCCGACCCCTCGCGCTCGTTCGTCGAGCTGAAGGACTCGTTCATGAGGACGAGATCGCCGGGCTCGAGCCGATCGGCGATCGCCCGCATCCGTTCGAGCTCCTCGTCAAGCTTCCCGCTCCGGATCCCATCGGCTTCCGAGCGGGGGAAGTGACTGTAGATGCGACCGGCGACGGCCGCCCGGAAGGAACGGGCCGGCACCATCGCGCCGGCGGCCATGAGAAGCTCGGCCAGACCGAGGGCCCGCAGAAACGTCGTCTTGCCACCCTGGTTCGCCCCGGTCACGCAGACGAGGCGAGCCCCGTCGAGGGCAACGTCGCTGGCCACGGCACCGCCTCCGAGGCGGAGCTGGAGGGCAGCGTCGTAGAGACCGACGGCCGCCAGCGCAGCCGAGCCGACGGGGGCGGGCTCGGGGACGGAGAGGGGTCCGCCGAGGGCCCGAAGCCGCTCCTCGAGGGCGAGGAGGCCGACGTAGGCTGCAGCCTCGTCGCGGAGGAGACGGAAGAAGTCGAGGATGTGCTCGGCAGAGGCCGCCACGGCCCTCGCAGCGAGGGCGACGCCGAGCCCGGTCAGCTCGGCGAGGGCGCGGAACCCGCTCTCGTCGCGCTCAGGGACCTCGTAGGTCAGACTCGTTCCGTCGGGCAGGCCGAGTCGCTCGCGCCAGCCCGGCCGTCGGAGCGGCCGCCGAAGGACGTAGTTCGTGCCCCGGTTGCCGGCCCCGAGCTCGGCCGTGACGACGATGCCGTCCCGGAAGCGGAGCCGGGCCAGGTGATCCTCCACTGACGCCAGGTACGGGTCGTCGAGCTCGCGCACGAGGGTCTCGAAGAGGGTCCGGAGTCCAACCGAGGTCACCGTCTCGAGCCGGACCTCGGCGAGACCCCGGAGGCGTCGGAGGACGTCGAGGAACTGCTCGATGACCTCGACGGAGCGACGGAGGACCGTCTCGGGATGGCGGCTCCAGAAACCGCCGTAGACGCGCCGCTCCCGACTGATCGCCTCGAGGGCGAGCTCGTAGAGCGTCCGGGCGATGGCCGGATCAGCCCGGAGGTCGGCGAGGATCGCCTGCCGATACCGAATCGTGGCCGGGTCGCGACAGCCGGCCAGGAGGACCGACCGACAGACCTCGAGGACGCGCGAATCTCCGCCGGCCATCGCCTCGAGGACGAGGTCGAGTTCGAGGTCGTCGCTGAGGGCCTGGGCTGCTGGATCGAGCTGGGCGTCGACGACGAGATCTCGGTCCGGGAAGAGCAAGTGGGGCTTCATCGGGCCAGGTCGTGCCTCAGGCGCTCGTAGGTCAAGCCGTGCTTTTCGGCCACAGCGATGGCGTAGGCACGGCCGTCGGCGGCGCGGCGGAGGACCCGGTACGTCTTCGTCGTCGGATCGGCGGGGTCGACGGCAGCCACGAGGCTGACGACGCCGGGACCGAAGCGGGCGAGTTCGTCGAGGAAGGTGACGCAGACGGTCCGAATCCCCCGCCCGACGAGGGTTCGGAGCATGACTCGGTTCAGGAAGAGGGCGTCGGCGGCCGAGGTCGAGCTGAAGCTCTCGTTCATGACGACGACGCTCCTCGGCGTCGCCGCCGCGAGGAGATCGCGGAAGCGCCGGAGGTCCCGCTCGAGCTTCCCTTCCAGGCTCGTGAGCGCTTCCTCGCGCTCGAAGTGGGTGAGGACGCGGTCGACGAGACCGAGCCGGACTTCCCGGCCCGGGACTGGCAGGCCAAGACCGGCGAGATGACCGAGCTGCCCGACCGCGCGGGCGAAGGTCGTCTTGCCACCCTGGTTCGGTCCGGTGACGACGAGGACCCGTTCGCCGACGCCGAACTGGACGTCGTTGGCAACGACGCGTCGGCCGGCGGCTCGGAAGGCGTCGGCCAGGGCGAGGTCGAAGATGTCGCGGCCCTGGAGTGCGCCGCCCTCCTCGTCGACGACCGGCAGGCAGAAGGAATAGCCCGCCTCGCGGAGGCGGCCGATGTAGTCGAGGTAGGCGAGGTAGAACTGAATCTCCCCCTCGAAGCGGGCGAGGACCGGCTCGATGAACGCCGCGTGCCGCGCCACCGTCCGGGCGACGTCCTCGAAGACATCGGGGTGGAGGCGGGCGACCCGCTCCAGGATGGCGGCCTCGACGTGGGACATCATGGCGCTCCGGGTGACGTCGAAGGGCTCGCTTTCCCGACTCGTCTGCCGGAACTTGTCGAAGGTGGCGAGGATCTCGGCCCCGTAATCGGGCTCCTCCCGATCGCGGCTCACCCGGATCCGGTTGCCGACGATGTGGAGCCGATAGCGGATCCGGCGAAGGGCTGTGAGACAGCGCTCGACGTCGCTCCGGAGCGTGCGGAACTCGGTGGAGGCGCCGTAGCGACCGACGAATGCGGCGATTCGCTGGAGGGCGGCCGAGCCCGGCTCGGCGCCGGCGAGGCCGTCGGCCAGAGCTTCGACGACCCGGCCGTACGTCTCGGCGGCCTCGAGGTGCCAGCGGACCCGCTCGAGATCGACGTACGCCCGCTGTCGCCGCTCGAGCTGGCGCCGAACGAGGGCCATGCCGTCGACGAACGACCGAATCAGCTTGAGAAGATCCGGTCGCTCCAGGTCAACGACGACGGCCTGCCGATAGCGGATCGCTTCCACCCGCTGGAGCGGTGTCTCGTACGCCTCGCGGAGGCCCGGCACGTTTCGTCCAGCCAGGATGGCGTCGAAGACCTCGTCGAGACGCAGGTCCCGGAGCGCCTCTGCTCGGAGGGGGTCATCGACCGCGGCGGCGGGCTCTCCGCGATCCCAGAGGACGCTGAGCATCCCAAGGTCGCGCGCCCACTCCTCTCCCGTCGTCGCGACTCCCGTCGCCGCGACCATTCGGTCCTCGCTCATCGCCCAGACCCGGATCGCTCTCTGCGGTCGGCGACAAGGCCGGGTCCCGCCACCTCGGCCCTCGTTGGGGCCCCTTCCTGCCCAGCGTCGACGCTTCCGGGCTCCGAGCCTCGAGCGAGGGCGGCCCCTGCCGCTTCCCGAACGAGGAACGACGGACCGTCCGCCAGGCGCCGGAGGGCGAGGGCGACCCTCGGCTCGTCGACGAAGGCCCCGAGGGCCCGGGCCGCGGCCGCGGCCCGGTACGGCTCCCGCTCCTCGGTCATGCGGAGCAGGGCCGGCACCGCCCGACGGGCGCCCCGGGCCGCCAGGAGCTCGGCGGCGAGCATGGCGACCTGGGTGTCCGGGTGGCGGAGGGCCCAGACGAGGCGCTCGTCGATGGCCTCCTCCGAAACGAGCGTCGCGCCGCAGCGCAGACACGAGCCCTCCCTCGCCGGGTTCGGCGCGTAGCAGGCGGGACAGTAACGCGTAACTTCGCCCATCGTCCTTCACCGACCAGCGAGGCTCGCCACGAAGAGGATGGCCGCCGGCACAGCGACGACGGCCGAGATGGCAAGCCAGTCTCGCCTCCGGAGCGGCGGGACACCGGGGGCCGGGCAGGCACGGATCGTGCGCACGAGGGCCCGGGCGGCGATGTCGAGGCGGCGGTCCCGCTCAGCGGGCGATGCCGGAGCCGATGGCGCCGAAGCCGGCCGCAGCATCGAAGCGGGGCGCCCCGAAGGCGGCCGTGGAGGACGGCGAAGACTGGAGCGCGCCCGGCGACGGGCCCCACGCTGGGAAGGGACGGAGGATGATCGGATCGAGGCGGCTGTCAGTCGATCGATCGCGTCGGCGGCCATCGTGACATCTCCTACGCTCACCGTGCGTAGAGGCTGTCAGCGGCCACACCGCGGATCGCCGGGAACCGTCAAGCTCCCGAACCGGCGAGCCTCATCGCCGACGGATCGATGATACCCGAAGTCGTCCGCGGGCGGCCGCGGCTGACGAGGTCGCCCCGTCGTCGCCTCCGCCGACGCCCCTCAGCCGCCCGACGACGCGTCCCGCCTCGGCCCTCCCGTTTGTCCCGCTGGCTCGGCTCGCCCCGACCGCGAGCGAAGACCCTACGGGACGATCGTGTTCGTCGTCGCCGTGTTCGCGGCGTCGTAGACCGCTTGGGTATCCGCGTCGAACTTCGGTCCGTGCATGACGTTCTTCACCGAGCGGTACGTGTACGAGTTCACCGAGGTGAGCGTCCCCGTCCCGGTCGTCGGGTCGAAGTCCGTGAACCAGGGGCCACCGGACGAGCCGCCGGTCATGTTGCAGGCGAGGGCGTACGTCAGGTTCCCGTTGTACGGGTCGGAGCCGACCGGGCCCGCGCAGTAGACGAGGTCGCGGCCGTTGTACTTGCCGGCCGCCGGATAGCCGAAGGCGTACGTCTGCGTCCCGTCGGCGACGGCCGAGAAACGGATCGGGAAGTCGCCGACGGTGGCGTCGAGCTGGCCACCGTTCTTGCCGCCCGGGCCGACGACGGCGATGGCGTAGTCGTGGAGGGTCGCCTGGGTGTTGAAGCTGCCCGCC
This sequence comes from Chloroflexota bacterium, assembly GCA_042408535.1. Taxonomy (GTDB): domain Bacteria; phylum Chloroflexota; class Limnocylindria; order Limnocylindrales; family CSP1-4; genus BPIH01. Next base: position 42,120 of record JBHORA010000027.1, on the reverse strand, counting down.
GAGCCGAAGCCGTCGTGGACGACGAGAGCCATCGCCGTCCAGCAGCCGTACGTCGTCGCCGAGCAGGTGTACGTCGGACTGCTGTCGAACTCGGGGATGAAGAGCCAGTTCGTGGCGAAGGTTCGGTTCGTCTCGTCGTAGGCGCAGTGGGCAGCGGTGAGGACGAGGGACTCGCCGCTCCGCGAATCCCGAACGACCGCACCCGAGCAGACGTAGGCGCTCGATCCGAGCTCGAAGTAGACCCGCCCGGTGGCGTGGTAGACGGTCGTGTCCGTCTTCGTCCAGGAGGCGCCGGTGACGGTCCCGCCGCCTCCCTGGCCGCCCGGCTTCCTGGCCGGCACGAAGGCCCGGCCCGGTGCCACGACGACGTCCCGTGGGACGGCGGTCCGGAGGCGCTCCGGAGTCCAATGGGCGATGGTTCGAAGATGGGCCGCCCAACCTCGATCGACGGCCGCCGAGGGGGCGGCGACGACGACGACGAGGAGGGCAGAGAGGAGTGCGACGGACGGAACGAGCCGGCGGGACATTCGACCTCCCTCCCCTTGCGGAACTGCTTGCGGCCTTCATACTCCATGGCGAGGGCGCCGTCAATTGGCTCGCCTCGGCCGAGGACCGGCAGGCCGGGCCCCCGCCGCTCGCGAATCGCCGCGGCGCCCGAGCGAGAACTCGAAGGAGACAGGGAGACGAGCATGCGCCTCGACGGAATGCGGGTCCTCGTCCTCGCTGCCGATGGGGTCGAGGACCTCGAGTACTGGGTGACGGTCATGCGCCTCCGGGAGGAAGGAGCCGTCGTTCGGACGGCTGGCCTCGCGCCCGGCACGGTCCGCGGCAAGAACGGCCTCGTCGTTCCGGTGGAGCTCCCCGTTGCCGAGGTCCGAGCCGACGAGGTCGATGCCCTCGTCGTCCCCGGCGGCTGGGCGCCCGACAAGCTCCGCCGCTACCGGGCGGTCACCGACCTCGTCGCCGCCGTCCATGCGGCCGGCAAGCCGATCGCGATCATCTGTCACGGCGGCCTCGTCGCCATCTCGGCTCGGATCGTCGCTGGCGGCCGGGCGACGGGCTCCCTCGGCATCAAGGACGATCTGGAGAACGCGGGGGCGACCTGGGTCGACGAGCCAGCCTTCCGCGACGGGACGATCGTCTGGGGCCGCGTCGTCGACGACATCCCAGCCTTCCTCCGCGAGACCGTCGCCTGCTTCGCCGAGCACCGGGCCCGGGCCGCAGCCGGCCGCTGACGGGGCCGGTCGGGCGGGCGACACCTCACCCCGCGACCGGGGACGGCCGCTCTCCCCTGGCCCCGTCTCCCGCCTCGGCCGCCTCGTAGGCTTCGAGGAGGACCTGCGACAGATGGCGGACCCGCGGTCGACCCCCCGATCGGCGGAGACCCATCTCGAGCTGGCCGAGGCAGCCCGGGTTCGCCGTGACGACGATCTCGGCTTCGGTCGCCGCCGCGTTGGCGACCTTCGTCGAGAGGAGAGCGAGCGACTCGTCCCAGCGCCGGAAAGCGTAGACGCCCGCCGACCCGCAGCAGACGTCGGCACCGGCCATCTCCCGGAGCTCGAGGCCAGGGATCGCGCGAAGGACCGCCCTCGGCGCGGCCGTGACCCGCTGGGCGTGGGCGAGGTGGCAGGGCTCGTGGTACGTCACCGCCCGCTCGACCCGCCCGAGAGGCGGCCCGTCGGGGAGGAGCTGCAGGGCGAGCTCGCTGAAGTCGCGGGCCTTCGCCGCGATCGCCCGGGCCCGGTCGGCCCACTCGGGATCATCGGCGAGGAGGTCGGCGTACTCCTTCAGCATCCCTGAACAGGCGGCGCAGTCGGCGAAGACGACCTCGGCCTCGGTTGCCTCGAGGAGGGCGATGTTCCGGCGGGCGAAGTCCCGGGCGATCTCGACCTCGCCGAGGTCGATCTGGGGCGCCCCACAGCAGACGAGGTCCCCCGGGGTGATGACCTCGACCCCGTTCCGGCGGAGGACCTCGACCGTCGCCTGGGCGGCATCGGCGAAGACGGCGTTCATGAAGCAGCCGAGGAAGTAGGCGGCCCGGAGGCGCCGTCGGCCGGCAGGCTCGAGGTGGACGCCGCCGTCGGGATAGCGCCACCGCCAGGGCCGGTCCGGCAGCTCCGGGAGCCACGCCTCGAGGCGACCGAGGGAGCCGAAGAGTCGGAGGAGTCGGCTCGCCCGGAGGAGGCGCTGGAGGCCGGTCCGCTGGTAGCACCATCGGAGGAGGACGAGGGGCCACTCCATCCGGCGCGGTCGCCCGAAGATCGCCCGCTGGAGGAGGCGGCGAGCTGCCCGGGAGAGCCGGCCCTCTCGCCGGTCGGGGTTGTCGGGCCGCTGCGCCACCGCTCGGCCCTCGAGGACGATCGTCCCAATGGGGACCCCGACCGGGCAGACCGGCTCGCAGGCCCGGCAGTCGAGGCAGTCGTACATCTGGCGGAGGAAGTCGTCGTCGAGGGCGAGCCGGCCCCCGGCGGCCGCCCGGACGAGCTGGACGCGCCCTCGAGGCGACTCCCGCTCGAGGAGGGTCGCCGCGTAGGTCGGGCAGGCGGCGAGGCAGGCGCCGCAGCGGATGCAGGCGTCGGCGCCGGCGAGGTGGTCGAAGAGGTCGGCGAGGGGCCCCCGCGGTCGGTCGAACCCGGCGAGCGGGTCGGCGGGCGGCGGAGGGGCGATCACGGATGCGGGTCCGGTTCGGCGGCAGCGACCGTCGCGGCGCTATCACGGTCACCCTGGTCGTCGCCGGCCACGCCACGAGCGGGCGGCACTCCCTCCGAGCCGACACCGCTCGCTCTCGGGCCCATGTCTCCCGGGCCTGCACCAGTGGCTCCCGTTCCCAGGGCAGCTCCCGTTCCCAGGGCAGCTCCCGTTCCCGGCCCGAACGGCGAGCGGGGCAGCCCGAGCGCCTCGATCGGACGTTCCGGCGGCCGGACAAGGCCCGCCCCGTCGGGGAGGACCTTGCCCGGGTTCAGGATCCCTCGCGGGTCGAGAAGACCCTTGAGTGCCCGCATGAGCTCGAAGGCGGTCGAGTCGACGGCGAGGGGCAGGAACTCCTTTTTCAGGACCCCGATCCCATGCTCGCCCGAAAGGACCCCGCAAAGGTCGAGGGCGGCGAGGAAGATGTCCCTCGCTGCGGCAAGCATCCGGGTCCGCTCGTCGGGGTCGGTGCCGTCGAAGAGGATGTTCGGGTGGAGGTTGCCGTCGCTGATGTGGCCGAAGGTCGCGATCGGGAGGCGATGGCGCTCCGAAATCTCGCGGATCCGGCGGACCATCTCGACGATCGCCCCCCGCGGCACGGCGACGTCCTCGCCGAGCTTGTTCGGCCGGAGCCGAGCGAGGGCGGGCGAGACGGCCCGGCGGGCGAGCCAGAGCTCGTCCGCCTCGGTCTCGTCGGCGGCCACCCGCACGAGGACGGCGCCGGCCTCGCGAGCGATCGCCGCCACCCGCTCGACCTCGGCCAGCGTCGAGGCAGCCGAGCCATCGTGGCGGAAGAGGAGGACGGCGTCGAGGTCCGCCGGCAGACCGAGCGGCCGGTACGCATCGACGGCGTCGAGGCAGACCCGGTCGACGAGCTCGATGGCGGCCGGCAGGACGCCGGACCGGAGGACGCGGGTCACGAGGGCGGCCGCGGCCTCGAGGGAGGCGAAGCCGACGAGGAGCGTCCGCTCGACGGCCGGTCGCGGCAGGAGCTTGAGGACAGCCCGGGTGATGATCCCGAGGGTCCCCTCGCTGCCGACGAAGAGGTGGTGGAGCGCGTAGCCGGAGCTGTTCTTCATGGCCCGCGAGCCGAGCCAGACGATCCGGCCGTCGGCGAGGACGACCTCGAGGGCGAGGACGTAGTCCCGGGTGACGCCGTACTTGAGGCCGCTCGGACCGCCGGCGTTGCAAGCGAGATTGCCGCCGATCGTCGAGACAGAGAGAGAGGCCGGGTCGGGCGGGTAGAAGAGGCCGTGGCGGGCGGCTTCCTGGCCGAGGGTCGCCGTCACGACGCCGGCCTCGACGGTCGCCGTCATGTCCACCGGGTCGATCTCGAGGATGCGGTTCATGGCGGCGAGATCGAGGACGAGGGCGGCCGCTGAAGCGGGGACGGGACCGCCCGTCAGGCTCGTCCCGGAACCCCGGGCGATGATCGGGATCCCGTGGGCGGCGCAGACCCGCACGACGGCCGCCACCTCCTCGGTCGTTCTGGCGAGAACGGCCGCCGCCGGGCGGCCTTCGAGGAAGGTCCCGTCGTAGCTGTACGTCACGAGGTCGACGGGCGACGTCAGGAGCCGGTCGCCGACGATCGCCCGGAGGGCCGCGACGGCGTCCGGCGCCAGGCCGCCCGGCGGCGCGGCGGTCACCCTCCGCGCTCCGGTCGGCCGCGGCGGGACGAGTCGACGGGGGGCTCGGAACCCGCTGCCTTCGCCACGGTTGATTGCGGGGGCACGGGCAGCGACCCGGGCCGATGGGCGTGCTCGTGCGACGCCACCGGCTCAGGCGGCGGCGGGGCGAGCTCCGGGTGGCGCCGTTCGAGCTCGAGGCGGCGCTCGACGAGCCGCTGCCAGCGGGCGATCGTCTCCCGATCGCCGTGACCCACCGCTTCCCAGGTTTTTGGCCAGGCGGACCGGTCGGGACCCGGGTCGGCGAGCCCGAGCCGGGCGTAGGGACTCGGGACCCGCCGCGCCGCGGTCTCCCCGCAGGTGGGGCACTCGACCGGTCCTGCCGCTGCGGAGAGCGGCTCGAAGCGGTCGAACCGCCCTCCACACCGACAGCGATACTCGTAGAGGGGCATCGCCCTACCAGTTCGTCATCGAGGCCCGGAAGATCGCCGCCAGCGCCTCGCCGTCGACGTCGCGCGGGGCGACGGTCAGGAGGCGCTGCTGCTTCAGGGCCCCGTCGACGAGGCCGTCGATGTCGGCCGGGCCGTAGCCGATGGCGGCCAGGCCGTTCGGGATCCCGACGTCCTGGCAGAGGGAGATGATCGCCCGGGGGAGGGCCTCGACCCCGAGGCTCGGATCGCCCCCCAGAAGGCGGGCGGCTTCGAGATGTCGTTCCGGCTGCGCCGGGTACGTGAAGCGGAAGGCCGCCGGCGCCGTGAGGACGACGGAGAGGCCGTGGGGAACGATCGGCTCCTCCTGCGGATAGTCGGCCGGCCGGTAGTCGCGGACCATCCCGGCGATCGGATAGGCACAGGCGTGGGGGATGTGGACCCCGGCGTTCCCGAACCCGATCCCAGCGTACATGGCAGCCCGCATCATGCCCTCCCGCGCCTCGAGATCGTACGGCGAGTGGACCGCCCGCCGGAAGTATCTCCCGAGGAGCTCGAGGGCGTGGGCCGACCAGAGGTCGCTGATCGGGTTCGCCCCGTTGTAGGCGACCCGCTGGGCCGGGGACGGATAGCGAGGACGGGCGTCGAAGGGGCGGGCAGTGTACGACTCCAGGGCGTGACAGAGAATGTCCATTCCAGCGGCGACGGTCACCATCGGCGGTACACTCACCGTATTCAAGGGATCGACGATGGCCATCGCCGGTCGTAGACGCGGGTGGCTGATCCCCGTCTTGACCTTCAGGCCGAGGACGTCGAGAACGCAGACGGCGGTGCTCTCGCTCCCCGTCCCGGCGGTCGTCGGGACGGCGACGAGGGGCCGCAACGGGTTCTTCGGGGCCAGGGCGTTGCCGATCGGCTTGTTCAGGTAGTCGATGACCTCGCCCTCGTTCGTAGCGAAGAGGTTCATCGCCTTTGCCGTATCGATGCTCGAGCCACCACCGACGGCGACGAAGCCGTCGAAGGTGCGGGCCCGGGCCCAGGCCGCGGCCTCGTTGATCGAGGCGTCGGTCGGCTCGACGTGGACGCCGTCGAAGACCTCCGCCTCGATGTCGGCCGCGGCGATGAGGTCGGCAACCCGGCCGGGCAGGCCCGTCGCCGCGACGCCCGGATCGGTCACGATCGCGGCCCGGTGGACTCCGAGGGCCGCCAAGTCGTAGCCGATCTCGTTCGTCGCCCCGAGCCCGAACTTGATCGGCGGGGCGGCCCAGGTGAAGACCGTCTCGTTGGGATGGCTGAACTCTGGCATGGCTCGACCGACTCAGTCGTAGGAGGCCTCCGGCGCCCGCCGGAGCTCGTGAATCTGCTGGGCGTCGTGACCGAAGACGACGGTCGCGTTCGTTCGCTCGGCGAGGGAGCGGATCTTCTCGACGCTCCGCAGCCAGGCCTGGCTGTCCCAGACGATGGCCGCACCCACCGGTGGCGGCCCGTAGGAATCGCGCATGTAGATGGCGTCGGAGGTGAAGATCATCGTCCCGCTGTTCTTCAGGTCCACCCGCAACGACATCGTGCCCCAGGTGTGCCCGGGGGTGAAGAGGACTGTGACCCCATCGGCGATTTCGGTGTCGCCCTCGACCGTCTCGAAGGGGACGCCATCGTAGTCTGCCTTGATGTGGGCACCCTTGAAGGGGCCCTCGAAGCCGAGGGCGCCCTCCTTCTCGGCCGCCTGGACGAGGATCCGGGCTCCCGTCGATCGGAAGAGCTGGAGGTTCCCGGCGTGGTCGAAGTGGAGGTGGCTGAGGACGACGGTCTTGATGTCCTCGGGCTTGAGCTTCAGCTGGGCGAGCCGGGCGTCGAAGTACTGCTCTTCGGTCAGGCGGTCGTACGGAAAGAAGTTCTGGAGCCCCGTCGGAGCCCAGTGGGTTTCCCAGTTCCGCGGCGCTCCCGTGTCCCAGAGGATGAGCCCGTCGGGGTGCTCGATGAGGACGGTGTGGATCGGACAGTCGACCCACTCGACCGTCTGGTTCATGTGGTACCGGTCGGTGATGTTGCGGCCCGGCTTCAGGAGGAGCCAGGTTAGGTCACAACCCATCGCCCCGTGGTGGAGGATGTGGAGCTTCGTCGGTGGCATCGGTCACCTCCTCGAGACTTCGGCCGGCCGCGGCTCCGACCGACCGCGGCCGGCATCGACGATCGCGCGGCCGCCACCATGGCGGCCACCAGAGCGCCCAACGACTGCTCGCCGGCACCGCCTCCGGTGCCCGGCGGGATGCACCGTTCCCCTACCCCTCGCCGGCCCGGACGAGCGGGCTGCCGAGCGGGAGGACGGTGCGCCCGAAGAGCTCGTTCAAGACGAGGGCTGCCGACAGATACCAGGCCAGGACGGCGTCGAGCAGCCCAACCCACGCCCCATAGGCGATGGGCACGAGACCGAACTCGGCCAGATCGAAGAGGACGAGGGCGACGACGAGCACGGTGAAGATCGCCCAGGCGACCCGGTTCAGGGAAAAGGAGCCGATCCAGAGGTAGAGGGAAAAGATCGTCCAGGCGACGAAATAGAGCCCGAGCGCCGGGCCGGCCGCGTCGCCGAAGGACAAGACGCCCGTCGTCTGGAGCAGAACGAGGAGCGCCGTCGACATCCAGAAGGCGCCAAAGGAGCCGAAGACGAGCCCCGGGAACGAGCTTCCCATCCGATACTCGTGGAGGCCAACGAGGATCTGGACGAACCCGTAGAAGAAGCCGCTCGCCACGAAGACCGGGAAGGTACCGGCTGGAGCGAGCCCGGTCAGGGTGACCGAGACGAGAAAGAGGTTCAGGGCGAAGGCCGCGAGCCCGAGCGCGAGGGCGCTCGACGGGCCGGGGGCGGTCGAGTCAGCAGACATTCCTCCTCTCCTCACGTCGCTCGTCCACCCTCGGCAGGCCGCCGGGGGAGGTGGCACGTAGCATGCTACAGATCACATGCCCATGTCAAGATGTCGGCATCCTTGGCCGCTCCCCGTCCGCCGCTGGCGAGCCCCTCCGCTACCATGCAGCCGTGGACACGACCGCCCCAGCGAGCCGCTCGCCGGCCGGCCGATCACGATCACGGACGAGCCGTGGCCCGGCTCGGCGCTCCTTCCTCGCCCCGCTCGACCCGCGCCGGAGCCGGGCCCAGGAGCTCGTCGACGTCCTCCGGACGGCGATCATCCGGGGCGAGCTCGTCCCCGGCAGCATCCATTCCGTCGCCTCCCTCGCCTCCGCCCTCGGCGTCTCCCGGACCCCGGTGCGAGAAGCCCTCATCGAGCTCGCCTCGCGGGGCATGGTCCGTTTCGAACGGAACCGCGGGGTCCGGATCCTCCAGAACTCGATCCACGACATCGAGGAGGTCTTCGACCTCCGCCTCCTTCTCGAGGTCCCCGCCGTCCGACGGGCCGTCGAGCGAGTCGACCGGCGCGAGCTCCGGGCCCTCGAGGCCGAGTATGAGGGCATGGTTCGGGCGGCGAGGGCGAACGACGAGCAGGCCCTCTGGCTTCACGACCGCGGCTTCCACCACCGCCTCCTCTCCCTATCCGGCAATCGGCGCCTCGCCGACTACGTCGACAGCCTCCGCGACATGGTCCTCCTCCGCGGCGCCACGACGGCCGGTCGGAGCCGATCCCTCGAAGCGATCGCCATCGAGCATCTCGCCATCCTCGACGCCGTCCGTGCCGGCGACGCGGAGGCCGCCGCGGCGGCGATGGAGCACCACCTGCGGCGAACGGCCGAACTCCTCATCGCCCAGGAGTCGAGCGCCCTTGCAGGAGGCCGAGACGGCTGAGTCGTCCTGACCCCGGCTGGATCCCGGTTGGGAGACGAGGCTGCCGAGAAACGCCCGCCCGCTCGACCCAGCGCTCGGAACGGCGCGACGCCGATCAGAGACTGACGCGACGCCGATCAGGGGCTGAGGATCGTGATGTCGGCCGCTGTCCCGAGCTGCCGTTCCCCGCTCGGCCCGGGCGACGCGGCCGCCCCGCCGGGACCGCCTCCCTGCCCGCTGGAACCACCCCCGTTTGAGAGCTCCACGAGGACGGACAACCCGGCGGCGAGGTCGCCCGAGCTCGCCGGACTCTGCCGGTGGACAGTCGTCGCCGCTCCGAGGTCGACCGCGACGGTCGCCCCCGAGGCGAGCTGGATCGTCAGCCGCCCGTCGGCCACCTCGGTGACCGTGCCCCGGAGAACGAGCGATCGGAGCCCGCCACCCCCGAAGCCGAAGGGTGCCCCGCTGGCGCCCGGCTGCCCACCGCCCCCACGACCACCGAAGCCCCCGAAGGCGGCCGCGCGGCTCACGGTCGGAGCTGTCAGCCGCCCGGCGGCAAAGGCGAGTCCAGCGACGGCGACGCAGAGGGCGACGACGAGGGTCGCTCCGCCGAGTCCCGGCCGGGCGGAGCCGCGCCTGGGGCCACCAGTGACGATGGGAGCCACCTCCGTCTCGAAGGGCCCCGACAGACCGGTGCCGCGCTCGTTGCCGGCATCCTGTGCGCTCACTCGATCACCTCCTCGTTCCTGAAGGTCCGCTTCGTTCCGGACAATGCCCGGCGGAACCGCCGGACTCGAGATGTGACGGCGTCCTCACTCGTAACGGAGGGCAACAATCGGGTCGAGCCGAGCTGCCTGGCGGGCCGGCCAGACGCCGAAGACGACACCAACGAGAACACTGAAGCCGAGGGCGACGACGATCGTCCAGGGACTGATGATGAGCCCCCAACCGGCCACCGCGCCGATGAGGGCCGAGACGCCGACCCCGACGGCGGTGCCGATGAGTCCGCCGAGAATCGACAACGTGAGAGCCTCGACGAGAAACTGGAGGAGGATGTCGCCCTCCCGGGCCCCGATCGCTTTCCGGATGCCGATCTCCCGAGTCCGCTCCCGGACCGAGACGAGCATGATGTTCATGATCCCGATCCCGCCGACGACGAGGGAGATTGAAGCGATCCCCGCGAGGAGGATCGAGAGGGTCAACGACACGTCCGAGACCGTGCTTAGGAGCTGGGCTTGGTCCTGGATCGTGAAGTCGTCGGCGGCCGCCGCATCGAGGCCGTGGCGCTGGCGGAGGAGGGCGGTGATTTCGGCCCGTGTCGCGTCCATCGCCTCGAGCGAGGCGACGCTCACCCCGATGGTGCGGACGAGGTCGCTCGAGCTGAAGAGGCGGCGCACGGTCGTGATCGGGACGATGACCTGGTCGTCCGGACTGAAAGGACCGGCCGAGCCCTTCGGCTGGAGAATGCCGATGACCTCGAACGGCAAACCCCCGATCGAAATCTCGCTGCCGACCGCCTCGGGTCCGAGCCCGAGGTCGTCGGCGGTCGTCGCCCCGAGGACGGCAACCCGGAGATGCTCGGCGACGGCGAGGTCGGTGAGGAAGGAGCCTTGCCAGATCTCGTAGGCGCGGACCGACTGGTACGCCGGCGTCGTGCCGACGATCTGGGTCGTCGTGTTCAGCCGGCCGGCGACGACGAGCTGCTGACTCGTGATCTCCGGAGCGACGGCCGCCACGGTCGGCAGGGCAGCGAGGGCGTCGGCGTCGGCGAGGGTGAGGGTCCGGGCCGAGCCAGCGGCGCCGCGGGTGAAGCCCGTCAGGGAGCCGCCGGGACTGATGGTCAGGAGGTTCGTGCCGAGCCCCTGGAGGCGGGCGGTGATCCCCCTCGTGGCGCCCTGCCCGACCCCGACGAGGGCGACGACCGCCGCGACGCCGATGATGACGCCGAGAGCCGTGAGGAGGGTCCGGAGCCGGGCAGCAGCGAGGCGCTGGAGGGCGAGCCGGACGAGCTCGACGGTGATCATCCGACGAGGCGACCGTCTCGAAGGTGGACCTGGCGGCTGGCCGCCCTCGCCACGTCCGGGTCGTGGGTGATCATGACGATCGTTCGGCCCGCTTCGTGGAGGGCTCGGAAGATGGCGAGGACCTCGGCGCCCTGCTCGGTCGCCAGGTTCCCCGTCGGCTCGTCGGCGAGGATGACGTCGGGGTCGGCGACGAGGGCCCGGGCGATGGCGACGCGCTGCTGTTCACCGCCGGAGAGTTCGGCCGGCGTGTGGTGGGCGCGCCCGGCGAGTCCGAGCCGATCGAGGGCAGCCCGCGCCCGCTCGAGTCGCTCGCGGCGGCCGACGCCTTGGTAGAGGAGCGGCATGGCCACGTTCTCGAGAGCTGAGGTCCGCGGCAGGAGGTTGTAGGCCTGGAAGACGAAGCCGATCGAGCGGCCGCGGAGGCGAGCCAGGGCGTTGCCGTCGAGGGTCGCCACGTCGACTCCGCGGAGCCGGTAGCGACCGCTCGTTGGTCGGTCGAGGCAGCCGATGATGTGCATGAGCGTCGACTTTCCCGAACCCGAGGGACCGACCACGGCGACGAACTCACCCTCGGCGACCCGCAGGTCGATGTCGGCCAGGGCGACGACCTCGACCCGGCCCGTCGAGTAGATCCGACCGACCCGCTCGAGGTCGATGAGCGGTGCAGGCGTCATCGGCCACCCCTCTCAGCGGCCCGGGACGCCGAACCGGCCGCCGCCGAAGCCACCCGGCAACCCGACGCCGAAGCCGCCCGTCGCCGACGTCGACTGTCGGCTCGAGGCCGTGCCGGTCACGACGACCTCGCCCTCACCGAGGCCGCTCTTGATCTCGACGTACTCGTCGCCGACGAGACCGATCTCGACGGGGCGGACGACGACCTGGCCGGTCGGGTCGAGGACCCGAACCGTCGCGTTGCCGCTCGTCCCGGTCAGAGCCGTGACCGGGATGGCGAGGGCGTTCTCGGCGCGGCCGGTTTCGATGGACACGCTCACCGACATGCCGCTCGCCAGGTTGGCCGGCGGGTCCTCGAGGCTGATCGTAACCGGGAAGGTGACGACACCGGTGTTGCTCGACGACGAGGCGACCGGGGCAATCGCTTCCACCCGACCGGTGAGCGTCGCGCCGACGGCAGCCACGGTGACCGTCGCCGTCTGGCCCACGGCGAGGGCACCCAGATCTGCTTCGGCCACCTGGGCCGACACCTCGAGGGGCCCGGCCTCGATGACGATCGCGTCGCCGTTTGGGGCGAGGACGTTCGGGGCGATGGAAACCGCCGTGACGACCCCGTCGACGGGCGCCGTAAGGGTGGCGGCGGCGATCTGGGCAGAGATCTGGGACCGGGTCCGCTGCGTCTGGGCAACCTGCGCCTGGGCGTTGTAAAGGGCGATGTTCGCTTGCCGTTTGGCGTCCGTGGTCGTCGCCGAGTCGAGGGCCGACTGGGCGCTCGCCTCCTGGGTTCGAGCCGCCCGCCAGTTCGCCGTGGCAATGTCGAGTTGCACCTCGAGGTCCTTCGTGTCGGCCTTGGCCAGGACGTCCCCCTTGTGGACTCGATCGCCGACGGCGACGTCGACCTCGGTCACCAACCAGGTGCTCGAGCCGCTGCTCGATGCGGCGGCGGTGCCGGAAACGAGCCTCGGCTGGGCGCCGAAGGCGAGGGCGTAGGTCGCCTTCGGGACGACCTGCCCGGTCGCCGCGACGGCCTTGACTACGGTCCGCCGGGCGACGGTCGTCGTGAGGTAGTCGACGGTCGGCGAGGCGCCGAAACTCGGCCCCACGATCGCCACGACGGCCGCCCCGACGCCGACGACGAGGAGGAGCACGACGAGGAGAGACCTCAGGCGCATGGGTCCACCGACCCCGCGCCGAATGACCGGTCACTGGCCGACCAGGACGGCGCACGATGCACTGGCTGCATTCGAAATATCTCCGCTCACTCGTAAACTGCGTTCCGGGCGATCGTCTCCGTCCTCGATGAGACGGTCATGAGAGCGAACCCGGCGGAGCAGCGGCCGCGTCCTGGAGGACGGCGCTCTCATGTTCCTGTCAGCGAGGGGCGTTAGGACGTACCGTCATGGACAGCGAGCGACGTCAAAACCGCACCTGGGTCGCCCCGGCCCCCGGCCCGAGACCGACTCCCGGCCCGAGACCGACTCCCGGCCCGAGACCGACTCCCGGCCCGAGACCGACTCCCGGCCGGAGGCCGGACGCCAGGGGCCACACCACCACGCGGGCTCCCGGCCGCGCATCCGACCCGCGCCCCCTCGCCAGGCGCCGCCAGCTGCAGGCCGCCGGGATTAGCCTAGCCGCCTTCGGCACCCTCGTCGCCCTCGTCGCCAGCCATCCCGTCGGCAGCGTGGCCGGAACGACTCAGCCTCCGACGAACTCGAGCGTCGGCGGGGCCGGGTCGGGCATCGACCTCGGTCCGACGAACCCGGGGCAGACGCTGCCGTTCGGCGGCGGTTCCGACCTCGGCATGACGCCCTCGGCCCCACGGCTCCGGATCGGCTCCGGGACGCCCCATCTTCGAAGCGGTGGCTCGTGAAACCCTCGGGCCCGAGACTCGCGGGCCCGAGGCCCACGGCTGGCAGCGGTCGGTCTTTCCGGCCATGGGAACGACGGTGACCGTCCTCGTGCCAACGGCCTGGTCTGCGATGGCCTCGGTCACCGCCGACCTCTTCGCCGACTGGGAAGCACGTCTCACCCGCTTCCGCCCCTCGAGCGAGCTCTCCCGGCTGAACGCGGCGGCTGGCCGACCGCGACGCGTCGGCCGCCTCCTCTACGGGGCCGTCGAGACGGCGGTCCTCGCGGCCCTTGCCACCGACGGTCTCTTCGACCCGACCCTCCTCGATCGGCTCGAGGCGCTCGGCTACGACCGGACCTTCGAAGCGCTCCGGCGGGGTGAGGCGATCGACCCGTCGACCGCCTCAATGGCCGAGGTCGGGCGGCGTCCCGAGAGGCAGCACCGTTTGCAACGGCCCTCCCGAGATGGCGAACTGGAGGCCCGGCCCCGACCGGTCGGAGGCGGCTGGCGCGGTATCCGCCTCGATCGGCGCTCTCGGACCGTCGAGCTGCCCCCCGGCGTCCGCCTCGACCTCGGCGGGATCGCCAAGGGGATGGCCGTGGACGCGGCCGTCGCCCTCCTCGCCGCCGTCGGCGTCCCCGCGGCTGCCGTCGAAGCGGGCGGCGACCTCGCCGTCCTCGGCCGATCGCCCGATGGCGGCCCCTGGCGCGTGGAGATCGAGCGGCCCCCCGCCGCCCCGCCGGGGAACGGCGCGGCCGGGAGCGATCCGGAGCCCCTCGTCGTCGAGCTCGAGGACGGCGCGCTGGCGACGTCGAGTGTCGGCCGGCGGCGCTGGCTGGCGGGCGGAGCCTGGCGGCACCACCTGGTCGACCCGCGGACCGGGGAGCCCGCCGCGACGGGGATCTGGTCGGCCACCGTCGCTGCAGCCTCTTGTACCGAGGCCGAGGTGGCTGCCAAAGTCGCGCTCCTCCTCGGCGCCGACGGGGCCCCGGCCTTCCTCCGTCGGTGGGGCTACAGCGGCCTTTTCATCGACGACGTCGGCAGCGTCCGCTTCGTGGATGCCGTCGGCGACCGAGCGGCTACCGAGAGCGGTGCGGAGACGGGCGACGTCGCTCCGACAGGGCGCCCTCGACTCGAAGGAGCGTTCGGGCGACCAGCCAGCGAGCCCGGGGCGACGCCCTCCCTCGAAACCATCGAAGCCGTTTGACGAGGACGGCCATGTTCGACCAGCTGCCCTGGACCATCGCCCGGGCCACCGGACTCCTCGGGTTCCTTCTGACCACGGCGTCCGTCGCCTTCGGCCTCGTCCTCCATCACCGCTGGCGTTCGGCGTCCTGGCCGCGGTTCGTCACGAACGAGGTCCATCGGACCATCAGCCTCCTCGCCCTCGTCGCCGTCGCCGGTCACGGTCTGGCCCTCCTCCTCGATCCCTACTTGGCCCCGACCCTCGCCGAGCTTCTCGTCCCCCTCGCCATCAGCTATCGGCCACTCTGGGTCGCCGCCGGGATCGTCAGCGCCGACCTCCTCGTCGGCCTCTGGCTGAGCCAGTACCTCCGGTCGTGGCTCGGCTATCGCACCTGGGCGAGACTCCACTTGGCGACGTATGCCGCCTGGGTTCTCGCCCTCGTCCACGGGCTCGCCGCGGGGAGCGACACGGGGACACCGTGGGCCCTCGCCATCTACGGCGGCTCCGTCGCCCTCGTCGGCGGTCTCGTCGTCGCCCGGCTCCTCGACACCGAGCCCGAGGCCGCACGCCTCTTCGGGTTCGGGCTCGCCGCCGCCGTCTTCGCCGTCGTCGCCACCTGGGCGATCGAAGGACCCCTCTCACCCGGATGGGCGGCCCGGGCCGGATCGTCGCCGGCCCGCGGCCAGGCGGCCCTAGCCGTGAGATCGGGGGGTGGGGCCGCCGGTCCGGCGGCAAGCCCATCGCCGGCGATCTCGACGGCTCGAGCCTTCCGGGCGACCTTCGAGGGCACCATCGGGGTCGAACGAACGGGCGGGGGCCGAGTCCTCCTCATCGAGGGTCGCTTCACGGGCCCGCCGGACGGCACCCTCCAGATCCTCCTCGCTTCGAGCCGTGATCCAGCCGGAGCGTCCCGGCTCGTCCTGGACGCGCCGACCATCGGAACCTGCACCGGGATCGTCACCGATCTCGGTGAGACGAGCCTCCTCGGCCGCTGCCAGTACAGCGACGAGACGACGGTCGGGGTACAACTCCAGATCACCAGCCTCACCGAGCGCACAATGACGGCCGATCTCGAGGTCGGGAGCGGCGCGACGCCAGGAGGCGTTCACGCCACCGGGCCGAACGACGGGACTTCCGGCGACGAGGGCGGACTCGGCAGCGCTCCGTAAGACGCCGGTGAGCCGGTCAGCCCGGCGGCTGGGCGCCTGGACAACGGCAGGGGCCCCGATTCGCGGACACCGCCGACCCAGCAGCCCGTCGGAGGAGCCTCTCCTCGGCGCCAGGATCGGCGTCAGGCCCCGCGTTCCCCCGGGTCGACGTCCGCCTCCGTCCCTGCCACCCGGCCGAGATCCCGGGCGAGGAGGGCCGCCAGCTCGCGAGCGTTCGTCGCCCCGTAGTTGGCGTAACAGTTGTTCATGAGGAGGTGCGTCGCCCGGACCCCGCGGGCGATCTCCCGGATCCGGGGTACCCACTCCTCGAGCTCGGCGCGACGGTAGAGGTACCGGAACCGCTCGACCGGCGGGACGCCCGTCGCCTCCCAGGTCGCCGACCGCCGACCATGGAAGCGAACGACGGCGAGCTCGGGGCTCGTCGTGGCGACGACCGGAGGGACGCTGCTGCGAAACCCCTGCGGCTCGTCGACGACGACGAGGGCTGCCCCGATCTCCTCGAGGAAGCGGAGCGTCCGCTCGGCGTTCTTCTCGTTCAGCCAGGTCGCGTTCCGGAACTCGACCCCGACCGGGAGCCCGGCGAGGCGCTCGCGCGCCTCGGCGATCGCGGCCCGGGCCTCGGAGGACGTGGAGACCCAGCGCGGATACTGGAGGAAGACGGCACCGAGCTGGCCGGCCTCGACGAGGGGGGCGATCCCCTCCCGGAACATCGCCCAGAGGGCGTCGAGGAGCTCGGCTGGCAGATCCTTGCCGTAGATCCGGGGCCGCTCGGCAAGCTCGGCCGGCAGTTCGGCCCGAACGACCTTCGGCAGGCGGCTGACCTCGCTCGGCTGGCCGGTGAAGAGGGCGAAGGCCTTGATGTCGAAAACGAAATCGGGCGGCGTCCGCTCGACCCAGAGGGCTGCCGTGCGGGGCGACGGGAGGGCGTAGTAGGTCGCGTCCACCTCGACGACCGGGAACCGGGAGGCGTAGTAGGCGAGGCGCTCCTCGGCCGTGTCGGCGTCGGCCGGGTAGAAGACACCCGGCGCGACCATCGTCGGATCGGTCCACGAGGCCGTGCCGATCCGGACCTCGCCACCACCCGGGACAACGATCGGCGTCGTCGCCGCATCCTCGACCTCGGCTGCCCGCGCTGCCGCCACCTCCGGCCCTGGGTCGTGCTCAGGATCAAGGTCGGTCGCCGGGACGTGGGCGAGGGGCTCCGGCACGACCCGGCGCCGCCCTCCGCCCGCTCCCGCCCACCGCGCTGCTCGTTCGACTGGCATCGTCCGATCCTAGCCGATCCGCCAGAACGTCCACCGTCGCGGCGCTCGTCAAGGGACCTTCGGCCGGAGCGACGCCAGTCGTCCGCCCCGAGCGAGGGCGAGCCCCGTCACGCCCCCCGGAGCGCAGCCAGGAGGGTCCGCAGGCCCGGTCGCTGCCCGTACATGAGGATCCCCGCTGCGTAAAGCCGGGCGGCGAACCAGATCGCGACCGGGATCGACAGGAGGAGGAGAACGACGGCGAGGACGACTTCGGCAGGGCTGATCGTCCCGAAGGCGAGCCGCGAGGGGACGAAGTACGGGGCGAGGAAGGGGACCTGGGTGAGGACGACGATGAGCGGCGACCGGAGGTCGACGACCCCCGAGGCCGCCCAGACGGAGACGACATAGCCGACCGTCGAAACGAGCGACAGCGGGGCGACGGCGGTGTTCACGTCCTCCTGGCGACTGACGAGCGACCCGGCGGCCGCGTAGAGGACGGCGTAGAGCCCGAAGGCAAGGACGAGCATGACCCCGAAGGCGACGAGGATCCCCGGGGTCAGCCAGGTCGGCAGATTGGCGCCCCCTTCCTGGCCGAGGACGAGGGCCGCGATCTGGTCCTGGAAGACGAGGATGAGGGCGGCCGGCACAACGGTGACCAGATACTGGAGGAGACCGAGTCCGCCGACGCCGATGACCTTGCCGGCCAGGAGCTGGAACGGCGTCGCCGCCCCGAGGATGACTTCGAGAACCCGGCTCGTCTTTTCCTCGACGACGCTCATCGCCACCCACTGCCCGTAGAGGACGATGGCGAGGAGGATGAAGACGGCAAGGGCGGTGCCGGCGATCGACGCTCCGACGATCGCCTCCGCCGTGTCGGTTGTGTCGGGTCGCTCGGCCCAGCCCGTCTCGGCGTCCCAGCGCCGGACCTCGAAGGTTGGTGGAG
The DNA here is from genome assembly GCA_042408535.1 of Chloroflexota bacterium. Taxonomy (GTDB): domain Bacteria; phylum Chloroflexota; class Limnocylindria; order Limnocylindrales; family CSP1-4; genus BPIH01. The sequence goes on along the minus strand of JBHORA010000027.1, from coordinate 24,520 downwards.
CGAAGAGGCCGGCCGCCTGGCTCGGCGAGATCCCGAGCCGATCGAGGCGATCGCCGATGACGATGGCGGCCGCCGCCTGCTGGAGGAGCTGGGGCAGACGGCTCGTCGGGAGCGCCTTCGTGTAGAGGGTGAAGGCGAGGTCGCCACTCGCCGAACGACCGAGGACGAGGCCAGCGTCGTACCTGCCCTCCTCGACGCCCCGCTGGGCCTCGTCGGCCGTGGCGACAGCGTCGACCTCGAAGGCCGGGCGGCCATTCGTCCCCGGACGGCTCGTCCCGGGGGCGACGATGGCCGACGCGTTGAGGAGCCGCTCGAGGGTGCCACGGACGTCGAGGGACGGCGGCGCTGCATCCCCGACGAGGGCGATCCGGTCCGTCCCGGCCTGGTCGCCGAAGAAGCGGACGATGATCGGGGAGAGCGCGACGCCGGAGACGAGGAGGACGAGGACGACCGTGGAAAAGACGAACGTCCTCGTCGCGCCCCGGGCGAAAAACTCCCGCCGGGCGACGGCACCGATGTTCCGAAGGTCTCGGGCGGGGTTCATCGTTCCACCTCCCCGGCGGACGCAGCTGGCGCGAGGCGGCCCTCGTCCTCCGAGGGCGGCCGCCCGACCCGTTCGATGAAGATCTGCTCGATGGAGGGGTCGCCGATCTCGAAGCGGGTCACGTAGGCGCCGCGCCGGAGGGCCTCAGCGAGGACGATTTCCGGGTCCCGACCGGCGGCGACCTCGGCCTCGGTGTAGTCCTGGCCGAGCCTGGTCACCCGCACGCCGTCGAGCTCGGCGAGCCAGTCGAGGCGTCCATCGCTGGCGCCGATCCGGACGACCCGCTTGCCGGTCGAGCGCTTCACCTCGCTGAGGGGACCCGCCAGGACGAGCCGACCGCGGTCGATGATGGCGACCGAGTGGCAGAGCTCCTCGACCTGGTCCATCTGGTGGGTCGAGAAGACGATGGTCCGGCCCCGGGCGTTCAGCTCGAGGAGGGCCTCTTTCAGGAGGTTGGCGTTCACCGGGTCGAGCCCGGAGAAGGGTTCGTCGAGGAGGAGGATCTCCGGATCGTGGAGGATGGCGGCGATGACCTGGACCTTCTGCTGGTTCCCCTTCGAGAGCTCCTCGGCCCGGCGGTCGGCGTAGTCGGCGATCCGGAAGCGGGCGAGCCACGCCTTCGCCCGGGCGGCCGCCTCGCGTCGGGTGAGGCCGAAGAGGACGCCGATGAAGACGAGCTGGTCGAGGACCTTCATCCGCGGGTAGAGACCGCGCTCCTCGGGGAGGTAGCCCCAGGTACTCCGGGGTAGGGTATCGGTCGGGATCCCCCGCCAGGTCACCCGTCCCTCGTCGGGCTTGAGGATGTCGAGAACGATCCGCATGGCCGTCGTCTTGCCGGCACCGTTGGCGCCGAGGAAACCGAAGATCTGGCCAGCCGGTGCTTCGAAGCTCACGCCGTCGAGGGCGACGGTCGTCCCGAAGCGCTTCGTCAGGTTGTCGAGGACGAGGCTCATGGCAACCCCCTTGGGGGGCAGTGGCCACCGCCCCCGGTTGGATCATCGGACGCTGACGGTCTGCGGGTCGCCGAGGGACACGCGGCTCGGAGGGCCGTCCCCCGGCGTTGGTCGCCAGTATGCTAGCCGGTCGACCGCCCTCGGATTCGACGGCACCTGGGAGCCGCTCGGTGCGAAGGGCGCCTCCGTAACGGATCGGCAGCTGGCCCGTTATCATTCCCGTACGCCGGCCAGCGCGCCGGGGGAATGATCTTCGGCCGGAGGGGCCCAACCCTCCGGCCGTTCGTCGCCTCGAACCTCGCGGGCAGACGCCCTGGTTCTGCTGTCGGCCCGCCGCCATCGGGACACGACGCTCCTCGCTCGCCGCCGTCCGCCAGCCGGCCGGCATCTCGTCGGACCGGCCGCTTCGTGACCCCCGGCCCGTCGAGGGGGTGACATCCGGCCGCCCCGCCTCCGAGACCGATCGAGTATCGTTCCAGTCGCTGCGGGCACGATGCTGCACCGGCGACGGAGCCGAGAGGCTCCCCGGCTGCGCACCAGTCGTCGCCGGTGCCGGACCTCCCCCGCACACCCTCCTCCCCTCCGCCGAGACCCTCCGGGGTCTCGGCGTGCCCTTCGGGGGACGAACGCGGGCACCGATCCCGGTCACGGCACAGCACCGCAACGAATCTTGTGTCAGGATTCGCAGTGACCGAAGGACCGTCGCCGATGATCGCCGAACGAGTCGGAGCGCACCCCATTCCTCTTCGGTCGGGCGCTGGCCCGGGCGAGCGAGTGCCCGTCGCCGTCCTCGCCCGGCTCGGGTGGCCAGCTGGCCGTTCGTCCCTCGAGGCAGCGGAACACCTGGGTTCGCTCCTCGCTGCGAATGGCTACACCGTCGTCTCGACCGGCTACGGCGACCTCGTCGCGGCCGTGGCGGCAGGAGCCGCGGCGGTCGGGGGCCGAGCCATCGGCCTGCCGGTCCGGAGCTGGTCGGCCGAGCCCGCACCGTGGCTGACGGAGATCCACTGGATGCCGGACTCCTACGCTCAGTGCGCCGCCCTCGGCGGCTTGCCGGCGATCCTCGTCATCGGACCCGGCCCGGGCAGCCTCGCCGAAGCCGCCTTCGCCTGGCAGATCGCGGGGCGACGTGCCCACCTCCTCCTGGTCGGCAGCGAATGGCGCCACTGGCTCGGAGCACTCTGGCGCTGGCTCGTCCCGCAGCGAGCCGAGCTCGCGAGCGTCGTGGTCGTCGACGATGTCGCCGACGTCCTCCCTCGTCTCGAGCTCGCCCTCTCCTCGAGCTCGCTCTCGCCAGCCGGCAGGCGCTGACCCGAGTCAGGGTCGCGCTGCCAAGGGCTGCCGGGTCCGCCTCCCGGCCGAGAGATCCGCCTTTTCCACCGTCTCGACGACCGCCTCCGCCGTTGGGCGGTCGGTGACGAGGACATGGACGAGACCGGAACGGAGGGCGCCGGCGATCGCCTCGACCTTGTTCGAACCGGCGGCGACGAGGACCACCCGCGGCGTTCGCCGGAGGAGCTCGATCGGGATGGCGATCGTCCGCCTCGACCACTCGTCGTCGACGAAGGAGCCGTCGCGCCGGAAGAGATGGCCACCGAGGTCGCCGACCACCTCCTTCTCGGCGAGCCGACGCCGACCTGCCTCGTCGAGGCGATCCATGACCGTGCCATAGCCCGGCCGGGCGAGCGGGCCACCGCTCGTGCCGACGATGGCGAGCGAGAGCCGCTCCCAGTAGCGGGTCGTCGCCGCGATCCCGCTGTCCCGGAGGAGGGCCAGCTTCGTCTCCTCGGAGTCGAGCATCCCCGGCGCATGGAGGAAGCGGACGTCGGCCGAGAGACGCTCGGCGAAGCGGCGCACGAGCTCGTTGCAGTCGAGGTGCGGGTTCCGGGTATCCCAGCCGCCGACGAGGGGGACGACGGTCAGCTCGGGTCGCTCGAGGCGGGGCAGCGCCGAGACAAGGGCGCCGACCGTGTAGCCACCGGTGATCCCGACGACGCCCGACCTCGGCAGCTCGCGGGCGATGACCTCGGCCGCCCCGACACCGCACAATCTGGCAGCGACGGACGGATGCGGATCCCCGCCCGGCGTGACGTGGACCTCGACGCCGAACCGCTCGGCGAGGGCCTTCGCCACGGGCGGTTCCACGGCCGTCGACGGCTCGACGCTGATCCGGACGACCCCAAGCGCCCTCGCCTGGGCGAGGAGTCGGGAAACCTTCGAAACCGAAAAGCCCGTCAAGCGGGCGATCTCCGGCTGCGTCAGATCGCGGAGGTAGTAGAGTTCGGCGACGAGCCGCATCATCTCCCGATCGCTTCCGCCGAGGCGAGCCCGACCGACACGTGCCGCCTGCATCGTTCTCTTCGCCCCCTAAACTTGACAGCGGTGGTCCGGAGGGAGTATAGATGATGTGCCCGGCTGCAAGAATTCCACGCGAATATTCTCACCAAGGACCGGTCGATCGCCCGACCGTCGGCGAGCCGGGATCGACGGGGTCGACGGGGTCGACGGCCGAACGAGGGAGCGGACAACGTGGCGGAGTTCCGGATCGTCCTCGCGGCCCATGGCGCGCTCGCGAGCGGCTTCCTCGCCAGCGCCGAACTCATCTGCGGTCAGCTCCCGAACGTCGTCGCCGTCCCCCTCGAGCCGACCGACTCCCCCGAGTCGTTCCAGGCACGGCTCGTCGAGGCCCTCGGTGACCCGGACGAGCCCGTCCTCCTCCTGACCGACCTCTGGGGGGGCACGCCGCACAACGTCGCCCTCGTCGTGGCCCGGGATCGCCCGGGGCTCGTCCTCGTCTCCGGCATCAACCTGGCCATCCTCATCGAGGCGGCGACCTCCCTCGAATCGCTCGACGACGCCGCCATCGACCGCCTCGTCGCCGCCGGCCGCGACAACCTCGTCGCCGTTCGCCGCCTCGGCGCCGAGCGGACCCGAGTCGCCGAGCGAACCCCATGACGACCGTGAGGCCGGATCCCGACCGCACCCGGAGGTGTGCGCCGTCGGTCCCGTGGCGGCCCACGACCGACTGACCCAGGCAGGAGCGTGGAGGGCTGGATGGCGTTGAAACTCGTTCGCGTGGACGACCGACTCATCCACGGCCAGGTCGTGGCCGTCTGGCTGAAGGCCGTTGGGGCCGACCGGATCATCATCGTCGACGACCGGACCGCCCAGGACGCCTTCCTGTCCGAGGTCCTCACCCTCGCGGCACCACCCGGCGTGCCGGTGGAGGTCCACGGCCTCGCCGATGGGATCGAGCGCGTCGCCCGGGCGGCGAGCGACGAGGAGCAGGTCTTCGTCCTCATGCGGTCCCCGATCACCGCGCTCCGGCTCCGTGAGGCCGGTGTCCCGTTCGACGCCCTCAACGTCGGCGGGATCGGTGCCGGACCGGGGCGCAAGCCCCTCTACAAGAACATCTCGGCGAACGCCGAGGAGCTCGAGGCGATGCGAGCCCTCGAGCGCTCCGGAACGCGGGTCGAGCTGCGGATCGTCCCCGACGACCGGGGCGTCGCCTTCGCCAGCCTCGACAAAGGCACCTGAGGCACTCCGTCCCACACCTTGCAGGAGGAGGAAAGGATGCGCATACCGATCCGCCGCATCGTCGGCGTCGCCCTCGTCGCAGCCGGCCTCCTGGCGATGCTGCCGGCCGCCGTCCTCGCCCAGGACGGCGGGCACGAGATCACGGTCAGCCTCGTCCAGGCGGCCCTCATCGGCTTCGGCTACTACATGGCCCAGGGGCCGTGGCTGTTCGGCATGGGCTTCTTCACCCTCTACCGGCCCCTCGTGGCGGGCTTCTTCGTCGGCCTCATCCTCGGCGATCCGGCGAAGGGGACCCTCATCGGGGCGGCCATCAACCTCATCTATCTCGGCTTCATCTCGGCTGGCGGCGCGATCCCGGGTGATCCGGCCCTCGCCGGCTGGGTCGGGACGACTCTCGCTCTGGCCGGGAACCTCGACTACGGCGCCGCCCTGGCCCTGGCGGTGCCGATCGGCCTCCTCGGGACGGTCATCTGGAACGCCCGGATGACCGGCAACGTCGTCTTCGTCCACTACGCCGATCGGAAGGCGGAGGAGGCGAACATCGGGGAGGTGGCAAGGGCGAACTGGCTCTATCCCCAGATCTACCTCTTTCTCATCACCTTCGTCCCGGTCTTCCTGGCGGCGTACCTGGGCACCGGCTTCGTGACCGACATCCTGAACGCCCTGCCGATCTGGGTGCTGAACGGGCTCGCCGTCGCCGGCGGTGTCCTGCCTGCCATCGGCATCGCGATGAACATGCGCTTCATCTTCCGGGGCGCCGTCATTCCCTACTTCTTCCTCGGCTACCTCATGATGGTCGCCTCGAACCGATCGCTGTCGATCGTCATCATCGGCGCCATCGGCCTCGTCCTCGCCTATCTCCACGTCTACTTCGTTGGCCAGCGGGAGCGGGGTGCCGCCCTGGCGGCGACGGCCGCCACGAAGCAGGTGGCCAGCGAGATGAAGTCCGGATCGGAGGCCTAGCCATGACCGCCCAAGCCGAAGCAGCCGGCGGCAAGATCACCCGCCGCGACGTCATCTGGTCGTGGGTCCTCTGGACCTTCTTCTCCCACGCCTGCTACAACTACGAGCGGCTTCAGGCGACGGCCTTCGCCCACGCCATGACGCCGATCATCCGAAAGCTCTACCACACCCCCGAAGAGATTTCGGCGGCCCTCAAGCGACACCTCGTCTTCTTCAACACCGAACCGAACGTCGGCGGTGTCATCCACGGTGCCGTCATCGCCATGGAGGAGCAGCGGGCGAACGGGGCCGACATCGACGACGACGCCATCAACTCGATCAAGTCGGGCCTCATGGGGCCCCTGGCCGGGATCGGGGACACGATCAGCCAGGGCACGGTCACCCCGCTCCTCCTCGCCTTGGGCATCGGCATCGCCGGCATCAGCGCCGCGGCAGGGACGCAGCCCGATCTCTCGCAGTTGACCGGCAACCCTCTCGGGGCGATCGTCTACATCGTCCTCGAGGTGGCGGCGATTCTCTTCCTCGCCTACTTCTTCTACATGCAGGGCTGGCAGCGGGGCCGCGAGTTCGTGACCGACATGCTCCGCTCGGGGGCCCTCGACCGGCTCATCACCGGGGCCGGTGTCCTCGGGAACCTCGTCCTCGGGGCCCTCGCCGCGACCTTCGTCGCCCTCTACGTCGCCCCGACGGTAACGGTCGGCGCCGAGCGCCTGAACATCCAGCGGGATCTCCTCGACAAGATCTTCCCGGGTCTCCTGCCGCTCGGTCTCGTCCTCCTGACCTGGTGGCTCATCAGGCGCGGGACGAGCCCCATCCGCCTCCTCGTCGTCTACCTCGTCATCTGCCTCGTCGGCGCCTTCCCATTCTTCGGCGCAGCGCCGCAGTACGTGACCGATCAGTGCGGCTCGGCGGTCTTCCAGCCCTACGGCCCCTGCCCCGAACCCAGCCCGAGCCCGGGGGCCCAGCAGTAAGCGGGAACCGCCCTCCCCACGCGGCGACGGCCCGGGCCCTGCCCGGGCCGTCGCTTGCCGTTGCCGACGATCCGTTCCTGGCGGCGAAGGGCGGGATGGCCGGCTGATGCTGCCGCACATCGGCCGCGGCGAGCGCTGGGCCCTCCTCGCCGCCGCCTCGTACACCGTCGTCAACATCACCCTCCGCGCCGCCGCGCCGGAGGTGGACCCCGTCCTCGGCGCCTTCCTCCGCCAGGTCCCCGTCGCCGTCATCGCCTGGCTCGTCGTCCTTCGCTCCGGTGCCGTCGAGTTCCGTCCTGGCCACCCCGAGTTCCTCGGGCGCGACCTCGTCTGGGTCCTCCTCGCTTCGGGCGCCGTCAGCCTCGTCCTCGGCAACATCGCCTACCAGCTCGCCCTCGTCACGGCCGGCCTCGGGGTGACCGTGAGCGGCATCCAGGCCGGGTCGGTCCTCGGCGGCCTCGTTCTGAGCACCGTCTCCCTCCGAGAGCCACCGACCCGGGAGCAGGCGATCGGCGCCGCCGTCATCGTCGCCGGCCTGGCCGCCATCGGCGTCGCTCAGACGAGCGGGCTGTCCGAGCTCTGGTCCCTCGGCCTTCTCTTCGCCGTGGCGGCTGGGTCGTGCTACGCGGCCGCGAACGCCCTGACCCGCGTCGTCCAGAAGCGCCGCCCCCTCCTCTTCGTCACCCTCGCCGGCTCGAGCGTCGGCGGTCTTGCGCCGCTGGCTGCCATCATCGGTGCCCGGGAAGCCCTCGAACCCGGGGCCGTTTTCGGTGGCCTCTCGTTGGCGACGGTCGGCGTCGTCCTCGCCGCGGGGTTGGCGAACGCCCTCGCCCTCGCCTCCCTCGCCCTCGCCGTTCGCTACACGACGGTCGCCTCGACGAACGTCGTCAGCGCGGCGGCGATCGTCTTTAGCTTCGTCGGCTCCATCGTCATCTTCGGCGAGGTCGGGACGCCGCCGATGGTCGTCGGCGTCCTCCTCGTCATCGCCGGCCTCCTCATCGCCCAGCTCCGTCGCGCTGGCCGACTCGGCCGGGAAGTGGCCGAAGGCCGGGAGGTGGGCTGAGCCCGCCGAGCGCTCGCCCGGTCTCGCTGGGGGCGTCGTCGGGCCATCGCCGGCGGCGGGGCCGTCGCCGGACCTCCGCCCTAGGGCCTCAGCCCGGGCGTCCCTCGGCGACCCGGAAGAAGACGTTCTTCGACTGCATGTACTTCTCGATCCCGACCCCCCCATAGCCCGAGCGCCGGTACCCGTGGGACGGCGCCTCGAGGACACCGGGCGAGAACCACTGGTTCACGTAGACCTGGCCAGCCTTCAGTCGCCGGGCGACCCGCCAGGCGCGGTCGAGGTCGCGGGTAAAGAGGCCCGAGGCGAGGCCGTACGTCGTGTCGTTCGAGATCGCGATCGCCTCGTCTTCGGTCTCGAAGGGAAGGACGGCGACGACGGGGCCGAAGATCTCCTCGCGGGCGATCCGGCAGCCGGGCGGTGCGTCGGCAAAGACCGTCGGCGGGATGTAGGGCCCGGCGGCACGGACCGGGTCGGTGTAGGGAGCGCCGCCGGTCACGAGCCGCGCCTCGCGTTTGCCGATCTCGATGTACTCCCAGACCTTCGCCGCGTGGCTCCGGGCGATGACCGGACCGAGCTGCGTCGCCGGATCGAGGGGATCGCCGACGACGAAGCCCTCGGCGGCGACCCGGAGCCGCTCGACGAAGGCGTCGTAGAGCGGCCGCTCGACGAGGATTCGCGAGCCGCAGACGCAGATCTGGCCGGTGTTCGCGAAGGCCCCGAGGGCGCTCCAGAAGACGGCCGTCTCGAGATCGGCGTCGGCGAAGACGAGGTTCGGGTTCTTGCCGCCGAGCTCGAGGCTGACCCGCTTCACGGTCGGGGCTGCGACTTCGAGGACCCGGGCCCCGGACTCGATCCCACCGGTCAGCGACACCATGTCGACGCCCGGATGCCGGACGAGGGCCTCGCCGACGGCGCCGCCCGGGCCGGCGAGGACGCTCACGACCCCCGGCGGCAGGTCGGCCTCGACGAGGAGCTGGGCGACCCGCATGAAGACGAGGGAGGCGAGCTGGGCCGGCTTGACGATCGCCGCGTTGCCGGCGGCGAGAATAGCGGCCAGGCGCTGGACGCCCGTCCAGAGGGGCCCGTTCCAGGGCAGGATCTCGACGACGACCCCCATCGGCTCGAGGAGCTCGTGGTGGACGACGGCGGCATCGGGCATCTCCGCGGCGGCACCGCGGCTCGTCCGGGCTCGGCCGGCGAAGTAGTGGAGGGCGTCGAGGCTGATGGCGAGGTCGCTCTCGTGGACGCTCGTGATCGGCTTGCCGGCGTCGATCGCCTCGAGGAAGGCGAGCTCGTCGGCGTGTCGTTCGAGGAGGTCGGCGATCCGGAGGAGGGCTCGACCGCGGTCGCGGGCGGTCGTTCGGCCCCACGGCCCCTCGTCGACGGCCATCCGGGCCGCCCGAACGGCAGCCTCCACCTCTGTGGGGCCGGCCTGGGCGATCATCGCCACGGGCCGGTCGTCCCGCGGCGAGATCGCCGGGAAGGTGGCCCCGTCGGCCGCCGGGACGAGGCGACCCCCGATGAGGAGCGGGTACGGCTCCCGCCCGACGAGGGCCCAGCGGGGATCGTCGGCGAAGCGGTCGATCGGCGACGGCGCAGTCTCGGTGGCCATGGCGCAGCCCTCCCCTGCCCCGCTCGTCAGCGGGCGACGAGCTGGCCCGCGATCTCGAGCGCCTCGTCCACCGAGCGGTTCTCGTGGACGATGGCCGCCAGACCGCGGGTGATGGCCGCCGGATCGGGATCGCGCCAGATGTTGTTGCCGATGGCGACCCCGGCGCAGCCGGCGAGGACGACGGCGTCGTAGACCTCCTGGTAGAGATCGCGGACGTTCGCCTTCTTGCTGCCACCGAGGATGACGACGGGAACCATGGCGTACTCGACGACGCGCCGCATCGACTCCGGGTCGCCGGTGTACAAGGTCTTGATGATGTCGGCCCCCGTCTCGGCGGCGATCCGGGCGCCGGCGGCGATCTTGTCGGGGGTGTGGAGGTCGGTCCGGGCGAAGCCACCCGGGATCGGCTCGGCGACGAAGGGGAGGCCGTAGCGAGCCGCGTCGGCGGCGAGGCGCTGGGCCCAGTGGACGGACTCGTCGCCGCTGAACGGGTAGACCATGCACTTCACGGCATCGGCGCCGACGGCGAGGGCCCGTTCGACGGCGACCTCGAGGAAGGGCGGCGCCGTCTCGACCGAGGCGATGGCAGCCGCGGGACCGATGTCGTCGGCGAAGCGGATGATCGAGCCGATCGGCGACAAAAAGGCGTCCGCCCCGGCGGGCACGACCGCCCGGCACGTCTGGCCATAGTGGACGAGACCCTCGACGGGCTCCTGCATGAAGGCGGTGTGGTCCATGGCCACGATGAGGATCCGGCCGTCGGGCCGGAGGAGGCGATGCATGCGGCGCTTCATTCGGCTGTTCCTCCTTGGCCGAGCTCCCGAAGCCGCGTCCCGACTCGCCGGTGGCGGCCCCGGGGAGGGACTACATCGTGACGACGATCCGGTAGCTGCCGGGCTCGACCGCCGCCTCGATGGCCGCCTGGAGCTCGGCGAGCGGATAGCGGGCGTCGATGAGGGGCCGGAGGTCGACCTGGCCGTAGCGGATGAGGCGAGCGGCGGCGTAGAAGTCCTGCTTGTCCTTCGAGACGCTCCCGAACACACCGCGCTCGTGATTGTGGAAGTCGTTCGGGCTGACGGTAAGGGGCGGTTCCGGGTGAGCGGCGGCGAAGAGGACGTACCGACCGCGCTGGGCGAGCATCGCCAGACCCTGCTCGTTCGCCTTTGCCGCCCCGATGGCGGCGATGACGACCTCGGCGCCGCGACCCTCGGTGAGGGCCTTGACCCGCTCGACGGGATCGGTCGCCGAGGCGTCGATCGTCTCGTCGGCTCCCATCCGACGGGCGAGCTCGAGGCGGGCCGGGTCGATCTCGCTGACGATGACCCGGGCTCCGCGCTTCTTGAGGGCGACGACGTTCATGAGGCCCATGACCCCGGCCCCGATGACGACGGCGTCCTCGCCGACCCGGACGTCGAGGAGTCGGGTGGCGTGGAGGGCGCAGGACAGAGGCTCGGCGAGGGCGGCGACGTCGAACTCGGCGTCGCCGATGGCGTAGCAGCCGTCGGCCGGCTGGACCTTGTACTCGGCGAAGCCGCCGGGTCCCCAGACGTCGCCGTACTGGACGGCCGAGGAGTAGTGGAGGGCACAGGCCCGATCCTGGCCGGTGAGGCACCAGTGGCAGCGGCCGCAGGACGAGGGGCCGAGGGCGACCCGGTCGCCGACCGCAAGATCGTTCGTCACGCCCGGGCCGAGGGCGACGACCTCGCCGGCCATCTCGTGGCCGCCGAGGAAGGGAAAGCGGTTTTCTTGGGCGCCCGTGTACGTCCGCTGCTCCCAGGTACAGATGGCGGTGGCCCGCAGCCGGACGAGGACCTGGCCGGGGCCGGGAGTGGGCGTGGCGATCTCGCGGAGCTCGACGGCGCGGGGGCCGGACATGACGCCGATCCGCATCGTCTCGGTGATCGCCACGATCCGAGCCGGCCGAGCGGGTTGGGACGCCGCAGTGAGGATGGATGTCATTGGTCGCTCCCCTGTCGTGGCGGGGCATAGGGTGCTGCAAAGATTTGCAGCAAGAAATGTACGCATTGAGTCTAGCAGGTGTGGAGCGTCGTGTCGACCCGCGGAGCGGGATGGGTGCGGCACGACATCGGTCGGGAACCCGAGGAACCGGTGCGGCGTCCCGAAGGGCGACAACGACCGTGCCAAGAGGATCCGATCATGCACCTCGTGCGCCGATCATCCCAGCCTCGACGAGAGCACTGCCTCCTCTCGACCGGGCCTGTCTATTGGGCCTCGATGCTGGCGGCGCTGTGGGTCCTGTTCGCCGCGGCCTGCGGCGGCGGGCCCGGCGCTTCGCCAGGCGGTCCATCGGCCCCACCGAGCGGCCCCGCCACCCCGCCGGCGGGAAACGCCAACGGCTCCACCGCCGCTGGCCTCGACGGTCACACCTTCCTCTCGACCCAGGTCCTCGTCGACGGCCGGGAGCACGTCCTCGTTCCCGGGACCCAGGTTCGGCTCCAGTTCCGGGACGGGCGGATCGGTGCTTCGGCGGGCTGCAACCAGCTCGGGGGGCAGTACCGCCTCGACGGCGACGTCCTCCTCGTTACGGAGGCGGCCGTCACCGAGATCGGCTGCGATCCGGCGCGTCACGCCCAGGACGATTGGCTCTTCGATCTCCTCGGTCGCCGTCCCGTCGTTACCTTCGACGGCGAGAAGCTCACCCTGTCGGTCGATACGACGGTCATCACCATGGCCGAGGGGCGGATCCTCGAGCCCGATCTCCCGCTCATGGGGACCGAGTGGGTGCTCACCTCGATCCTGACCGGCGAGACGGTCTCGAGCGTCCCGGCGGGGGTCGTCGCCCGCCTCCGGTTCGAGGCCAACGGGCGGCTCGCTGTCGAGACGGGTTGCAACAGCGGCGGCGGGTCGTACGAGGTCGACGGCGATCGCATCCGCTTCGGGGACCCCGTCCTCACGAAGCGCGCCTGCGTCGGGCCGGCCGGCGAGGTCGAGGCGGCGGTTCTGGCGGTTCTTGGCGCCGGGGCGGTCGTCTTCGGGATCGACGGCTCGACGCTCCGGCTCGTCGCCGGCTCGGCTGGCCTCGACTATCGGGGGCCGGGCGGCTCCGAGTGACGCACCGGACCGGGTCCGGCCAGATGCCGCCCCTCGATCGCTAGGCTCCGAGCCTGAAGAATCGGACCGCGTTCCCGCCGAGGATCGCCTCCTGCTCGCCGTCGGTCAGGCCGGGGAGGGCTCGGATCCGCTCGACCGTCGCGTCGATGTCGTACCAGGGGAAGTCCGAGCCCATCATCACCCGCTCGACCCCAACCGCCCGGACGAGCTCGACGAACGCCTCGATCGACGGTGCCTTCGGCGCCCCGAGCCAGTGGACGATCTCGCAGCAGTCGAACATGACGCTCGGATAGTCCCGGGCCATCCCGGGCAGCTGCCGCCAAGCGGCGCCGCCCATGTGAGCCAGAACGATCCGCAGGTCGGGGTAGGCGTCGAGGAGCGGCCGGAAGGCGTTCGGTTCCCCGATGCCGCTCCCGTCCCGGCTCGGACCCGAATGGGAGAGGACAACGACGTCGAGCTCGACGCAGGCCTCGATGAGCGGCCAGAGCCGCCGATCGGCAAAGTCGAGACGCTGGAGCGGCGGGTGAAGCTTGATCCCACGGGCGCCGTGGGCGACGACCATCTCCCGCAGATGCCGCACGTTCTCCTCGACCGACATTTTGTTCGGGTCGACCGCGATGAGCGGGACGAAGCGTCGGTCCCGCGCCGCCAGATCGCAGAGCCAGTGGTTGAAGGCCCGGAGGTCCTCGGCGGGCGGAACACCGGCCCGGGGGACGTCGTGGAGGTTCGTGACAACGACCCAACTCGCCTTCGCTGTCTCCATCGCCGCGATGGCGCTCTCGACGTCCCCCGACGCCGCGCTGAAGCGGACGCCGTCGAAGGGCCCGTACTCCCAGATCTCGTAGCCGACCTTGCCCCGCTCGCCCTCCTCGGCGGAGCGGTAGAGGTGGACGTGGCAGTCGACGATCGGCGCGCTCATCGCCGATCACCTTCGGCTCTCGCCACGCCAGGGCGTCCTCCGTCGCCAGCGGCTCGACGGGCGAGAGCCGCCTCCTGGCGCTCGGCCCGGCGGGCGAGCCAGCGCGGCTGGGCGCAGATGTGGCCGAGGAACTCGACGATCGTGTGGGCGGCGAGATACGACGTCACCCCCGTCCCCACGTCGAGGAGCGGGTTCACCTCGACCAGGTCGAAGCCGACGACGTCCGCATGCTCGGCCAGCGCGACAAGCGTCTCCCGAAGTTCGGGATAGGTGAGCCCATCGGGCTCGGCCGAGACGCAACCGGGCACGAGGGCCATATCGAGGACATCGATGTCGATGCTGACGTAGACAGGGGCGTCGCGGGGCACGAGCTGCTCGACGAGCGCTGGTCCGCGGACGTCCCGGTACTCCTCCATCCCGACGACCCGGTTGCCGTCGGCGAGGGAATCGTGGACGTCGGCCATGCCGTTCCGGAGGCTCCGGATTCCGAGCTGAGCGAGCGAGGCGACGTGGGGCATCGCCCGGATGTGCCGCATCGGGTGGGTGTTCGTGTACATGAAGCCGTGTCGGAACGGCGAGTAATCGATGTGGGCGTCGAAGTGGACGACATGGAGCGGCCGCTCGTAGGCCCTGACGACCGGGGCGCTGATGGCATGATCGCCACCCAGGACGACCGGGACTGCCCCTGCGGCGAGGATCCCCCGGACGGCGGCTGTCGTGTGCTCCCACGTCCCCTCGGCGTTCGTCGGCCGAACGTCGACGTCGCCAACGTCGACGATCCGCTGCTCCTCGAGCTCGACCCGCAGGTACTCTCGGTCGTCCCGGCCATCGTAGTAGCCGCGGTCGCCGAAGCGCAGCGAATGCTCCCGGATCCGGCGAGGCCCCAGGCGCGAGCCCGGGAGGAAGGGTGAGCCTTCGTCGGTCGGAACCCCGAGGATCGCGACCTCAGGGGTGAGCCCGGTGAGGTCACGGACCAAGGGTGCCCGTAGGAACGTCGGGATCCCGGCAAAGGGGTAGCTCGCCGCGATTGCGGCCGCGAAGCGTTCGCGCTCGTCACTTGCCATGGCACGCACCTCCGCTCACTTGCCGGCCCGCCGGACTCTCCCGCCCACGACGAAGAGGCCCGGGTCGGCCGCCCGCACACGAGGGGCGTGCCGGTCGCCCGCAGGCGACCGACCCGGGGAGGGCTGCCCGGCGTGGGGGGAGGGCACGCGGGGCAGCCGCGGGAACTGCACCGTGGTGGACCGTCGGAGCCGGTCCTCGATCGCTCAGAAGGTCGTCTTGCCAGTCCGGAGGTCCTCCTCGGCGGCCTTGACGGCATCCCGGACGGACTGCGGCACGGCGTCCGAGAAGGCCCCGAAGCTGACGACGCCCTCCTTGACGCCCTCCAGGTGGACCTGGCCGTCGAGCGGCTCGGTCGCCGCCTTGTAGACGACGAGTCCCGCGTCGGCGAAGGCCGCCCCGATGTGCGTCTTCGGCGCGAGCTTCGACTGGTCGGCGTAGAGCCCGATCGAGTAGACACTTCTGTCCTCGGCGGCCGCGAAGACGCCAGCGTCGGCGGCATCGAGGAGGTGGCCGAGGACGTCGGCTCCGTCGGCGACGAGGGCGAGGGCCGCCTCGCGAGCCTTGTCGACGTCGGCCCAGTCGCCGGTGACGCTGACGTTGACCGTGGCGTTTGGATTCACCCGGGCGCAGCCGTCCTTCCAGCCCTTGATGGCATCGTTGGCGATCGGGATGGTCTCGCCAACGACGAGGCCGATCTTGTTCGACTTCGTCATCGAGCAAGCCAGAACCCCGGAGAGGTAGCCCATGTCGCCGTAGTTCAGAGCAAGGGACGTGACGTTCGCCGCGCTCTTGTTGCCGTTCGTGACGACGAACTGAATCTCCGGGAACTCCGAAGCGACCTGGAGGGCGGCGTCCATGTACTCGCCGCCGTGGCCAATGACGACGTTGAAGCCCTGCTGGGCGTAGTTGCGGAAGACCTCGACCTGCTGGTCCTGGGTCACCTTCTCGGTGTAGGCGATGGTCACGCCTTCGGCTTCGGCCTTCTTGAGCCCTTCGTACCCGGCCTGATTCCAGGACTGGTCGTCGACGAGGCCCGGGAAGAGGACGGCGACCTTCTTCGCCGCCGCCGAGGGGCTCGCCCCGCCAGCGCCACCGCCGCCGCACCCCGCCCCGACGAGGCCGACGACGATGAGCGTCGCCAGGGTCGTCGTCCATCTCCGGTGCTGGTTCATGGGAACTTCCTCCTCTCGCTGCTCACGCTGCTCCAAGATCCGATCGGGACCCGGGCACGTCGCCCAGCTCCCGCGCAACGACGGCGACGATGCCGTCGACCGCTGCCGCGATGAGTCGCTCCCCGCTCTCCGCCGAACCCGTCGACGGATCGGAGAGGACACCGGACGCCGGGACGAGGTCCGGCGGCTGGGGATAGACGTCGTAGGACGGCAGGTCAACCGGGCCCGGCGAGGCGATCGCCGCCCGGTCGACGAGGTCCGGCCGGAGGGCGAGGATCGTCGATGTTTCGAGATGGGCGGCATGCTCCAGGGCCCAGCCGGGGAAGCCCCTCGGCCACGCCCGCTCGAGCTCCTCGGCCGGGATCGGGTCGACCCACAGGATCTTGAGGATGCGCAGCTCGGGGGGCGGGGCGTCCTCGAGGACGAGGCTGATCGCCTCGTGGAGGAACATGTTGTTTTCGTAGTGGCCATCGAGGACGACGATCCGCCGCGCCCCGTGACGGATGAGGGCTCGGAGAACGTCCCGGACGACGAAGACGAGGGCCGCACCGGTCAGGCTCGTCGTCCCGGGGAAGATCTCGCCGCCGCCGCTCCGGGGAGCCGAGCGATAGCCGTACGGAATGGTCGGAGCAACGATCGCCCCCAGACGCAGGGCCACCCGCCGGGCGACCTCGGTGACCTGGAGGGCATCCGCCCCGAGCGGCAGGTGGGGACCGTGTTGCTCGGTCGAGCCGATGGGGAGGATGACGATCGAGCGGCGGACCCGCCCGGCGTACTCCGGCCAGGTAAGCTCGGCCATGAAGACGCGCTCCTGCGCGGTCATCGTCCCGGGCCCCGACGGCTGGTGCTGCTGCGCCATCGTCATCCTGCCTCCCGGCGATAGGGTCGCCCGAGCTCCTGGGGCGGCGTCGTTCGACCGATGGCGCCGGCGACCGCCGCCACGGCGAGGAAGTACGGAAGCACGACGAAAAACTGGTACGGGATCCCGAGGTTGAGCGCCTGGGCGCGAAGCTGGAAGGCGTCCGCCGCCCCGAAGAGAAGACAAGCGGCGCCGGCGAGGGCCGGGTGCCAGCGCCCGACGACGATCGCCCCAAGGACGATGAAACCCCGCCCGGCGGTCATGCCGGGGGTGAAGTAGCGGACGGCGCTGAGGGCGAGGGCCGCGCCGGCAAGGCCGGCCATGGCGCCGCTGAAGAGCACCGCCGCGTACCGGGCCCGGGTGACCGACAGGCCGGCCGTGTCGACGGCCATCGGGAAATCCCCGGCGGCCCGAATCGTCAGACCCCACGTCGTCCGGAAGAGGACGAAGGCTGCGATCACGGGCACGACGTAGGCGACGAACACGATGAGCGAGTGATCGAAGAGCATTGGGCCGAGGATGGGGATGTCGGCGAGGATGGGGATTCGGACTTCGGGGAAGCCGGTCACTCGTTCCCGGCCCGTCTCGCCCCAGATCGCCCGGAAGAGGGTGTTCGTGAGGCCGAGAGCGAGGATGTTGATGGCGAAGCCGGTGATGATCTGGTCGACGCCGCGGGTCACCGTTAGGACGGCATGGAGGAGGCCCAGCCCGGCTCCGGCGAGGATCGCCGCCGCGGCCGACGCCCCGGCCACGGCGAGGGGGTCGGCAACAGGGCCGAGGTAGTAGCTCGTGGCGACGGCGGTGAAGGCACCGACGAGCATCATCCCTTCGATCCCGATGTTGAAGACGCCGCTCCGCTCGGAGAAGACGCCGCCGACGACGGCGAGGATGAGCGGGGTCGCGAGCCGGATGCCCGCGCTCCCCCAGTCGGTGAGGAAGGCGGTGTCAGGGAGCATGCGATCCTCCGAGGGCCGAGCTCGGCGGATCGGCCGGACGATTCGCCGGCGCCGTCGGAGGCCCGGCCAGCTGGCCGGGCGGAGCGGTCTCCAAGGCTCCGCTGCCCATGTCGACACTCGGCGTGGCGATCGCCGCCCGCCGGGCCTGGCGCTCGGCCACCCAGCCTCGCAGGGGCCCGAAGACGACGAAGAGGATCGTCAGGGCCTGGATGATGAGGACGACCGACGTTTCGAGCCCCGTCGCCTGCTGCATGGCGTTCGCCCCAGCCCGCAGGGCGCCGAAGAAGGCCGCCGAGGCGACGACGGCGAGCGGATTCGAACCGGCGAGGAGGGCGACGGCGATCCCGTCGTAGCCGTAGCCCGGCGAGAAGCGATCGAAGAGCCGAAGTCGAAGCCCGAGGACCTCGCTCGCCCCGGCGAGCCCGGCGATCGCCCCGCTCAGGAGCATGGCGACAACGATCTGGCGGGCCGTGGGCAGGCCGGCGAAGCGAGCCGCCGTCGGGTTGCCACCGAGCATCCGGAGCCGAAAGCCGAGGGTCGTGAACCGGAGCACGACCGCCAGGGCCACGGCGAGCCCGAGGCCGAGGAGGAGGCCGGCATGCAAGCTCGTGCCCCGAACGAGAATCGGCAGGCGCGCCGACTCCTGGATCGGAAACGACTGGGCGTAGGATGCCCCGGGTTCGCCGAGGGGACCGGTGATCGGGTCGATGAGATAGCTGATGAAATAGAGCCCGGCGAAGTTGAGCATGAGCGTCGTCACGACCTCGCTCACCCCACGGTACGCGCGGAGGTACGCCGGCACGGCGACCCAGACCGCGCCGCCGACCGCTCCCGCGACGAGGGCGAGGAGGACGTGGAGGGGAGCCGGTAGGCCGAGGGGCACGAGGGCGACGGCGGTCGCGAAGGCAGCCCCGAGGTAGAGCTGCCCCTCTGCCCCGACGTTGAAGACGCCAGCCCGAAAGCTCACCGCGACGGCCAGGCCGGTCAGGAGGATCGGCGTCATCCGAACGCCGGTCGTGGCGAGGCTCCCGACACTCCCCACCGCCCCCTGGAACATCGCCCCGTAGGCGGCGAGCGGGTTCGCCCCGGCGACGAGGATGAGGCCGGCCGAGACGACGAGGGCACCGAGAACGGCAACGACCGGCACGACGAGCCGCTCGGCGGCCCCGACGGCGACAGCTCGGGCGGCGCTGCCGACCGTCATCAGGCGACGGCCTCCGCCCCGATCGACCGGTCGCCGACCCGGTGGCCCATCATCATCTCGCCGACCTCGGCGAGCCGGTCGGGATCCGGAGGCACCTCGCCCATGAATCGACCGTCATGCATGACGACGATCCGGTCGCTGACGGCGAAGAGCTCCGGGAGTTCCGTTGAAACGAGGAGGACGGCAGCCCCCCGGTCTCGCTGACGCCGCAGGAGCGTGAGCACGTTCTCCACGGCGCCGATGTCAAGGCCGCGGGTCGGCTGGGCAGCGACGAAGAGAACGGGCTCGTCGCGGGTCTCGCGGGCGACGATGACCTTCTGCTGGTTCCCGCCCGACAGGCGCCGAACCGGCGCCTCCGGCCCCGGGCAGCGAATGTCGTGGCGGATGATCTGCTCCTCGGCGTTCCGACGGATGACGGCCCAGCGAAGCCAGCCGGCCGTCGAGAATGGTGGTCGGGCGTGGGCGCGGAGGACGAGATTCTCGGCGACGCTAAAGTCGGGGACGAGCCCCTGGAGGTAGCGATCCTCGGGGATGAGGCCGACGAGTCCTGGGCGGCGGAGCGCGCTCGCCGGAGGCTCGCCGGCGATGGTGATCCGGCCGCCGGTCGTCGGCCGGAGGCCGACGATGCACTCGACGAGCTCCCGCTGGCCGTTGCCATCGACTCCGGCGACGCCGACGATCTCCCCCGCCCGGACCGTCAGGGAGACGCCCCGCAGGCCGGGGGTTCGGCGGTCGGTGAGACAACGCACGTCCTCGAGGACGAGCACGGGTTCGCCGCCGGCGGAGGGCGGTCCCACCCGCTCCAAGGAGACCTCGCGACCGACCATCATCGTCGCCAGTTGTCGCGGCGTCGCCTCGCGCGTCGGCAGGGAGCCAGTCACCCGCCCCTGGCGGAGGACGGTGACGCGATGGCTAATCTCCTCGACCTCAGCGAGCTTGTGGCTGATGAAGACGATCCCCCGGCCCTCGGCGGCGAGCTGCCGGACGACGCGGAAGAGCTGGCCGACCTCGAGGGGGGTGAGGACCGCCGTCGGTTCGTCGAGGACGAGGAGGCGCGCGCCCCGGAAGAGCGCCTTGAGGATCTCGAGCCGCTGCTGGGCCCCGACCGAAAGCTGCCAGACGGGGACGTCGGGGTCGATGGCGAGCCCGTACTCGGTCGCCAGGTCGACGAGACGGGCCCGGGCCGATCGGAGGTCGAGGAGTGGCGGCCGGCGGGTCGGCAGGCCGAGGACGACGTTCTCGAGGGCGGTGAGGTTCGGGACGAGCATGAACTTCTGGTGGACCATGCCGATCCCGAGGGCGACCGCCTCGTGCGGCGAGCGGATGGTGACGGGCCGGCCCTCGAACACGATCCGACCCTCGTCGGGCTGGAGGAGTCCGTAGAGGATCTTCATGAGCGTCGTCTTCCCGGCGCCGTTCTCCCAGAGCAGGGCATGAATTTCCCCTGCGCGAACGTCGAAGGAGACTCGATCGTCGGCGACGAGGCTGCCGAAGCGCTTCGTGATCCCCTCCATCCGGAGCAGCTCCCCCGCTGACGACCCGACCACGGTGACTCCCAACCGACCTGTCCTCTCCACCTGGGTCCGTCGGGTTGGCCGGCGGACGTTGACATCTGCGCCGAAACACCATAGGGTGTTGGCTGTCAACAGTCAACAGTCTACGGTGCCGTGAACGAGCTCCAGCTGCCAGTCCTCGCCCGCGCCTCCCTCGCCGAGACGACGGCGGAGCTGCTCCGCGAGCGGATCCTGACGGGCGCCCTTCCCCCCGGCTTTCGTCTCGTGGAGGCCGACATCGCGCGCCAGCTTCAGACGAGCCGGGGCCCGGTCCGGGAAGCGCTCGCCATGCTTCGTGCCGAGGGTCTCGTCCGCGAGGAGCCGGGCCGCGCCTCCTTCGTCGCCGTCCTCGACGCCCGGGAGATCGAAGAGATTTACGAGGTCCGCGCCGCCCTCGAGAGCGCGGCAGCTCGGCTCGTCATCGCCCGCCGCGATCCGGCGGATCGACACGAGCTCGAAGCCGCCCTCGACGAGATGCGGAGAGCTGCCGCCGCCGGCGATCGGCTCGCCCTCGTCGATGCCGACCTCGCTCTCCATGGCACCCTCTGCCGGATCTCCGGGAACGCTCGGCTCTATCGGATTTGGGAAACGCAGGTCGGACTCCTTCGGGCCCTCATCCGCCTCGAGACGACCCGGCTCGTGCCGGCCTTCGAACCCCTCGTGGACGAGCACGCCCACCTCGTCGACGAGATCGGCTCGGGCGATGTGGCTCGCGCCGAGGCCGCCTGCTGGGCCCTCTTCGCTCGGACGAGCCGGCTCCTCATCGAGGCCCGCGACAGCATGACGGACCGCGAGGGAAGCGGCCTGCGCGACGCCACGGCGCCGAGGGCGGTAGCCAGCCGATAGCCGTCCACAGAAGCCAACAGGCCTCACAGGAGGATTTCCATGGCCGACTTCTACGAGGCACCGAAGCCTCCGCGTGACATCCCCCATCTCCTCGTTCCAGAGAAGCGCAAGCGCCTCCACTGGAACGACCCCCACGAGTGGCGGGTCAACAACTGGATCGAGCCCTGGGACTGGTCGTCGCCGATCGACGTCGGGATCATCAGCATCCCGTCGAGCAAGACATCGATCTTCCCAAACGGCGCCTACGCGGCCCCGAACTCGGTCAAGGAGTCGTGGGCGATCAACACCACCTACAGCCCCGATTACGACGTCGAGCTGGCGTCGCTCAGGGTTCGCGAAATCGGCGACGTCGCCGTCCCGGTCCTCGATCTCCGCCAGGGGATCGAACAGATCGAGGAGTGTCTCCGCGGCATCTTCGAGCAGCCGGAGGATTTCCTGCCCGTCATCATCGGCGGGGATCACGCGATCACCGCCCCGGCCGTCCGCGCCTTCTGTCGGGCCAATCCGGACAAGCAGGTCGGGCTCATTCACTTCGACGCCCACAACGACGTCCGCGTCATGGACCACGGCCCGACGAACGGGACCCCGATCCGGGGCATTCTCACCTCCGGAGTGCGAGTCTCGGGCCGGAACCTCGTCCAGGTCGGGATCCACGGCTTCATGAACGCCAGCTACTACAAGCGCTGGGTCGAAGGGAAGGGCGCCCGGATCATCACCGCCCGGGAAATCCGCCGGCGTGGGATCGAAGAAGTCATCGCCGAGACGCTCGAGATCGCCGGCCGCGACACGGACGCGATCTACGTGACCGTCGACATCGATGTCCTCGAGGTTGGCTACGCGCCGGGGACCGCCGCCGCGACGGCCGACGGCATCCATCCGACGGACCTCTTCGAGGCCCTCTTCATCCTCGGCCAGGACCCGCGGGTGGCGGCGATCGACTTCGTCGAGCTCGACCCGTACCGAGACGTGGCGGAGATCACGACCCGAACCTTCAACTCGGCCATGCTCACCTTCCTCGCTGGCTACTTCCTCCGGAAGCACGACGGCTGGCGGGGCTACGATCCGACGCCGATCACGGAGTGGTAGGCGGCGTCCCCGGGGGTGGACGACAGAGCGACCGGTCGGTGGCAGTCACCGAGCCCACGGGTATGACGACGCGGCCGCGTGCGACGACACCCTCCCGGGGCGTCATGACGGCCATCCAGGTCGATGCACCGGGTGGTCTCGAGGCTCTGCGAGTTGTGGAGCTGCCCGCCCCGGAACCCGGGCCAGGCGAGGTTGCCATCGCCGTCACTTATGCCGCCGTGAACTGGGGCGATACGCAAAAGCGGGCCGGGATCTATCCCGATCCCGTCACCTACCCCGTCGTCCTCGGTATGGAGGTGGCAGGAGTCGTGGCGGAGGTCGGGTCCCGCGTCCGGGACCTCAGGCCCGGCGATCGCGTCGCCGCCCTCTGCGGCCCCCGCCTTGTCGGCGGGTATGCCGAGGTCGTCGTTGTGCCGCGGCCGTATCTCCTCCGCGTCCCCGACGCCGTCCCGCTCGAGATGGCGGCGACGATCCCTCTCGCCGGCCTGAGCGCCTACCACCTCCTCCACTCGGCCTACCGCCTTCGGCGGGGCGAGACCGTCCTCGTCCACGCCGCGGCTGGTTCGGTCGGTCAGGCCGTCTGCCAGGTGGCGAGCGCCCTCGGGGCGCGGGTCGTCGGCACCGTCGGCCGAGCCGACAAGGTGGCAGCGGCCCGCGCCGCCGGAGCGGAGGTCGTCGTCGACCGGAGCCAGGAGGACTTCGTCGAGGCCGCCCGGCGCGCGACCGGCGGGCGAGGCGTCGACCTCGTCATCGATTCCCTCGGCGGCGAGGTCCTAGCGCGGAGCTTCGACGCCCTCCGGATCTACGGGCACCTGATCAACATCGGCGAGGCGGCGGGCGAACCGGCCTTCCCGATCCGCAAGAAGCTCTACGAGCGGTCGACCTCCATGGCCGGCTTCGAAGTCCTCCACGCCGAACCGGGCTCGGCCCGCTGGCGGCGGGGCGTTCGGTTCGTCGAGCGCGTCGCAGCCACCGGCCGCCTTCGGATCCCGGTCGCCGCCGAGCTCCCCCTCGAGGAGGCAGCGACGGCCCATGCCCTGCTCGAGGGGCGCGGCACGGCCGGCAAGGTGCTCCTTCGGGTTCGGGGTGGGTCCCGATCGGCAACGCATCGACCACACGGGAGGCAAACGTGACCGAAACGATGCGCCACACGGAGCTCCTCATCGGCGGCGGAACCGTCGTCACCATGGATCCCCTCCGCCGGATCATCGAGGACGGCGCGGTCCTCGTTCGGGGCCGCGAGATCGCAGCCGTCGGCCGGACGGCGGACCTCCGGGCGGCGAACCCGCACGCCGCGTGGCTCGACGCCGCCGGCGGGCTCGTCCTCCCCGGCTTCATCAACACGCACAACCACCTCTTTCAGACCCTCCTCAAGGGCCTGGGCGACGACCGGCCGCTCTACCGCTGGCTTCGAGAGGTAACCGGCCCTGCCGCTGCCGGGCTGACCGAAGACGCCTGCGAGACGGCCGCCCTCCACGGGGCCGTCGAGGCGATCCGCTCGGGCACGACGACGATCGTCGACTTCATGTACGCCCACCCACGCCCGGGGCTGACTGAGGCCGTCGTCCGGGGTCTCGAGCGAGCAGGCGTGCGGGCGATCGTGGCCCGCGGCTTCGTCACCGCCGGCGTCGACCTCGGCATCCCGCCGGCCCTCGTCGAGCGGGTCGAGGACGCCCTCGATGATGCGGCTGACCTCGTCGCGCGGTTCGGGAGCCCGGATCGGCGGGTCCGGATCGGGATCGCCCCGTGCCTGCTCTGGATGGTCGACGAGGAGACGCTCCGTGCGGCTCGCTCCTTCGCCGACCGCCATCGGGTCCTCGTGACGTACCACCTCGCCGAGACCTCCTTCGAGGTCGAGTACGCCTGGCGGACGTACGGCCTGGCAGAGACGGACCTCCTGGAGCGGGTCGGCTTTCTGGGTCCCGACCTCCTGGCCGTCCACTGCACGAAGCTCGACGGCGACGACATCGCCCGGCTCGCCGCCCACGACGTCGCCGTTTCCCACAACCCGATCAGCAACATGTACCTGGCGGCAGGGATCGCACCGGTTCCGGCGATGCTGGAACGGGGTCTCCGGGTCGGCCTCGCGACGGATGGACCGGCAAGCAACAACAACCAGAACATGATCCACGTCCTCAAGGCGAC
>JBHORA010000020.1:0-31946 GCA_042408535.1 Chloroflexota bacterium | reverse complement strand
TTCGGCCACTTCGATACGACGGCGGTCATCGACGAAGGGCGTCTGCCGCCCCTCGACCTCGCCGTCCATGCTGGGGTCGCCCTTCTCGGCTGGGGAGCGGCCCTCTGGCGGTTCGGCGAGCGGGACCTCGCCGCCTGAACTCCGGGCGTCCGGTTCGCGCCGGCTCGGGACTCGGTCGCACCCCGGCGCCGGAGACCGCCGGTCAGGCGTCGACGAGGGCGAGGCGAGCGACGAGGTCGACGAACTCCGTTTCGGTCAGCCCCTCGCCGACGGCGAGCCAGCTGATCCGCTCGCCCCGATCGACGACGATCGCCCAGCCGCCGTCGGCGAGCTCGACGAGGGTGCCCGTCCGGTCACCGAAGGCCGCCTCGCCGCGGTCCGTTCCGGAGGGGACGCAGCCGTCGGCCTCGAAGCAGAAGGCCCCTTCTCGGAGCTCGAGGCGGGCCCCGGCTGGTCCCGTGTAGGCGATTTCGAGGCGGCCGCCGCCGGCGAGGCGGTACGTGCCCTGGTCAACGTACCAACCCCTCGGGAGGACGGGACAGTAGACGTCCCAATCGACGGCCTCGGCCACGGCGGCATAGAAGTCGCGGTTCCGGTCCGACCCGGAGCAAGCGGCGGCCGGGTCGGGGTTCGGGAACGGCGTCGACGTCGGGCTCGGAGCGGATCCGCTCGGGGTCGGCTCGCTCGCGGACGGGCCGGGGCTCGAAACGAAGCTCGGGAAGGCGGCCGGGGTGTTGGCCGGGGTGCCCGAGGGGCTCCCCTCCGTCGACGGCTCGAGGGTCGCCTCGCCGGACGTGGGCGGGCTCGGCGATGGGCTGCGGAGCGACGGCGTTGCTCCGCAGGCGGCGGCGAGAAGCGACCCGGTGACGAGGATGGGGAGGATGGGGAAGAGCGCCCGGCGCGCGGAGCGTGGTGGACAGCACGGGATCACGGGCGCATCCTAGGCCGACCCGTGGGGTCGGGTCAAACCGGCCTCCGGGGCCCGGTCCTCGGCGGCGCTCCTTCGCTGCCCTCAGGCGACACCGAGGGCGATCCCGATGTCGACGCCGAAGACGGCACGGACGAGCTCGGGGCCGAGGACCTCGCTCGGTGGGCCGTCCGCAACGAGGCGGCCGCGTTCGAGGACGACGAGCCTGGGAAAGAAGCGGGCCGCGAGCCGGAGGTCGTGGAGGACGGCGACGACGGCCGTGCCATCCCGATCATTCAGGTCAGCCAAGAGGGCCATGACCTCGACCTGATGCCGGAGGTCGAGATGGACGGTCGGCTCGTCGAGGACGAGGAGCGGGGTCGCCTGGGCGAGGGCGAGGGCGAGGAAGACGAGCTGACGCTCGCCGAGGGAAAGTTCGCGCGCGTCACGCCCGACGAGATGGCCGATCCCGACTCGCTCGACCGCGGCGGCGACCGCCGCCCGGTCGGTCGGCCCGGGCCCGAGGAGGGGATGCTCGTGGGGGAGCCGGCCGAGGGCGACGATCTCCTCGACCCGGGCCGCGAAGGGGAGGCTGGCAGCCTGGGGCACGACGGCGAGGCGGCGGGCGATCGCCGTCCGGTCGAGCTCGGCGATCGGCCGCCCGAGGAGACGAACCCGCCCCTCCGTCGGAGGGAGGACCCCGGCCGCGACCCGGAGGAGGGTCGACTTCCCGGCTCCGTTCGGTCCGACGAGGGCGACCCGCTCCCCCGCTCCGATGGCGAGATCGATGCCCTCGAGGACCCGCCGATGGCGGTAGGCGGCGGCGACGCCCTCCAGGGCGAGGACCGGCCCGCCCGAGCCAGCGGCGGATCGCGGAGCCGCAGCGAGCACGGGGTCGAGGTCGACGGCAGCGCCGAGGCCCGGATCGTCGGCCGCGGGGGGGCCGAGCCCATCCCCGGTCCCTCCCCCGGGCCTTCGCCCGGTCCCTCGCCCGGTCCCTCGCCCGGTGCCGGCTCCGCCTTCGACCCCAGTCACAGCTCGTACCCGGCTCGGGTCCGCCGGAGGAGGGCAAGGAAGAAGGGGGCACCGAGGACCGCCGTCACGACCCCCACCGGAAGGTTCCCGAGGGAGCGCGCCCCGAGATCGGCGAGGGCGAGGAGAAGGGCCCCGCCGAGGGCCGAGAGGGGGAGGACGTGCCGGGCGTTCGGCCCGACGACGAGGCGGACGAGGTGGGGGACGACGAGCCCGACGAAGCCGATGAGGCCAGCAATGGCGACCGCCGCGGCCGTGGCCAGGGCCGCCAGGCCGAGGAGGATCGCCCGCTCGCGCCGGACGTCGACCCCGAGCGTCGCCGCTGCCTCCTCGCCGAGGAGGAGCCCGTTCAACGCCCGGGCTCGAGTCGTCATGGCAAGACCGGCGCCGAGGACGAGGGGCGCTGCCACGGCGAGGCGAAGCCAGGAGGCCCCCTCAAGCCCGCCGAGGAGGTAGGCGAAGATCTGGCGAAGGCTGGCGCCCGACAGGTACATCGCCATCGCCAGCCCCGCCGCGAGGAGCGAGCCGACGGCGTACCCGGTGAGGAGAAGGCTGGTGAGGGGCGTGAGGGGCGTCAGGCGGGCCAGGCGGTAGACGAGGCCGATCGCTCCGAGGGCACCGACGAAGGCGAGGCCGTGGAGGAGGCCGAACTCGAGGACGAGGATCCGAACCGGGACGAGGACGGCGATCGCCGCCCCAAGGGCCGCCCCCGAGGCGGTCCCGAGGACGTAGGGGTCGGCGAGGGGGTTCCGGAGGAGACCCTGGAGCGTCGCCGCGGCGATGCCGAGCCCGGCCCCGACGACCATCGCCGTCAGGACCCGCGGCAGGCGGAGATCGACGATGATCGTCTCGACCGCTGGGGAGACGCTCGCGGGCAGCTCGAGCCCGAGGAGCCGCCGGCCGAGGACGGCGATCGTCTCGGCGGGCGGGATAGCGACCGGACCGAGGGCGACGCCGGCGACGAGGACGAGGGCGAGGGCGGCGAGACCGGCTCCGGCGGCGAGACCGACCCGGCGGGCGGAGGCGCCCCGGCGAGCGACGGTGGCGGTCGGAGCGAGGGTCTCGCCGCGAGTCGCCATCGTCAGCGGAGGGCCGTCAGGAGCCGCCCCTCCACCGAGGCCGACGGCTCCGGCGACGCGTCCGACGACGGGGCCGGGGTCGTCGAGGGGGCAGGGGTGGCGCTCACCGGCGGCGGAAGCTCGAGACCGGGATGGATCGCCAGAGCGAGCTCGCGGAGGCCGAGGGCGATCCGCGGCCCCGGGCGGGTAATGAGGATGTCGTTCACCGGCCGGATCGCGCCCGTTCGGACGGCCGTCATCGTTCCCCAGCCCGGGCGGGATCGGACAACGTCGGGGGTCACCCCGTAGGCAGCATCGCCGAGGACAATGACCTCGGGGTCGGCGGCGACGAGCTGCTCGAGGGAGATCGAGAAGACCGTTGGGCTGCCGGTGGTGATCGGGTCACCACCAGCAAGCTTGATCATCTCGGCCAGGAAGGAGTCGTCGGCCGGGCCGTAGATCTCGTTCGTGGCGTCGATTTCGTAGAAGACCCGCGGTCGCGGCAGCCCGGCGGTCGCTTGCCCGACGGCTTCGAAGTCGTGTCCGATGGCGTTGGCGAGCGCCGTTGCTGCCGCTGCCCGTCCGACGGCCCGACCGACGAGCTCGATGTCGCGGAGGATCGTCGCGGTGTCGGGCGCGTAGACGACGAGGACGGGAATGCCGAGGCTCCGGAGCCGAGCGATCGCCTCAGGCGGGTTGAAGTTGTTGCCGCCGGCGATGACGAGGTCGGCTTCGAGGCCGACGATTTTCTCGACGTCGACGCCCGTGTAGGAGGCGACGTCCGGGAGGGAGACCACCTCGGGCGGGTAGTCGTCGAAGTTGGTCCGAGCGACCACCCGCGGGCCGGCCCCGATGGCGAAGAGGATCTCCGTCGTCGCCGGGGTGAGGGAGACGATCCGGGCCGGTTCGGCCGGGATGACGACACTCGTCCCCTCGTCATCGGTGAGGGTGAGTGGATAGGTCGGACTCGGCGATGGGGTCGACGTCGCCGGGGCGGTCGAGGGGCTTGCTGCCGCCGAGGGCTCGAGACTCGGCGCCGAGCCGGCCGGAGTGCAGGCTCCGACGAGGAGGGCGATGAGGAGGGTGAGGAGGACGGTGGCACCGCTCGCCCGGCGCGGCCACCGGCGGAAGGAATCGAACATCGGGAACCTCTGCTGATCGGCGATGCGAGGGGGATCCCGGCAGCCGGTCCGCGCCGACGCACAAGCCCGGCCGGAGGCGCCGCGAGACACGGAACGACCCCTCGCGCTGGACGGTCGAGGGGTCCTAGTTCGTCGGTCGCATCGTTTGCCTACCCCTTTCTCTCGAAGGTTCGAGCAACGACCGCGGGGTCGGCGACCGGACTTCCGTCGGCGAGCCGACGGTCACCGTAGCGGGACTGTGCCGGACTTCCACCGGCTTCGCGACCCAGCGGCGCCGATCTTGAAGCTGACGCCGGGGAGGGTATCACGCCCCGGGCGGCGACCGTGTTCGTCGTCCGGGAGGGTGGACCGTGGGCGCCTCCGGATGCCACTCCCCGATGCGAGGCGGGCGGGCCGGGTCTGCTCCCGGCGTCACACCCATTCGTCGCACTCCGCGGCACGAGCAGCCGATGCGAGGCAGGGGGTCGGGGGGTTCCGGTGGGGCGGAGGTAAGTGGCCGATAAGCGGCCGCTGGCAGACTCGGCGGCACCGCCCTCCTCCCGCCACCAGTTCGTCCCAACCCGCCGGAGGAGGTGACGCTCGATGGGAGCCAGTCGATGGCAACGGTTCCTTGGTCCTCCCCTCGCCCTCGCGATCCTCGGCCTCGCCCTCGTGGCTGGTCCAGCCGCGGCCACGGGAGAGCAGGCCACGATCGATGTGAACACGACGGCCTTCAGCGAGGCCTGCCTGGGCTTCGCGGACTCCTTCCCTGCGAAGATGCTGACGGCAGCCGTCGCCGCCTACCAGCGCCTCGGGTACGGCGCGGAGGGCTTCGCAGGGACGGCCTTCACGAAAGCCCACGTCCTCGCCCGCACGTCGAGCGACTGGGGCTACTACGTTCACTCGCACGGTGACCTCTACCGCCACCCGGACGGCCGCCGCTACACCGGCTTCCGCGAGGATGCCGGCCAGTGCACTGGGGAGATCATCTACTCGAAGGACATCAAGGCAAAGCGCAACGGGCGCCAGAGCAATCTCGTCTTCATTTCGACCTGTCACTCGGCTGACGCGAACACGACGATGCCCGACGCCTTCGCCATCGAGAAAGTGAAGGCCGGCCAGCTCGCCTGGAACGGCCCCGAGTTCTATGTCGGCTACGTTGGCGTCCAGTGGGACTCGGACGAGTGGACCTTCGAAGCGCGCTTCTGGAGCGCCCTCGCCAATGGCATGGGCGTCGGCGCTGCCTTCGACTACGCTCGCAACGGGGCCTTCCGAAGCGCAACCTTCCAGGCCGACTGGTGGGGGAGCTACGTTTGGTCGGGCCGGGCTGGCCTCACCGGCGCCTGCCCAAACTGCATCTAGAGGGAGGGAGTGATGCGCACATCCAGGAATCCTCTCCGCTGGACGGCCCTTCTCCTCGCCGGAGGGGTCCTCGCCGGCTGCAGCGGCTTCGCTGCCGCCAGCGCGCCCTGGACGGCGAGCGAGCCGTCGAGCCGCGAGCTGGCGATCGATCCCGCCTCGGCGACCGGGGTCGCTGCCCGAGCCGACGCCCTCCGGGCCAGTCTCGCCCTGCCAGGCCGGGTCGCTGCCATCGAGCGGATCGAGGATCGCTTCGAGGGTCGGATCGTCGACCGGGTCACCTTCGAGGACGCCGCCGGTCCGTCGGCCCTCGTCGAACTCGAGCCGAGCGGTCGCCCCCACCTCGCCATCGCCCTCGGTTGGCGAGGGGCGAAGGGTGCCGCCGTCCCCCGGAACGTCGCCTTCCGGCTGGCCCTCGCCCAGGCCCGCGCCGCCGGCTTCGCTGTCAACGGCCAGCCGACGATCCTCGAGACCGACGAGGAGTGGGAGGTCGTCTGGGGACGGACCGTCGACGGGATCCCGGTCCTCGGCGACGGTGTCCGCGTCTCGCTCTGGAAGGACGGCTCCTTCCATGCCGTCGTCCAGTGGGAGCACCCCCTCGCTCCACGTCCGACGACGACGATCGACGAGGGGACGGCGAGGGCGATCGCCGCGGCCCGCTTCGCCGAACGCGCTGGAATCGAGGGTGCGATCGTCGTCCGCTCAGCCCGGCTCGCATACGTTCGACCGAACGACGTGGTGGCTCCGAGTCGGCCCGACGCGCCTGCCGCCGAGGCTCGGCTCGCCTGGGTCGTCCTCGGGGAGCCGGCCGACCCCTCGAAGAGCTTCATCGAGAGGGCCGAGCTCTGGTTGGACGCCGGGGACGGCTCCGTCCTCGGCGGAGACGTCGCCCAGTGAGCGAGGAGTGGCAGGGGCGGTGCCCGGCCGTCGGCCGGCACCGCCCCCTTCAGCCTCCCATCCTGGCCACGGCCGCCCTCCTCGTCGCCGCCATCCTCGCGGCGTGCGGCCCGCTCCCGTCGCCGAGCAGCCCATCGGGGACGCCGCCGCCCTCCTCGCCGGCCCCGGCGAGCGGGAGTCCCACCCACACGACGCCGCCCTCGCTATCGCCGGTCCCGCCCGACGAGCGGCTCGTCGTCCTCGCCCGGAGCGACACCGGCTCCCGCCTCTTCACGTGGCGGGCCGGGGAACGGGTCGACCTCCGGCTCCCGGGCCCGGATGCCCACGGGCTCGCCATCGATCGAATGGGACGGGCTGCGGTCGTCGCCGGCGGCGAGGTCTTCGTCGCCGACGGCCTCGCCGGGACCGATGTCCGGTGGAGCCCGGTTGCGGAGTTCCGACCCGACCCCGGCGCGACCATCACGGGGCTCGCCTGGTCCCCCGACGGTGCCCTCGCCTGGGCCGGGGCGAGGGAGCTCGCCGGTCCGAGCTTCACCGTCGTGGCAGGGCTGATCGGTGGGGTGCTGGTCCGGGTCGAGGTAGACGCTGGCCTCGATGGCGCCCCGGTCTGGCTCGACACTGACCGGGTCGGCGTCCTCGCGGTCCGCGACCCCACCGAGCTCCTCGCCGTGGTCTCGACGAAGGCGGCACGGGTCACGCTCTCACCGTTCGAGGCGAGCGAGATCGCTGCGACGAACGAACTCGGCCTCGCCGCCGTGGGGGCCCGCGCCACGGCTCGGGTTGAGCTGCGGCGTCTCGAGGACCTGACGGGGACGACGGAACCGATCGCCGTCATCGACGGCCCCGATGCATCGATCGTGGGCAGCCTCGCCTTTTCGACCGAGGGTCGCTTCCTGGCCGTCACGTGGTTCGGGGACGAGACGCCGCGCGTCAGCGTCTACGAGCGGTCGAGCGGCTGGCAAGAGAAGGCGAGCCTCGGACTCGCCGACCTCGGCCTCGAAGGGCCTCTGACCGCGATCGAAGTCGCCTGGCGTCCGTGAGTACCGCCTCGTCGTTCGGAGCGATGGGCCCGATGCGCCCTCGCGGGCCAACCCGCTCGCCGCCCGCACGACAAAGAGCGGGACAATCAGGCGCGCACGGCGCTCTGGGGCGGTGAGAAGATCGAGACCTGAGCCTCCTCCGGCAGCATGACCCCGAGGATCTTCTGAAGGGCAAGGAGGTGGACGCAGGCACCCCAGCTTTCGAAGTAGTGGCAGGTGCAGTGCCAGCGTCCGGCGTCGAGGGTGACGTGGTGGGTATCGTTGTCGCCCCGGAACGTCAGCGAGAGGCTGTCGATCGTGATCCGGTCGGGCTCACGGGCGTAGCGGTTCGCCTTCTCGACCTTGCCGATCAGAGAGCTGTGCATCGCTGCCAACCTCCGTCGCCCGGACGGGCGTGCTACCGGCCGCCGTCCGACCTAGCCGGCCGGGCTGGGCGGCCGCTCGGGAGAAGCCTACACCCCCGGCCGGCCGCCGTCACAGCCGGAGGGCCCGGGGACGCCGAGTCGCGCCAGCCAGCTCCTAGGGAGCGCTCGTCCTCCTAGGGAGCGCTCGTGCCCTCGCGTCCGTAGTCGTCTTCCAGGCGGACGACGTCGTCGAGCTCGGGCGTCGAGACCTCGCAGAGCTCGACCTGCTCGATCGCCTCGTACCGATGGATCCGGCCGGTCGGTACGCGCCGAAACTCGCCCGGCCCGAGCTCCTCGACCCGCAGCGCCCCCGTCGCGTCGGCGAGATGGAGGCGGAGCCTCCCAGAGATGACGTAGATCGACTCGTCCTTTCGCTCGTGGTACTGGAGCGAAAGCCGTTTGCCGGCCTCGATGACGAGGATCTTGCCGACGTAGCGGTCGGTGTGGGCCCAGATGAGCTCGCGCCCCCAGGGCTTCGGGACGATCGTCCCGGATGGCCGATCGGGCGACCCCGGCGCCGTCGCGCGAGCCATCACTCGCCCCGGACGAGCCGCTCTCCGGCGGCGACGAGGGCATCCCGCAGCTCGGCCGACGACGCCTCGGTGTAGACGCGGACGAGGGGTTCCGTCCCGCTCGTCCGGACGAGGAGCCAGGAGCCATCGGGCGTGAAGAACTTGTAGCCGTCCTTCGTCGTCAACGGCTGGATCCGAACGACGGGCAGCCCGTCGAGCTCCGTCGGGCTGTGCTCGGCGAGCTCGACGAGGAGCCGCTGCTTCACCGCCTCGTAGGCCGACCGCTCGACATGGACGTCGACCCGCCGGTAGAAGGACGGCCCAGCGATCTCGTGGAGGTGCTCGATCACCCGCGAGACCGGCCAGCGACCGGCGGCCCGTTCGCGAAGGAAGAGGTCGAGGAGGAGGAGGTCGGCGTAGATGCCGTCGCGTTCGGGAAGGTGCATCCCGAAGCCGAAGCCCCCGGACTCCTCGCCGCCCATCATCGCCCCGGTCTCGATCATCTTCGGGCCGATGTACTTGAAGCCGACCGGCGTCTCGTGGACGACGATCCCGTACCGAGCCCCAAGCCGGGCAGCCATCGAGGTGTTGTTGACGCTCACGACAACCGGATCGCGGAGACCTCGATGCTCGGCCAGGTAGTAGACGAGCAGTCCGGTCACCTGGAGCTGGTGGATGAAGACGCCTCGCTCGTCGGCCGCGCCAGCCCGGTCGGCGTCGCCGTCGAGGAGGAGCCCGAGGTCGAAGCCGCCCCGGGCGAGGAGGCCGAGGGCCTCGTCGATGTGGGGTCGGATCGGCTCCGGGTTCACGCCGCCGAAGTAGGGGTTTCGTTCCTGGTGGATCTCGGTCACCCGGATCCGCCCCCCCGAGAGGAGGCGAGGGATCCAGCCCGCCCCGGAGCCCCACATCGGTTCGACGAGGACGTGGACGTCGGCCGCCCGGAGCGCGTCGAGGTCGAGCGTTCGGCGGAGGAAGGCCTCGTAGCCAGGGTACGGATCGAAGCGCTCGACGAGCCCGGCTGCCTCGCCTTCGCCGAAGGGCCGTCGGGGAATCGGCCGCCCGGCGTTGGCGGCAATGGCGGCTTCAATGACGGCGAGCATCTCGGGGCCGGCCGCCGACCCCTCAGGCGACTTCACCTTGAAGCCGTTGTCGGTCCAGGGGTTGTGGCTGGCGGTGATGACGATCCCGGCTGCGGCCCGGCGGGCGACGACTTCGTAGGTCGACATCTGGGTCGGGACGGCGCGCTCGGCGAAGAAGATCGGAATGTCGTGGGCGAGGAGGACCTCGGCCGCGGCCTGGGCGAAGTGTTCCGAGGCGAAGCGCCGGTCGTAGGCGACGACGACGCCTCGCTCGCGACTGCCTGCCTCGAGAACGGCTCGGGCGACGCCGTCGGCACAGCGGCGGACGTTCTCGAAGGTGAAGTCGTCGGCGATCCGGGCTCGCCAGCCGTCGGTCCCGAAGACGATCCGGGCGGGGATCGGTGCCTCGGCGATGACCGTCATCCTTCCTCCTCCCGGCTCGTTCGCTCGATGACGGCCGCCACGACGGCGTGCTGTGCGCGCGCCCCTCTGAGGACGGCGACCGGCCCGTTGGGATCAACGATACCCTCGATCGGTCCGGCGAGGAGCTCCAGCCGTCCAGCTAGCCGCCGGACGACGAGGTCGGCGGCCCCGGCCGTTACCGCTTCCCCCGCGGGCACGACCTGCCCGGTGGCGCCGTCCGCTCCGAGGGCTGTGAGGAGTGCTGTCCAGCTCCCGAGGTCGTTCCAGCCGACATCGAGGCTGGCCATGACGACCCGTCCGTCCTGGGCGGCGGGCTCCATGACCGCGTAGTCGATCGAGGTCGAGCGGAGATCCTCGTACGCGGCCGCGAGAGCGGCCTGCCGGGTCGGCGGCTCGGGGTCCGCCAGGGCCCGCTCGATGGCGGACAGGATGTCGGGGGCGTACGTGGCGAGGGCGGCCCGGATCGCCTGCCGCTCCCAGAGGAACATCCCGGCATTCCAGGCGACGCCGGGCATCTCGACGAGCTCGGCGGCTCGCTCCGGGCGGGGCTTCTCCTCGAAGGCACGGAGCGGCGCCGCCTCGATCGGGCCGAGCCGCTCGACCCGGACGACGTCGGGCAGGAGGTAGCCGTACTCCGTTGCCGGTCGGGTCGGCTCGACGCCGAGGGTGACGAGGGGGTTGGCGAGGCCGAAGGCACCGTGGGCGAGGTCGGCGGCTGCCCGAACGACCACTCGAAAGCGCACCTCGTCATCGATGAGGTGATCGGCCGGGACGACGACCATGACCTCGTCCTGGGGTCGATCGATGGCGGCGACGGCGAGGGCGATGGCCGCCGCGGTGTTCCGACCGAAGGGCTCGGCGAGGACGGCCACCTCTGGCGCCTGGCGTCGGACGAGGGGTTCGAGCTCGGCGGGAGCGACGACGGTCACGTCCTCGGATCGACAGAGGACGAGTGGCTCCGAGACGAGCCGGCGGATCGTCCGCTCGAAGAGCGACTCGGGGCCGAGGAGAGGGAGGAAGGGCTTCGGACGGGCAGGCGTCGAGAGCGGGTGGAGCCGCGTTCCGCCGCCTCCGGCGAGGACGACGACGTACATCGGTGGCCCATTCTAAGGAGACCAGGCGGCCTTCGCCGGTCAACGGCCCCTCCTCCTCAGCCCCTCCTCCTCAGCCGACGGAGGCCTGGCTCGGTTCGGGCAGGTCGGCCTCGGCGGCGAGGAGGGCCGCCTTGTCGGTCCGTTCCCAGGGCAGGTCCAGGTCCTCCCGGCCGAAGTGGCCGTAGACGGCGGTCTGGCGGTAGATCGGGGTTCGGAGGTCGAGGGCGGCGATGATGCCGCCCGGCCGGAGGTCGAAGTGGCGCTCGATGAGGGCGAGGATTCGCTCGTCGGGAATCTTGCCAGTCCCGAAGGTCTCGATGGAGACCGAGAGGGGGCGCGCGATCCCGATCCCGTAAGCGAGCTCGATCTCGAAGCGATCGGCGAGGCCGGCGGCAACGACGTTCTTCGCCACCCAGCGGGCAGCGTAGGCGCCCGAGCGATCGACCTTCGTCGGGTCCTTGCCCGAGAAGCAGCCGCCGCCGTGGCGAGCCATCCCGCCATACGTGTCGACCATGATCTTGCGGCCGGTCAGCCCTGCGTCGCCCATCGGCCCGCCGATGACGAAGCGCCCGGTCGGGTTGACGTGCATGACGGGATCGACGGGGCGGAGCTCGTGGGGGACGATCGGGAGGATGACAGTCTCCACGATGTCGGACCGGAGGCGCTCGGGACGGACGTCGGGGTCGTGCTGAGCGGAGACGACGACGGTTCGGACCCGGACCGGCACGCCCCGTCGGTACTCGACGGTCACCTGGGTCTTGCCGTCGGGACGGAGGTACGGGAGCTGGCCGGACTTTCGCACCTCGGCCAGGCGCCGAGCGAGGCGGTGGGCGAGGGCGATCGGCAGGGGCATGAGCTCGGGGGTCTCTCGGCAGGCGAAGCCGAACATCATTCCCTGGTCGCCGGCCCCGAGGGTCGAGAGGTCGTCGCGCTGGCCGTCCTCGCGGCTCTCGAGGGCGGCGTCGACGCCTCGGGCGATGTCCGGCGACTGCTCCTTGATGCTGACGAGGGTGCCGCAGGTCAAATAGTCGAAGCCGTAGTCGGCGCGCGTATAGCCGATTTCGCGGACGGTGTCGCGGACGACGGTCTGGAAGTCGACGTAGGTCGAGGTCGTGATCTCGCCAAGGACGACGACGAGGCCGGTCGTCGTCGCCGTCTCGCAGGCGACCCGGGCGTCGGGGTCGTCGCGGATGATGGCGTCCAGGATCGCGTCGCTGATCTGGTCGCACATCTTGTCGGGGTGACCCTCGGTCACCGACTCCGAGGTGAAGAGGTACTGCTCGGCGTCGACGATGCTCGACATGGCGCTCCCTTCCGATCCGCCGGCCGGGTCGAGCCGGCGAGTGGCGGCTCCACCGATCGGCGGGAGGGTATCACGCCGATCGGTTCGGCCCCTGGTGTCGTTGCTCAATGAACCTGGCACGCTCCACGGCAGCCCGCCCTGAGCCGCCCCCGTCGGTTCTGCGACTCGGGCGCACGTTTCCGACGGCGGCGGAGGGGGGCGCACATCTTCGTCTTCGGCCAGCCCCGGACAGGGCTCGGAGCGCTCCGCCGGGCACACCACCGACGGCCGTCGCTTTCCTCCCCCTCGGACCTGCCGGATCTGCGCGTCCCAGTCCCGGAATCAACAGGCTGACCGGCCCCGAGGGCTGGGACGGCCTCGAGGATGTGCGTGGGAGTCACGCCCCCGAGCCGACCCAGGGCCTGACCGGCCCCGAGGGCTGGGACGGCCTTGCCCGACCGGGGCGGTGAGGCTGCCGCGACGTCGGGACCGGGACCGGCCGGCACTCCGCCCTGCTCTCGTTCGTCAGGTTCCCTGGCGCCAGTCGGCGAGATAGTGGCGCTGCTCCTCGGTGAGCGGCTCGAGGACGATCCCGAGGGCCTCGAGCTTGAGCCGGGCGACCTCTCGATCGATCGCTTCCGGGACAGTGTAGACCTGCGGCTCGAGCTCCCGGGCGTGGCGGGCGAGGTACTCGACCGCGAGCGCCTGGTTGGCGAAGCTCATGTCCATGACCGCCGCCGGATGCCCCTCGGCAGCGCTCAGGTTGACGAGCCGGCCCTCGGCGACGAGGAAGATCTCCTTGCCGCCGATCTCGAAGCCCTCCACGCCCGGCCGAACCCGCCGGACGTGCCCTTCGGCCATGGCCCGCAGGGCGGTTAGGTCGAGCTCGACATCGAAGTGGCCGGCGTTGGCCAAGATCGCCCCGTCCCGCATCCGCTCGAAGTGCTCGCGCCGGAAGACGTTCCGGTTGCCCGTCGCCGTCACGAAGAGTTCGCCCCAGGCGGCAGCGTCGCTGTGGGTCATGACCCGGTAGCCGTCCATGAGGGCTTCGAGGGCTCGCACGGGATCGACCTCGACGATGGCGACGTGCGCCCCCATGCCGGCCATTCGGGCCGCGATCCCCCGCCCCACCCAGCCGTACCCGGCGACGACGACGTTCCGGCCGGCGAGGAGGATGTTCGTCGCCCGGAGGATGCCGTCGACGGTGCTCTGGCCGGTCCCGTACCGGTTGTCGAAGAGGTGCTTCGTCAGCGCCTCGTTGACGGCGATGACCGGATAGCGGAGGGCTCCGTCGGTGGCCATGGCCCGGAGTCGAATGACACCAGTCGTCGTCTCCTCGGTCCCGGCGAGGACCTCGGCGAGCTGCTCGGGTCGCTCGCTGTGGAGGAGGGACACGAGGTCGCAGCCGTCGTCCATTGTGATCTGGTGGCGTCGGTCGGCGACGGCAGCAAGGTGGCCGTAGTAGGTCGCCCGGTCCTCCCCCCGCCGGGCGAAGGTCGGGATCCCATAGCGGGCGACGAGGGCGGCGGCGACGTCGTCCTGGGTGGAGAGCGGGTTCGACGCGGCGAGGGCGACCTCGGCGCCGCCGGCGGCGAGGGTCCGGACGAGGTTCGCCGTCTCGGTTGTGACGTGGAGGCAGGCCCCGATTCGCAGGCCGGCGAGGGGCCGTTCGGCGGCGAAGCGTTCGCGGATCCTGGCCAGGACCGGCATCTCCCGCTCGGCCCACTCGATCCGCTCGACGCCAGCGTCGGCGAGATGCGGATCGGTGACGTCGTAGGCTGGGGCAGCGGGTCCGCTTGGCCCGATGGACGCCTCGAGCGAGGGTCCCGGCGGCTCGGGGCCGAGCGGGGATGGAGCGCTGGTTCGAGGCGTGTCGGTCACGACGGAGTCCTCCTGGGAGCGAAACGGACCGGCGGGCCCTCTAGCGGGGACCCCGGGACACGAGGAGGCGACGGAGCGGCGCGGTCAGGCCGGCGAGGGCCGATCCGAGGCGGTGGACGAGCCGCTCCTCGAAGCGGGTGTACTCGGCGTACCCGAGTCGGCGGTAGGCGGCGATGGCCGGCGGATTGTCGGCTCGGACGTTCAGGACGACCTGGTCGCAGAAGCGGAGGAGCTCGGCTGTCACGGCTCCGGTCACGGCCGTGGCGTACCCGCGTCCGCGGTGCTCGACGGCGGTGAAGACGTTCCCGACGACCGCCAGACGAGCCGTCCGGCTGACGACGTGGGTTCCGGCGGCCGAGACGAGGCGACCGCGAACCCGGAGGCCATAGTAGACGCCGTCGGCGATGGCACTCGCCGGGAGCCAGGAGGCGAAGCCCAGATCGTAGAGGCGGTTCAGCTCTCCGACCTGAGCCGGCACGAGGCGCTCGACCTCGGCCGGGCAGGGCCGGAAGCGAGCCCGATCCACCCACATTCGAATCATCGGCGGCCCAGGATCGACGCGATAGAAGGCTTCGATGGCCGGGAGGAGCTCGGTCCGGACCGAGACGAAGGCGGCACGGGGCCGGATGAGGGACTCGAGGACGGCGCTCACGCCGTCAGGGCGACCCATGACGAAGACGGGCTGGGGTGTCGCTCCTGCGTACTCCAGGACGACGGCGATGGGGGACGACCTCTCGAAGGCGACGCCCCAGCGGGAGCGGGGGAACTCCCGGTCGTCGAGGTCGCAGATGGCGTAGGCGGCGAAGAGGCGGTCTTGTTCGAGAAAGGCCCGCAGGAGGTCCCGGTCGGCCGTCTCGCGGACGATGAGGCCGCGCTCCCGCCGGGAGACGGCGAGGCTCACCATCTGACACGATCTCCGATGGGATCCGAAGCCGGGCGGGTTGCTCCTCCCGCTGCCGGCGCTCCCAGTGCCGGGTCAGTTGCTCCCCGCCCGCTTCGGCGACGTCGCCGCTCGAGGGCCGCGGCGATGGCCGGCCCGAAGGGTGGGCGGAGGATGCCCTCCTCAGTGACAATCGCCGTCACGAGCTCGGCCGGGGTGACGTCAAAGGCCGGGTTGTGGGCCTCGGTCACTGCCGGCGCGATCCGCTGCCCACGAACGAAGAGGACTTCGGCGGCCGAGCGCTCCTCGATCGGGATCGCCGATCCGTCCGAGAGCTCCGGGTCGACGGAGCTCAAGGGCGCGCAGACCCAAAAGGGGATCCCGTGGCGAGCGGCGAGAACGGCGAGGGTGTACGTCCCGATCTTGTTCGCCGTGTCGCCGTTGGCCGCGATCCGATCGGCACCGACGAGGACGATGTCGACCCGACCGCGGGCAATGAGGTGACCGGCGGCGCCGTCGGCGATGAGCGTGTGGGGAACCCCGGCCGAGGCGAGCTCCCAGGACGTGAGCCGCGCACCCTGGAGCAAGGGCCGTGTTTCGTCGACCCAGACGTGGACCGGCCGTCCGGCGTGATGGGCGACGGCGACGACCCCGAGGGCAGTCCCGAACTGCCCGCAGGCGAGGGGGCCGGTGTTGCAGTGGGTGAGGATCTCGAGGGGCCGACCTTCGGGGACGGGGAGGGCGGCGGCACCCGCTTCGGCGAGCCGGCCGTGGTCGTCGTTCGCCTCGAAGACGATCGCCTCGGCCTCGGTCCAGAGTGCCGCCGCGACGGCCTCGCCA
Organism: Chloroflexota bacterium; assembly: GCA_042408535.1. Classification (GTDB taxonomy): domain Bacteria; phylum Chloroflexota; class Limnocylindria; order Limnocylindrales; family CSP1-4; genus BPIH01. Next base: position 16,137 of record JBHORA010000020.1, on the reverse strand, counting down.
TCCTCGTTCAGCTCGCCGACGGCCGCGTAGCGGCGAAGCATCCGTTCGACGGCCCAGCCGAGGTTGACGGCCGTCGGGCGGGCGTTCCGGAGAGCGTTCGCCGAGCCTCGGATCGTGGCCCGACGGGCGTAGGGTCGGGCGGCCGCCATCCGACGGGCCGTCAGGGCGAGGGCGATGGCTGCCACCTGGCCAATGGCCGGGGCGCCGCGGACGACCATGTCCCGGATCGCCTGGGCGGCCTCCAGGGCACTCGTCACGGTCACCTCGCGGAGTTCGTCGGGGAGGGCTCGCTGATCGACGAGGACGAGGCAGTCGTCGTCCCAGCGAAAGGCCGAGCGGAAACCGAGAGGGGCGCCGACGATCGGGCTCGCGCGGGAGCCGGGTCCCCCGCGCGACCGACCTTCGGCATCGCCGAGGATCGCTGCGGCGGCTTCGGCGGACGACCGCTGGAGGGAGGCCGCAGCTGCCGCGACCGCTGCTGCCGTCTGGGCGACCTCGCCAGCGAGGGCGCGGAAGAAGTTTCGTCGGGCGACGCCCTTCGCATCGACGGCGCGGTCACCGGGCGCGCCTCTGGGGACGCCTTCGAGGGGTGGCGCCGTCTGGGGTGGCGGCATCCGGGGCGACGGACTGCGGGACGGCTCGTCCCCTTCGGTCCCTCGATCGGGCGCGACGCCAGGGGGTGGCCCGGGAGAGCGTCCGGTGGAGCGGCCGACGGAGTTCTCGGTGGACCCCTGCCCCACCCAGCTCGGCTGCCGCTCGGAGGGCTCGGTCGCCATGGCCTCAGTAGGTGATGACGCTCGTGACCCGGTGGCCGGCGAGGCGATCCCGGCCCTTCAAGAACGACAGCTCGACGAGGAAGGCGAGCCCGACGACGTCCCCCCTGAGCCGCTCAACGAGCTCGATCGTGCCCCGGACGGTGCCGCCCGTCGCGAGGAGGTCGTCGACGATGAGGACCCGTTGGCCGGGCTCGATGGCGTCGCGGTGGATCTCGAGGGTGTTCGAGCCGTACTCGAGGGCGTACTCGACGGAGATGACCTCCGCTGGCAGCTTGCCGAGCTTCCGGACCGGGACAAAGCCGGCGCCGAGGTGATATGCCATCGGCGCGCTGAAGATGAAGCCCCTCGACTCCATGCCGACGACGATGTCGATCTTCTCGTCGCGATAGGGCTCGAGCATGAGATCGATGGCTTCCCGGAAGCCGGCTGGGTCCTTGAGGAGGGTCGTGATGTCGTAGAAGAGGATCCCCGGCTTCGGGAAGTCGGGGATCTCGCGGATCTTCGCACGCAGGTCCTCGGCGGACATCGAAGTGGTCGTGCCTCCTGTCGAACGGCGCGCCCGTGGCGGGCGAACGGCGAGTTGGTATCGGTCCGTCCCCCGCTGGCGCGGACGGCACGCTAACTGTAGCGCAGCGGGCGCCGCCGGCTGGGGGCGAACGATGGGGAGTTGGGGGCGCCTGGCCGGGGTGCGGGGTCCGGTGTCTGGGGTCCGGGGTGCGGGGTCCGGGGTGCGGGGTCGGGGTGTGGGGCCCGGGGTGTGGGGCCCGGGGTGTGGGCTCGGGTGTGGGGTCCGGGGTGTGGGTTCGGGCTCGGGGGTCGGGGTGCGGGTTCCGCTCGGCGCGCCCGATGGGGCCCGGGTTCGGGAGTGCGGCGGTGGACTGGCGGTGGCCCGGGTTCGTCAGAGCGACTCCGCGCGCGCCGGGCCGCGGCCGCTGCTCTGCCGCCGCCCACGCTCGCTCGTCCGCGCCACGCCGGCCATGCCGCGACGGCAGGATCCCGGACAGATTCCCACCACGTGCACGTTATCTCGGTCCACAGAAAGCCGAGTGCCCGCCGGGGCCCGGCTCCCGAGCTCCGCCGAGCACGAACGAGCACGTCGATCGCCCGCCCGGCCGGCTCGGCGACCCGCTCGCGGGCCCTTTCCTGGCCAAACGACCGTGAGGTGAACGTATGGCCAGCCAGCAGAAATCAGAGGCCGGCTGGCTGACCCGTTAGGGCTGTCGGCCACGCTCGCCGCCCGCGGTTGAGACCCCGCGTCAGCGGGGCGTGGTCCCTCGGCCCGGCCTGGAGGCCCGATAACGTGCGTCTGGTGTGCATCTGGCCAGGATGGGCCGCCGACGGGCGGCGCCAGCCGGGAGCGGCACGGGTGGCACCGGGGAGAGCCGCGGGGCGAGGGCCGCGGGGGAGAGCCACGGGGGAGGGCCGCGGGGCGAGGACAAGGTCGTCGCCACGGAGAGTGGCGCCGCGAGCGCAGAAGCGCCGGCAGGCCAGGGGCCGGGGAACGGGGACAAGGTCGTCGCCACGGAGAGTGGCGCCGCGAGCGCAGAAGCGCCGGCAGGCCAGGGGCCGGGGAACGGGGACAAGGTCGTCGCCACGGAGAGTGGCGCCGCGAGCGCGAACGTCGTCGCGGCAGACGACCGAGAGCACGCCAGAGAACAGGATGGCGCGGTGCCGCTTCGGAACCGGGCCGGGACCGCGAGGAGGCTGACGACGGCGGGGCGGCTCGAATGTGCGGCATGGCGGGTCGAGCAAGACGACAGAACGGCGCGGCTGGACCGAAGCCGAGAACGGGCCCCGACACGCCTCTGCCCGTCAAATCTGCCCGTCAAAACTCCCGGGCGAGTGCCACAAACCGCTCCCGAACCGCCGTCGCCGTCGGAAGTGCCAGCGCAGCCTCCGCCTCCGCCTCCAGCCGCTCGAGCGAACACGCCCGGATCGCCCGCCGAACCCCCGGCAGACTCCCCGAGGCCATGCTCAGCTTCCGGATCCCGAGCCCGACGAGGGCGAGCGCCGCGACCGCATCACCCGCCATCTCCCCGCAGACCGAGAGCTCGATCCCGGCCGCCTCGGCAGGGAGGACCGCCTCCCTGATCAAGCGGAGGACGGCCGGATGGAGGGGATCCTGGTAGCGCCCCAAGGCCCGATTGCCGCGATCGACGGCGAGCGTGTACTGGGTCAAGTCGTTCGTGCCGAGACTGGCGAAGGCAAGCCGCCCGAAGTACGTCGGTCCGACGAGGATCGACGACGGGATCTCGAGCATGACCCCGAGATCGATCGGCCCGGCCTCGAGGCCCTCGTCTCGGAGCTCCGCCGCCGCTCGGCTCGCGAGGTCGAGGAGGAGGTCGACGTCGGTCCCGTCGGCGACCATGGGCGCCATGACCTTCACCCGAGCCCGACCGTCCGGACCGATTGCCCCGACCGCCGCCCGCATCGCGGCCCGAAGCTGGGTGACGAAGAGCTCGGGCCGCTCGACGGCGAGGCGAATCGCCCGCACGCCGAGGAATGGGTTCGCCTCGGGCTCCAGCGGCAGGTACGGGATCGGCTTGTCGCCGCCGATGTCGAGGAGGCGGATCGTCACCGGGTGGGGAGCGAAGGCGTCGACGACGGCCCGGTAGGCCGCGAGCTGCTCGTCCTCGGAGGGAGGCTCGGCCCGCTCGATGAAGAGGAACTCCGTCCGGAAGAGGCCGACGCCGTGCGCCCCGAGAGCAACGGCCCGTGCCGACTCCTCGGGCGTGCCGATGTTCGCCAGGAGCGCCACCTCGGTCCCGTCGAGGGTCACGGCTGGCAAGTGGGCTTCGGCGAGGTCGGTCCGGGCGGCCGCGTCGGCAACCGCCCGCAGCTCGGCGTAGCGGCGCGCCGTGGCCGGATCCGGGTCGAGGACGACCTCGCCCCGCTCACCGTCGATGGCGACCTCCGTCGAGCCGTCACCGGTGACGGCCGCGAGGAGGCCGGCGACTCCGACGACGGCCGGGATCCCGTACGCCCGAGCGAGGATTGCGGCATGGGCCGTCGGCGAGCCGGCTTCGAGGGCGAGACCAAGGAGCCGGTCCCGGGGCAGACTGGCCGTGACCGACGGGGCGAGGTCCTCGGCGACGACGATCGACGGTTGCTCGAGCCTCGGCGCCGACTCCGTTCGACCGAGGAGCTCGAGGGCGATCCGCCGCCCAACGTCGGCGAGATCGGCCGCCCGGGCCGCCAGGAGCTCGTCGTCGATCGACCGGAGCTGTTCGGCGAAGGCGTCAGCCGCCCCGAGGATCGCCGCCACGGCGTCCTCGCCCCCCTCGATCCGCGTCCGAGCCAGATCGAAGAGAGCCGGGTCGCGCGCCATCTCGGCCTGCGCCTCGAAGATGGCGGCCTCGTCCCCATGGCCCCCGGCGGCGACCTCGCCGGCAAGAGCCTCCAGGGCCGAGGCCGCCCGCGCCACGGCAGCCTCGAGCCGCGCCAGCTCTTCGGCAGCCTGCACCGGCTCGATCCGCCCCCCTTCGATCCGCGACGGTGGCCCGACCACCACGATCGGTCCCGTGGCGACGCCAGCCGAGGCCGGCGCTCCATGGAGTATGCGCATCGGGGACTACCTCCGTGCCCGCTGCCGGGAGAGACCATCCGCCCGGCCGCTCCGACCTCCGACGGGCGGTTCGGCCCGTCCGGAGCACGTCTATTGTGCTTGCTCCCAGCCCGGCGAGTCGCCATACTCTGGCGGTACGGGCCGGGGGACCCATCTTGGAGGTCGAGGTGAGGAACCTGGAACTGGCTGCCACGGAGGGTCCGCTCTCCAGCCGTCTGCCGCTGGAGGCGATTCGGCTCGACGTCAGAGTGAGGGACTGGCGGGCGGCCGTGCGGGCCGTCGGCGACGCCCTTGTCGCCGGTGGAGCGACGGAGCCCGCCTACACGGACGAGATGATCGCCACCGTCGAAGCCCTCGGGCCGTACATCGTCATCGCCCCCGGGATCGCCCTCGCCCATGCCCGGCCCTCGGCGGCCGTCCGCCGAACCGGCTTCGCCATCGTCACCCTCGCCGAGCCGGTCGCCTTCGGCCACGAGGCGAACGACCCGGTCCGCCTCGTCGTCGGCCTCGCCGCTCCCGACGAGACCGGGCACGTCGACGCGCTGGCGACCCTGGCCGACTTTCTCGCGGACCCGGAACGGCAGCGAGCGCTCCTCGAGGCTCGCGATCCGGCCGCCATCCACGCCCTCATCGTCGCCTACGAGCGGGACCGGGACGACACGGCCGCCCAGGCGGCTGTGGAAGCAGAAAGGAGTGGTGATATCGCGTGAAGATCCTGGCGGTCTGTGGCATGGGCCTGGGTTCGGGACTCCTCCTCCGGATGCAGGCCGAGAAGGCCCTTCGGACCCTCGGCGTTCAGGCCGACCTCGAGGTCGCCGACATCGGCACCGCCCGAGCAGCCGCCCAGACCGCCGACCTCATCATCACCTCGAACGAGCTGGCCCAACAGCTCCAGGGAGTGAAACCAAAGATCGTCACCATCTCGAACTTCATCGACCTCCAGGAGATGGTGACGAAGCTGGGCGCGGCGCTCGGCAAGGGCTGAGCCGAGCCACCTCGCTCACCGCCCCGAGCCCACGGGTCGGTGGTTCCGGTTGGAGGGAATTGGGAGACGGCCACCCGCGTGGTGGCCATGAACAAGGAGGGATGCATCTTGGATGCCATCACGTATCTCGTCGAGTGGCTCGCCAAGGATGTCTTCGGGCATCCCGAGTATCTCGTCGGCCTGATCACCGCCGTCGCCCTCATCGCCTCGCGGAAGGGCCTTGGCGACATCGTCGGCGGAGCCCTCAAGGCGACCCTCGGCTTCATCATCCTCGGGATCGGCGCCCGGGCGGTCATCTCGGCCCTCGATCCGCTCGGCGTCCTCATCACCGGTGCCTTCGGCGTCGAGGGCGTCGTCCCGACGAACGAGGCGATCACGGCCATCGCGAACGAGATCCCGGCAGTGGCGACGAACGTCGCCTTCGCCATGTTCTTCGGGGTCATCCTCGCCCTCGTCCTCGCCCGGCTGACGCCCCTTCGCTACGTCTTCCTCACCGGGCACCACATGCTCTTCATGGCGACGGTCCTGACCGTCGTCCTCTACAACGCCAAGGTCGACAACGTCCTCCAGATCATCGTCGCCGCCATCGGCTTGGCGACGATGATGGTCGTCATGCCGGCCTTCGCCCAGCCCTGGATGAAGCGGGTGACTGGCGGCGAGAAAGTCGCCATCGGACACTTCGGGACCCTCGGCTACATCTCGGCCGGCTTCGTCGGCCAGTTCGTCGGCAAGAGCCGGAGCACGGAAGAGATGGAGTTCCCGTCCGGGCTCCGATTCCTCCGCGACCCGATGGTCGGGACGGCGGTGGCGATGATCATCATCTACTGGTTGCTCGCCATCGTCCTCGGGGCCCGGGTCGGGATCGACGCCGCGATCAGCCAGGTGGGCAGTGGATCGGGTGGCGCCGTGGGTGGTTGGCTCGGCTTCCTGACGACCCAGTTCGGCAACGCCCTCCTCTTCGGCGGCGGCGTCGCAGTCATCCTCCTCGGCGTGCGGACGATCCTCGGCGAAATCGTGCCGGCCTTCGCTGGCATCGCCGAGCGGGTCATCCCGGGTGCCGTGCCGGCCCTCGACTGCCCAGTGACGTTCCCGTACGCCCCGAACGCCGTCATCATCGGCTTCCTGGCGAGCGTCGTTGGCGGTCTCGTCGGCTTCGCCCTCCTGAGCCTCGCCCTCGGTCCAGCCTTCGCCTTGCCGCTCATCTTGCCGGGGATGATCCCCCACTTCTTTACCGGCGGAACGGCGGGCGTCTTCGGCAACGCGACCGGCGGGCGTCGGGGTGCCGTCGCCGGCGGCTTCGTCAATGGTCTCGAGATCACCCTCTTCGCGGCGATCCTCGTCCCGGTCATGAGCGCCATCGGCTTCCAGAACACGACCTTCGGCGACACCGACTTCCAGTGGTTCGGCTTCCTCGTCGGCAACATTGCCCGGATCGAGGGGGCCGTCGCCGCAGCCGGTGTCGTCATCGTCTGCGCCGTCCTCATCGCCCTCGCCAGCTGGTGGCAGCGCCGGTATGTCGATACCGGCTGGGTGCCGGGTGGCGGGGTACCGGTTGCGGCCGAAGAGGCAGCTCGCGCGTAGTTCGGAGGCACATCCGTCCGGGCTCGGCGGCCGCCGACCGGGCGCAGCGCCCAGCAGCCCAGGGGCGCCCCGGTCGACCGGCCGGGGCGCCTTCTCGTTCGCGTCGTGTCGGCGGGGCCTGCGAGTCGTGTCGGCCGGGCCTCGGCTGGTGCCCTCAGACCTCGCCAGGCCTGTCGGCGCCGCTCCCCTTCTCCCTCCGGACGGCGTCCCGCCAGAGGGCCGCCGCCCAGCGCCGGGCATCCTCGAGGAACTCGAAGGGCTTCGCCTCGACGAGGCGCCACTCCCCAAACGGCGAGAGGCGAAGCGTCAGGGCGTACTGGCCGGGAAGCATCGCCAGCCACAGACGGCTCCGAAGGGGCGGGACCGTCCAGCCGAAGCGAAGCCGCTCCCCCACCTCGTAGGCGCGGTAGCGGACGGGCGGCTCGGCGACCCGATACCAGCCAAGGAGGATCGGCTCCTTGAGGAGGTCCTCGACGGGTTCCGGAAGCGCGGGGAGATTCACGGTCGCCATCGCCCGTCGCCTACCTGACCGCCACTGCCTCCCCCGCCCCGCCGAAGGTCTCGACGACGCTCCGGGTGAGCGCCCAGGCCCGGGTCGGGTCGGCCGGCAGCCGAAGCCGGACCTGGCCCGTCCCGACGACGACGTCACTCTGGCCGACGCCGAGTCCCCGCCCCCGCATCCGGGCCCGGGCGAGAGCCGCCACAAGCTCGGGCCGCGGCCGCGGCGCCGCGAAACGGACGACGAGCCAGCCCTCCTCGCGGCCGATGGCGGCGATCCCTGCCCCCTCCGCCGCCAGCCGGAGCTCGACGACCTCGAGGAGTCGGGCGACCGGCGGCGGGATGGGCCCGAAGCGATCGACGAGCTCGGCCCGGAGGACGGCGAGGTCGGCGTCGCTCCGCGCCCGGGCGAGGCGCCGGTAGAGGTCGAGCCGCTGCGCCTCGTCCGGAACGTAGCGCTCGGGGAGGTGGGCCTCGACCGGGAGGTCGACGACGGCCGTCGGCAGCTCGCGGACCGGCGGTCGACCCTCCCGCCGCGCCCGGACCTCTTCGACCGCCTCGGCGAGGAGGCGGCTGTAGAGGTCGAAGCCGACGGCGGCGATGTGGCCCGACTGCTCGGCCCCGAGGATGTTTCCGGCGCCCCGGATCTCGAGGTCGGCAAGGGCGATCTGGAAGCCGGCACCGAGCTCCGAGGCGTTGAAGATGGCCTGGAGACGCCGCCGCGCCTCGTCGCTCATCCGGGCGCGGGGCCGGTAGAGGAGGTACGCGTAGGCGCGTCGGCTCGAGCGGCCGACCCGCCCCCGGAGCTGGTAGAGCTGGGCGAGGCCGAGCTGGTCGGCCCGGTCGATGACGATCGTGTTCGCGTTCGGGATATCGAGGCCCGACTCGATGATCGTCGTGCAGACGAGGACGTCGGCCTCGCCGGCGGCGAAGGCCCGCATGACGTCTTCCAGAGCCCGCTCGGGCATCTGGCCGTGGCCGACGACGATCCGGGCCCCGGGTAGGAGCTGGCGGAGCTGCTCGGCCTGGGCTTCGATCGTCTCGACCCGGTTGTGGACGTAGTAGACCTGGCCGCCCCGGTCGAGCTCCCGGAGGATGGCGTCGCGGACGAGGCCGGCCGAGGCCTCGGCGACCCGGGTCTGGATCGGGAGCCGGTCTTCGGGCGGCGTCTCGATGACCGACAGGTCGCGGAGGCCGGCGAGGGCGAGGTTGAGGGTCCGCGGGATCGGCGTCGCCGAGAGGGTGAGGACGTCGACCTCCGTTCGGAGCTGCTTGAGCCGCTCCTTGGCAGCGACCCCGAAGCGCTGCTCCTCGTCGACGATGACGAGCCCGAGGTCCCGAAAGGCGACGTCTCGGGAGAGGAGGCGGTGGGTCCCGATGACGACGTCGACGCTGCCCGAGCGCAGGCCGGCGACCGTTCGCGCCTGCTCGGCCGGCGGGACGAAGCGGGAGAGAAGGCGGACCGTGAACGGGAAGGCGGCGAAGCGCTGGCTGAAGGTCCGGAAGTGCTGGTCGGCGAGGACCGTCGTCGGAACGAGGACGGCGACTTGCTTGCCCTCGACGACGGCCTTGAAGGCGGCCCGGAGGGCGACTTCCGTCTTGCCGTAGCCGACGTCCCCGACGACGAGCCGATCCATCGGCCGGGCGGATTCCATGTCGCCCTTCACCTCGGCGAGGGCCCGCAGCTGGTCGGGCGTCTCCTCGTACGGGAAGGAGGCCTCGAGCTCGGCCTGCCAAGGGCTGTCGGGGCCGAAGGCGTGGCCGACGGCGGCTTCCCGGGCGGCGTAGAGGGCGAGGAGCTCCTCGGCCAGGTTCGTGACCGCCCGCCTGACTCGCTGCTTCGTCCGGGCCCACTCCGTCCCGCCGAGCCGCGAGAGGGCCGGGGCCTCGCCGCCCGTGTAGCGGCTGATCCGCCCGATCTGCTCGACGGGGACGAAGATCCGGTCGCCGCCCGCGAAGGAGAGCTCGAGGTAGTCGCGAGCATCGCCGCTGCCGACGCTCCGACGAACGATCCGTTCGTAGCGGGCGATGCCGTGGTCGACGTGGACGACGAGGTCGCCCGGGCTGAGGCGCTCGAGGAGGTCGCGGGGGACGACCCGGCGCCGGATCTTCGGACGACGGACCCGGACGGTCCCGAAGAGCTCACGGTCGGTGACGAAGACGAGGCCCTCGGGGCCGCCGGCGAAGCCGCCGTTCAGGCTCCGCTCGACGACGACGACCGCCCCCGGTGGGGGCGGCTCCCGGACGAGGAGGGTCGGCCCGACGGGCCGGCCCGCTTCGGCGAGGAGCTCGGCGAGGCGCGGGGCCTGGTCGGAGGCGACGACGATCCGAGGCAGGCTCCCGGCCCGACGAGGGCCGCCGAGCGGTCCGCCTTCGGCGGGGCCCGCGAGCCAGCGTTCGATGGCCTCGGCGAGGCGCGGCGCCCCGCCTGGCGGGAGGCCGGGCTCGCGCCAGCCGAAGGGGTTCGAGGCGACCCGGGTCCGGCCCGGGAGGAGGACGACATCGAGGTCGGTCGGTGGATCGGACTGCCAGGTGAGGCCGAGGAGCGACCGCCCCTCGACGGCAGCCCGGACGGCGGTCGGTCCCGGGTACGCCTCCGGCCAGCCCGGGGGCAGCTCGCCGGCCGCGACGAGCTCGGTCCGTCGCTCCGTCGCCTGACGCCAGAGGAAGTCCGCAGCCTCGGCGACCTCGGCCGGCTCGTCGAGGATGACGAGATCGGCGCTGGCGAGGTGCTCGAGCCCGGTCGCCGGAGCGAGGAGCGGCGCCCAGACTTCGGCGGCGTCGCCGAGGTCGAGCGCCCCCGGTCCACCCTGGCGCCGCTCGACGGCCTCGAGGAAGCGAGCCAGGTCGTGGGCCAGTCGGTCCGGAAGCCCCTCGAGCCTGCCGAGCCCCAGCTTCGAGAGCCGCGCCAGGAGGGCGCCGCGGCCGCCGCCCGGAGCGAGGAACTCCGTGGCCGGCAGGAGGACGAGGCGGTCGAGGGGCGCGACGGACCGCTGGTCGACCGGGTCGAAGCTCCGGAGGGAGTCGATCTCGACGCCGAAGAACTCGATCCGGACGGGGAGCTCAGCCGACGGCGGGAAGACGTCGACGATGCCGCCCCGGTGGGCGAACTCGCCCCGGCCGGCGACCTCGACGGCGGGCACGTAGCCAATCCTCACGAGCTCCCGGAGGAGGCGCTCGGGCTCGATCCGGGTCCCGGGCCGCAGCTCCGTCGGCAGCTCGGGCAGGTCGGCCGGGGCGAGGGTCGGCTGGAGGAGGGCAGCGATGCTGGCGACGAGGACCCGCGTTCGCCCGCTCCGCCAGGCGGCGAGGGCGGCGACACGAGCTGCCGTCTCGTCGGCGACGAGCTCACTTCGTTCGTAGGCGAGGGCCGTCCGGGGCTCGAGGACGGCGACGGCCCCCGGATCCCCGAGCCAGGCCACGAGCTCCTCGGCGACCCGGTCCCCGATCTCGGCGTCCCGGGCGAGCCAGCAGATCCGCCACCCGGGCGGCGCCAGGGCGAGGGCGGCCCCGAGGAACGACTTCGCGCCGTGGGGGACGCTCGTCAGGAAGAGCGGCCCCCCGAGGTTCGCCCGGAAGCGCTCGAACTCCGGGCAGGCCCAAAGCAACGGCGGGAGCCCGGAGAGATCGGGAATCCGTCGGCCGGCACCGGCCGTCGGCGCCGGGCTCGGAACCGGCGGGGCGAGGGTACCCGTCACCGCTCCCGCTCCTCGGGCCGGAGGACTCGCCGCCAGCCCGTCGCCGTCCGGCGGATGCCATCCGGGCCGGGCGGTCCGCCGATCTCACCGGCAGCGGGGAGGTCAGGGCCGTGGGCGGCGAGGGTGAAGGCGTTCCAGCGGTTCGCAGCGCGGTTCGTCCCCTCCCGGGCCCACGTCTCGACGGCGTCGGCAGCGGCGTCGAGGAGCTCGTCGAGGCGGGCCCGCTCCTCGGCCGAGAACTGGCTCAGGACGTGGTCGACGGCGTTCGGACCCGGCTCGCCGATGCCGATCCGGAGGCGACTGAACCGTTCACTCGCCAGCTCGTCGATGATCGACTGCAAGCCGTTGTGGCCGCCGGCGCTACCGCCCTCCCGAAAGCGAAGTCGCCCGAAGGGGAGGGCGAAGTCGTCGACGACGACGAGGAGGTCCGACAGCGGTGCCCGCTCTCGGGCGAGGACCTTCCGGACAGCCCGGCCGGAGTCGTTCATGTACGTCAAGGGCTTGACGAGGAGAAGGTCGAGGCCGCGGTAGCGGCCGCCAACGACCCGCGCGGCGTCCCGTTCGCGCCCACGCTCGCGCCAGCCGGCCCGCTCGACGATCCGGTCGAGGACGAGCCAGCCGATGTTGTGCCGGGTTCCGGCGTACTCGCGACCCGGGTTGCCGAGTCCGACGACGATCTTCATCCACGCTCCTCTGCCTGGTCCACGCGACCGGGCACGCGAAAAGGGCCCGATCCCGTCGGGAGGGGCCTTCGGCAATGGTAACCCGGGCGGCGCCGGGTGCTACACAACCCGCCCCGAGTGCCTCCCAGTCAGCCGCCGCCACCCGCCGTCAGCCCGTCGAGTCCGTCGCCTCGATCCCGAGGAGCCGTCGCTCGAGGGCACGCATCGCCGCACCTTCCCCCGGATCGGCGTGATCCCAGCCGCAGAGGTGGAGGACGCCGTGGACGACGAGGAGGCGAAGCTCGTCCGCCGGCGACCAGGCCCGATCCCCCGTCTGGCCGCCGCGCCCCGACCGCGCCTGGTCGATCGCCCGCTCGACGGAGACGACGATGTCGCCAAGGTGGGTCCGGCGCCCGGGTGGCAGGACAAAGCCCTCGGCAGGGAGGCCAGGCATCGAGCCACCGGCGAGGGGAGGCTGTCCCCGATCGGGATCCGGCTCGTGGGGCGGGAACGCCTCAGGCGGGAGAAGGGGGAAGGCGAGGACGTCGGTCGGGGCGAACTCCCCGAGGTGGGCCCCCTTCAGCTCCGCGATCTCGGCGTCGCCGGTGAGGAGGAGGCCGACCGAAGCTGGCCTCGGTGCACCGGCAGCGTGGAGGGCCGCCGTGAGGAGGGCGGCGAGCCTCGCTTCAGGGAAGAGTTTCGGAACATCGGCCCGAACGACGAGGTCGATCCGCCAGGGCGGCCGGTAGATGACCCGTCGCCGTTCGATCGCCTCCACCGAGGTCGCCGAGGGCTCCGATCGACGCCGGCCCGAGGAGCGCTCGCCGCCTTCGCTCACGCCCCGCCCGATCGCCCGCGCCCGCTCGACTGGCTGCGGCCGGCCGGCGCCGCGCCCGCCGACGGCCCGCGACCCGTTCGCCTCACGCCCCGCCCGATCGCCCGCGCCCGGCGGCTCGCCGAGCCTCGATCTCGACGATCTTGTTCTGCGGGTAGGGAATCCGTTGGTGATACATCCCGAGGAGCTGGCTGACGAAGGCCTCCCGAATCCGTTCGATGTCGCGGAGGGTAAGGTCGCACTCGTCGAACTGGCCATCGCTGAGCCGCTCCTCGATGATCCGGTTCACCATGGCCCGGATCGTCGCCTCGTCCCGTGCGGAGAGCGAGCGGACGGAGGCCTCGACGCCGTCGGCGAGCATGAGGATGGCCGCCTCCTTGCTCTGCGGCTTCGGACCGGCGTGGCGGAAGCGTGCCTCGTCGACGGCGGCCGCCGCCCGTCGCCCCTCCGCCGTCTCGGGACCCCCGAAGGGAGCAGCAGCGAGCTCGCGGGCCTTGGCGTAGAAAAAGCTCATGAGGGCGGTCCCGTGGTGCTGCGGGATGAAGGCGATGAGGGTCTTCGGGAGCCGATACCGGTAGGCGATGTCGATCCCGTCGGCGACGTGGGCCTTCAGGAGGCGGGCCGACTCTTCGGGCGGGAGCTGGTCGTGGATGTTCTCGTTCCCGGCCTGGTTCTCGATGAAGGCGGCTGGGTTGGCGAGCTTGCCGATGTCGTGGTAGTAGGCGGCGACCCGGGCGAGGAGCGGATCGGCCCCGATCGCCTCGGCAGCCCGCTCGGCAAGGTTGCCGACCATGATCGAGTGGTGGTACGTCCCCGGCGTCTCGAGGAGGAGGCGCCGGAGGAGCGGCTGGGACGGGTTCGCCAGCTCGAGGAGCTGGAAGACCGTCGTGATCCCGAAGAGGTTGCCGAGGACGGCGAAACTGCCAACAGCGGCGATCGCCGCTCCACCCGCCGAGAGACCGGAGGCGGCCCAGAGCTCCAACAGCCCCCGCAGGTCACGCTCGCCGAGGAGGGTGAAGGTCGAGACGACGAGGACGTTCGCGACGAGCACAGCGAGTCCGGCCTGGACGAAGTCGTGGAGACGATCACCCCGCCGGATGCCGAGGATGCCGGCCAGGCCACCGACGAGGACGTAGGCAGCGAGCTCCTGGGAGCCCCCCGACACCCCGCCGGCGATGACGGCAAGGACGATGATGAGGATCGTGGCCGCCCAGGCGTCGACGAGGATCGTCGTCAGGATCGCCGCCGCCGCGGTCGGAACGAAGAAGGGGAGGATGGCCCGACCCGCCGTCAGCTTGAGGGCCACGGCGGCGACGACGAGAAGGAGCGCCACGAGGAGGAGGACGTTCGTTCGGTGCCAGAAGGTCGGCCGGAAACGCCAGAACCAGGCGAGGAGGGGGACGACGACGAGGACGGCCAAAAAGCCGTAGCCGGCGAGACGGGCGACGTCGGGGCGGGCCTCGTCGAGCCCAAAAGCGGTGATCTTCTCGTAGGCGAACTCGTCGATCGGCTCACCGCGGCGAACGATGATCTCGCCGCGCTGGACCGAGACGACGACGGGGGTGACGGCCTCGGCTGCCCGATCGCGGGCCTGGTTCGTCAGCTCCTCGCTGTAGGAGCTGTTCGGAACGAGGAGGGGACCGATGAGCTCGCTCGCCAGCTGCGCTTCGGCCGGCGAGAGGCCGACCATGCGGCCGGCGAGGCGGGCTCGGACGGCGGCGACCTCGGTGTCGCGGAGCTCCGAGCGCTCGACGTTGTCGAGGACGCGGCCGGCCTCGTCGCGGACGGCGGCCCAGCGTTCGGGGGTGAGCTTCACGAGGGTCATCCGGGCAGCCTCGCTCAGCTCGTCGCTGAGGACCGAGCCGAGGATCTGCGTCCGCTCCTCCGGCGTGAGCGCCGCCGCGAAAGCGGCCTCGATGGGAGCGATCCGCCGGGCGTACTCCGCCGCTCGCTCAGCGGCGACGGCGGCGGCGTTCTCGGGGGTGTAGTCGTACTGGGGCGGGACGGCCTGCCGGGCCGCCTGGCGGGCAGCTTCGGTCCGGACCTGGCTCGTATACGTCAGGGCCCGGGGCGCGACGATGTCCGCTGGCGCCACAGCACCGACCTCGATGGCGAGGGGCTGGGGGATGATGTCGACGGCAAAGATCGCCGTGAGGACGGCGACGAGGACCGTCGTCGCCGCGGCGAAGCGGACGCCGTCGCGGCGGGTGAAACGGCTGCTGGCCTGGAGCGTCTGGGCGAGCACAGCAAGCGGCGGCGGCGATCGCCTCAGCGACCGCCGACGGTCTCCTTCGACGGACCTGCCATCGCTTCCCGCGCAGCGAGGGCCCGGGCGACCCGTTCACTGACGAGGCGGCCATCGGCGCGACCCCGGGTCCGCGGGGCGAGAACGGCCATGACTCGGCCGAGATCGCGGCGGGTCCGGGCGCCCGTCTCGGCAATCGCCGCCTCCACGAGGGCGTCGAGTTCAGCGTCGGAGAGAGGCTGGGGAAGGAACTCGGCAAGGATCGCAATCCGGGCCTCCTCTTCGGCGGCGAGGTCCTCCCGGCCTCCGGCCCGGACGGCGTCGAGGGTCTCTCGGCGGGTCTTCAGTTCGCGCGCGAGGGCGGCCACGACCTCGTCCTCGGTCAGGGGCCGGCGAGCAGCCTTCTCGGCGTTGTGGACGGCATTCCAGGCCATCCGAAGGGTGTCGCGCCGCCGGACATCCCCGCCCTTGACGGCGGCGGCGAGCTCAGCCTGGAGGCGCTCTCGAAGGGTCATCTCGTGCTCCCGGAGGGATCCCGGCGGCTCCGGGTGGCGCTGGCGGCCGCGGCGTGGACGGCCTCGGATCGGCGAGGGGCCGATCGGCTAGCCCTGCTGGGCGCGGGCGGCCTTCTTGCGCTTCGCTTCCTTCCGCTTCCGCTTCACGCTCGGCTTCTCGTAGTGTTCGCGCCGGCGGGCTTCGGCGAGGATGCCGCTCTGCTGGATCTTCTTGTTGAAGCGGCGAAGGGCGCTCTCGAAGGTCTCGTTTTCACCCACTCGGACTTCCGCCAATCAGCGTCACCTCCTTTGGCTCGGTCATTGTTAGCCAGCGCGTCGTCGAGCCTCGCGACGCGCTGCTTGGGCCCGGCGAACGACTGGTTCGGGAAAAGCGCAGGGTACCCGTCGGACGCTTCCGCTCGGAGGCTTCCGCCCGTGCCCGAACGCAGGGCCGGCCGAAGTGTAGCCGCGGGTGTGGTCGGGGTCAAACCCGAGCGAGGAGCCGGAAGCCGACCGACAGGCAGCCGTGCGGGCAGAACAACAAACCGGGGCTGCGGAGGCGATGGATGCGGCCGACTCAGCGGCGCTGGTGCTCGACGAGCACCGGACCCGGCGTACGTCCGTCACCGGGGCGAAGCGCACAGCCCCTTTGGTGTTCCCAGAACACGGCGCCGAGCGGGCCGCCGCGGCGTCCGGCGTGTGGTGAGGCGGCGTGGCGTCAGGGCGGCGAGGTGCGGCATCAGGGCGCCGGGACGGGCTGCGTTCCCGAACCCGGGCCGAGGCGCGTCGGGCGGGCTC
>JBHORA010000019.1:0-15703 GCA_042408535.1 Chloroflexota bacterium | reverse complement strand
GGCGACAACGTCGAGATGACCGTCGAGCTCATCACCCCGATCGCCCTCGAGACCGGCCAGCGCTTCGCCATCCGCGAGGGTGGCCGGACCGTCGGGGCCGGGGCGATCACCCAGATCATCGAGTAGGGAGCGATGGCGAAGGTCGAAGCCCGGCCCGTGATCCAGCTCGCCTGCACCGAGTGCAAGCAGCGGAACTACACGACCCGGAAGAACAAGAAGAACGATCCGAACCGCCTCGAGCTCATGAAGTACTGCCCGCGCGAGCGACGGCATACACTGCACCGGGAGGCGAAGTAGCGGACGCAGGGGCGTAGCTCAATTTGGCAGAGCGCTGGTCTCCAAAACCAGTGGTTGTCGGTTCGAGTCCGGCCGCCCCTGCCAAGCCCGTCCGCGGCCGAAACCCACTCTGGAGAGCAACCCACTCGTGAACCGCATCCGTCGCTTCCTCGACGAAGCGTGGTCCGAACTGAAGAAGGTGAGCTGGCCGACCCGCGATCAGGTTCGGAACCTGACCGTCCTCGTCTTCGCCATCAGCTTCGTCGTCGGCCTCTACATCACCGTCTTCGATACCCTCTTCTCGCAGGCGATCAGCCTGCTCGCCCAGCAATGACGGCCATGGCGACCGAACAGCAGGGTGGCTCCCCGAAGCGCGAGAAGCGCTGGTACGTCATCCACACCTACTCCGGCTACGAGAACAAGGTGAAGGCCAATCTCGAGCACCGGATCGAGTCGATGGGTATGGAGGACAAGATCTTCCAGGTCCTCGTTCCCATGGAAGAGGAGATCGAGATCCGGCAGGGCCAGCGGCACACCGTCCAGAAGAAGGTCTATCCGGGCTATGTCCTCGTCGAGATGATCCTCGACCCCGACAGCTGGTACGTCGTCCGGAACACGCCCGGCGTGACGAGCTTCGTCGGCGGCGGCAACGTGCCGGGCGCCCGGAGCGAGCCGATCCCCCTCGACGAGAACGAGGTGAAGCAGATCCTCCGCCACATGGGCGTCGAGACGCCGAAGTATCGGGTCGCCTTCCAGAAGGGCCAGAGCGTTCGCGTCATCGACGGGCCCTTCGCCGAGTTCATCGGAACCGTCGAGGAGGTGAACCCGGAGCGGAACAAGCTGAAGGTCCTCGTCAGCATCTTCGGCCGCGAGACCCCCGTCGAGCTCGACTTCCTCCAGGTCGAGAAGCTCTAGTCGGGCCACGGCCCGCTCCTTCCCACAGCCCACGAGCCTTCCATCACAGCGAACCAGGAAGCCGAAGAAAGGACCCGCCGCGTGGCGAAGAAGATCCGGACGATCCTCACCCTCCAGCTCCCAGCCGGGAAGGCGACCCCTGCCCCCCCGGTCGGAACGGTCCTCGGACCGCATGGCATCAACATCGTCGAGTTCACGAAGGCCTACAACGAGAAGACGGCCGATCGGGTCGGCCAGGTCATCCCGGCCCAGATCACGATCTACGAGGACCGCTCCTTCACCTTCGTCCTCAAGACGCCACCGGCGGCCGACCTCCTCCGCCGGGCGGCCGGGATCGACAAGGGGAGCGCCACCCCGAAGCGACAGCCGGTCGGGCGAGTGACGCGGGACCAGATCCGGGAGATCGCCCAGATCAAGCTCCCGGACCTCAACGCGAACGACCTCGAAGCGGCCGTCCGCCAGATCGAGGGGACGGCTCGGAGCATGGGGATCGAGATCGTCGGGTAGACTGAGCGCCACGCACTCCGGCCGCGCGGTCGCGATCGGCCGGACGAAGACCCCGCGAGACGGGGGAGGCCGGGTCAGCCCGGCCGACGGAGGACACGATGGCACAGCACGGGAAGAAGTACCTCGAAGCACTGAAGCTCGTCGATCGGACCCGGGCCTACCCGGTCGGGGAGGCGATCGCTCTCGCCAAGGAGACGAGCACGGCGCGCTTCGATGCGACGATCGAAGCGCACCTCCGGCTCGGTGTCGACCCTAGGCACGCCGACCAGATGGTCCGGGGCACCGTCGTCCTCCCCCATGGCACCGGCAAGGCCGTTCGGGTCGCCGTCTTCGCCCAGGGGGACAAGGCCCAGGAGGCGATGCGGGCCGGGGCCGACGTCGTTGGCGCCGAGGACCTCGTCAAGCGAGTCGAGGCGGGCTGGCTCGAATTCGACGTCGCCCTCGCCACGCCGGACATGATGGGCCAGGTCGGTCGCCTCGGACGGATCCTCGGCCGGCGGGGCCTCATGCCGAACCCGAAGGCTGGCACGATCACCTTCGACCTCGAGCGGACGATCCGCGAGGTGAAGGCTGGTCGGGTCGAGTTCCGGGTCGACAAGACGGGGATCATCCACGTCCCGATCGGCAAGGTGAGCTTCGAGGACGGTGCCCTCGTCGAGAACCTCGCCGCCCTCGTCGACGCCGTCGTCCGGGCCAAACCGGCCGGCGCGAAGGGCCAGTACCTCCGGGGCCTGACGGTCGCTTCGACGATGGGCCCCGGCATCCGGGTCGACATCCCCTCGGTCCTCGCCGTCGCGGCTGCGGCGGCCTAGTCCGGGGGTTCGCGCCCGACCCGTGCCCCCCGGTGCTCCGGCCCGAGGGACGCGGACGAACAACGGAAACACGACGGACCGCCGAAGACAGCGTGTGCCTCGGCCCCGGCGCCCGATGGCGCTCGGAGCCGGCCTAAGTCATCGGACGGATCGGCGGGCAACCGCTGGGGACGTCCATGGGCACGCCGAGGCAGGATCCGCGCCACGAGCCCTCCGCTCGATGGCGCCCCTGCGACCCGTCGGCGCCGTCGCAGGGGCAGGGCCCGCCTCGGGCCAGCCCACCGCCGCGCGGCGGAACCGCGCCAGGACAAGGAGGGTTCGGTATGCCGACCGAGGCCAAGCGGGAGACGGTTGCCCGTCTCCGGGACGAGATGTCCCGCAACCGGGCAATGATTGTCTCCGAGTACCGTGGCCTCACCGTCCGAGACATGAGCGAGATCCGGGCGACGCTCCGTCGCCAGGGGATCACCTACCGGGTCGTCAAGAACCGGCTGGCCAAGATCGCCGCCCGCGATGTCGTCGGCGACGCGCTCGAGCCGCTCCTCGAGGGGCCGACGGCGATCGCCTTCGGTTCCGATGAGGCAGCGACGGCGAAGGCTGTCCTCGACGCCCTGCGACCGTACCGGTTCGTCCGAATCACCGGCGCCGTCCTCAGCGGCCGGGCGATCGACGCCGAAGCGGTGACGCGGCTGGCGGCCTTGCCGCCGCGGGAGACCCTCTTGGCCGAGGTGGCCGGGGCCATCGCGGCGCCGCTGGCGACGGTGGCCGGGCTCTTCGACGCCCCGGCCCGGAGCATCGCCGGGCTCGTGGCCGCCCTCGCCGAGCGGCGCGGGGCGGCCGAGGCCTCGGCCTAGCGGCTGACCGCCCGAGGCTCGGCTGCCCCATCGCCGAGGACCGTCGAGGATCGTCTCGAGGCGATCGACGCGGGGCCACCACGGAAGACCACGACGACCCTGACCACGACACCACGACCGAGCAACAGAACGAGACGAAGGAGAAGACGATGGCGAACCTCACGACCGAGCAGCTGCTCGAGGCCTTCGAGAAGATGACCGTCCTCGAGCTGGCCGAGTTCAAGAAGGCCTTCGAGGAGCGCTTCGGCGTTACCGCCGCGGCTCCGGTGGCCGTTGCTGCGGCTCCGGCTGCCGGCGCTCCGGCCGCTGGCGCTCCCGCCGCCGCCGAGGAGGAGCAGACCGAATTCACGGTCGTCCTGGCCGAGGTCGGGCCGAACAAGATCCCCGTCATCAAGGTCGTTCGGGAGCTGACCGGGCTCGGCCTGAAGGAGGCAAAGGACCTCGTCGACGGGGCACCGAAGCCGGTGAAGGAGGGGGTCTCGAAGGAGGAGGCCGCCAAGATGAAGGCTGCCCTCGAGGAGCAGGGCGCGAAGGTCGAGATCAAGTAGGCGACCTCCGGTCGGCGCAGCTGGCCAGGGCACGCGCCGCGCCGCGCGTGCCCTGGTTGACATTGTCTGGAAACGCGCTATCCTATTGCGTTCTGTGAGCGCGGCCCCGATCCCCCTCATCCCCCGCCAAGGAGCGGTTCATGCTGTCTGCTGCTGAGTCGTCGACGCGCGTGAACGGAGCGGCGGCGCGGAAGCGCTACGCCCGGATCCCGGAGGTCCTCCCCGTTCCGAACCTCATCGAGCTCCAGCTCGAGTCCTTCCGCTGGTTCGTCGAGAAGGGCCTCCGGGAGCTCTTCGACGAGATCAGTCCGATCCGTGACTTCACCGGCAAGATCATGGACCTCCACTTCGCCGTGCCGAGCGGCGAGGTGCCGGCCGGTCGGGACCGGACCGCCATCTTCGACCTCGACCTCGAGGAGCAGCTCGCCCTCGCCGGCTACGGGTTTGGGCCGCCGAAGTACAGCGTCGAGGAGTGCCGGACCAAGGACCTGACCTTCAATCGGCCCCTTTACGTGAACGTCGAGCTGACCATCAAGGAGACCGGCGAGATCCAGCGTCAGCGCGTCTACATGGGCGACTACCCGTGGATGACGGACCTCGGCACCTTCGTCATCAACGGGGCCGAGCGGGTCGTCGTCAGCCAGCTCGTCCGCTCGCCGGGCGTCTACTACGCCATCGATCCCGAGCTCTACAACCAGACCGGGCGGGAGCTCTTCACAGCCAAGGTCATTCCCAACCGCGGCGCCTGGCTCGAGTTCGAGACGACGAAGGCCGACCAGCTCTACGTCAAGGTCGACCGGAAGCGCAAGATCCCGGCCACGACCCTCCTGCGGGCCGTCGGCTACGAGACGAACGACGAAATCGTCACCCTCTTCGCCCCGGTCGACATCGATCCCGAGCACCCCTACATCGCGAACACCCTCGAGCGCGACGGCACCCACACCATCGGCGAAGCCCTCATCGAGGTCTACAAGAAGCTCCGGCCGGGGGACCCGCCGACGGGCGACAACGCCCGCCAGCTCGTCGAGAGCCTCTTCTTCAACTTCCGCCGCTACGATCTCGGCCGGGTCGGCCGCTACAAGTTCAACAAGAAGCTCGACCCCGTCGCCGAACGGATGGGGATCGAGCTGCCCCGGGACGCCCGGACGATCTCGAAAGAGGACATCGCGGCCATCGTCGGCTATCTCATCGAGGCGAACCGGGGCCTCCACCAGAAGGACGACATCGACCACCTCGGGAACCGCCGAATCCGGGCCAACGGCGAGCTCATCCAGAATGCCTTCCGGATCGGTCTCCTCCGCATGGAGCGGGTCGTTCGAGAGCGGATGACAATCCAGGAAGCCGAAAAGGCGACGCCGAGCGGCCTCATCAACATCCGCCCCGTCGTGGCGGCGATGTAGGAGTTCTTCGGTGGCAGCCAGCTCAGCCAGTTCATGGACCAGACGAACCCCCTGGCCGAGCTGACGAGCAAGCGCCGCCTCTCGGCCCTCGGCCCGGGCGGTCTGTCCCGGGAGCGGGCCGGCTTCGACGTCCGCGACGTCCACCACAGCCACTATGGTCGGATCTGCCCGATCGAGACGCCTGAGGGGCCGAACATCGGCCTCATCGGCTCCCTTGCCACCTACGGCCGAATCAACCCCTACGGGTTCATCGAGACGCCGTACCGGAAGGTGAAGCGGACCGTTGCCTACGACGACCCCGACATCGCCCGCTACGAGGCGGGGGCGGACGTCGTCACGAAGTCGGGCGAGGTCGTCCTCCGCAAGGGCGAGCGGTTCACCGAGGCCGCCATCGCCGAGCTCCGCCGGCAGAAGGCGAAGGCCTTCCCGATCCGTCCCGTCGTGACGAACGAGATCGTCTACCTCGCCGCCGACGAGGAGGAGGAGCACGTCGTCGCCCAGGCGAACACGCCCCTCGACGAGGAGGGCCACTTTTTGACCGACCGGGTTCCGTCGCGCTACCGGGACCAGTTCCCCGAGGCTCGCCCGGAGCAGATCGAGTACATGGACGTCAGCCCGAAGCAGGTCGTCTCGGTCGCCACGGCCCTCATCCCCTTCCTCGAGCACGACGATGCGAACCAGGCCCTCATGGGCTCGAACATGCAGCGCCAGGCAGTGCCGCTCCTCGAGCCCGAGGCTCCGATCGTCGGGACCGGGATGGAGGAGCGGGCCGCCCGCGACAGCGGCCAGGTCGTCGTTGCCGCGCGGGCCGGGGTCGTGACCTCGGTGACGGCCGAGCGGATCCAGATCGAGACCGACTCGGGCGAGCTCGACGAGTACCGGCTCATGAAGTTCGTCCGGAGCAACCAGGGGACGTGCATCAACCAGCGCCCCATCGTCGATGTCGGCGAGCGGGTCGTCGCCGGCCAGACGATCGCCGATTCGAGCTCCACCGATCACGGCGAGCTCGCCTTGGGCCGCAACGTCCTCGTCGCCTTCATGTCCTGGGAGGGCGGCAACTACGAGGACGCCATCGTCATCAGCGAGCGCCTCGTCCGGGACGACCTCTTCACGAGCATCCACATCGAAAAGCACGAGATCGAGGCTCGCGACACGAAGCTCGGACCCGAAGAGATCACCCGCGACATCCCGAACGTCGGCGAGGAGTCGCTCAAGGACCTCGACGAAGAAGGGATCGTCTACATCGGGGCCGAGGTGCGGCCCGGTGACATCCTTGTCGGCAAGATCACCCCAAGGGCGAGACCGAGCTGACGGCCGAGGAGCGGCTCCTCCGGGCGATCTTCGGCGAGAAGGCCCGCGAGGTGAAGGACAGCTCTCTCCGCCTGCCGCACGGCGAGCGGGGCAAGGTCGTCGAGGTCCGCGAGTTCCGTCGCGAGTGGGGCGACGATCTCCAGCCCGGGGTGAACCGGCTCGTCCGGGTCTCGGTCGCCCAGAAACGGAAGATCAGCGTCGGCGACAAGATGGCCGGTCGGCACGGGAACAAGGGCGTCATCGCCAAGATCCTCCCCGTCGAGGACATGCCCTTCCTGCCCGACGGGACGCCCGTCGACATCATCCTCAACCCCCTCGGCGTCCCGAGCCGGATGAACATCGGCCAGATCCTCGAGACCCACCTCGGGTGGGCCCTCCACACGAAGGGCGAGCGGGCCGCGACGGCCGTCTTCGACGGTGCGACTGAGGCCCAGATCCGGGAGGAGCTCGTCTCCGCCGGCCTGCCGCCGGACGGCAAGATCGAGCTCCGGGATGGCCGGACCGGCGAGCCCTTCGATCGCCCCGTCACGGTCGGCTATATCTACATGATGAAGCTCCACCACCTCGTCGAGGACAAGATCCACGCCCGCTCCACGGGCCCCTACAGCCTCATCACCCAGCAGCCGCTCGGCGGCAAGGCCCAGTTCGGCGGTCAGCGCTTCGGGGAGATGGAGGTCTGGGCCCTCGAGGCCTACGGGGCGGCGAACATCCTCCAGGAGCTCCTGACCGTGAAGTCCGACGACGTCGTCGGGCGGGTCCAGACGTACGAGGCGATCGTCAAGGGCGAGGAGATCCTGCCGCCGCGGGTCCCGGAGTCCTTCAAGGTCCTCATCAAGGAGCTCCGCTCCCTTGCCCTGAACGCCGAGATCCTCGACCAGAACGACGAGGAGATCCCGCTCACCGAGGACGACACCTCGGGCTACCTCATGCCCGACCTCGGCGGGATCAACCTCGCCGGCTTCGAAGACTGACGACTTGACGACGCTCCGAAGCCACCGAAGGGGGGTCGCGACGAGCACCGCCACGATTCCTGCCCCAGCGCATCGCGCCGACGGGCGGCCCGCCGACGCGGAGGAGAGCCATGCTCGAGGTCAATAACTTCAGCGCCATCCGCATCTCCCTCGCCTCGCCCGAGCAGATCCGGGAGTGGTCGAAGGGCGAGGTGACGAAGCCCGAGACGATCAACTATCGGACCCTGAAGCCCGAGAAGGACGGGCTCTTCGACGAGCGGATCTTCGGTCCGACGAAGGACTGGGAGTGCTACTGCGGCAAGTACAAGCGGATCCGCTACAAGGGGATCATCTGCGACAAGTGCGGCGTCGAGGTGACCCGGAGCAAGGTTCGCCGGGAGCGGATGGGCCACATCCAGCTCGCCAGCCCGGTCAGCCACATCTGGTACTTCAAGGGGACCCCGTCGCGCCTCGGCATCCTCCTCGACATCAGCCCCCGGAACCTCGAACGAATCCTCTACTTCGCCCTCTACGTCGTGACCCACGTCGACGAGGAGGCGCGCGCTCGCGCCCTCCGACAGCTCGACGAGGAGGCGGCCGGCCGAGGCGGCCGGGCCGGGGAGGAGCTCGAAACCCTCGAGCGTGAGCTCCGGGCCGACTTCGAGCGGAAGCGGGCCGAACTCCAGGCCGAGCTCGAGCGAACGAGGGCCGACCTGGAGGCCCAGCGCGCGGCCCGGACTGCCGAGATCGCCGCCGAGGCGAAGGCGATCGAGGAGCGGCTCGCCGCCCTCGGCAAGGGGCTGGCCGAGGATTCGATCGTCTTCTCTCCGACCGGCGAGGTCGTCGTCCGGGCCGGCGAGCCGGCGGGCCGCGACGCCCTCGCTCGGCTCCGGCGGATCGCGGCCGCCGAGACGGAGCGGGTGAACGGCGAGCTCCAGCAGCGCGAGGCCGACGAGGCGCGAGCCGTCGAGCAGAAGATCGCCGACCTTCGGGCGGCGATGGACGAGACCCTCGCCCACGAGCGCGAGCGGCACGCCGATCAGGCCCAGGACCTGAAGGACGAGATCCGCCGGGCGCGGGAGGAGATCGAATCGCTCCGGCCGATGCTCACCCTGAGCGAGACCGAGTTCCGGGCCCTCGACGAGAAGTATGGCTCCGGGGCCCGGAGCGGGCGGATCTTCTGGGCCGGCATGGGGGCCGAAGCGATCCGGGACATCATCGTCCGGATGGACCTCGACGAGCTTGCCCGGCAGCTCCACGTCGAGGTCCGGACGACGTCCGGCCAGCGCCGCAAGAAGGCGATCAAGCGGCTCCGGCTCATCGAGGCCTTCCGGCGCTCCGGGAACCGGCCCGAATGGATGATCCTCTCGGTCATCCCCGTCCTGCCGCCCGACCTGCGGCCGATGGTCCAGCTCGACGGCGGCCGCTTCGCGACCTCCGACCTCAACGACCTCTATCGGCGGGTCATCAACCGGAACAACCGCCTCAAGCGGCTCCTCGAGCTCGGTGCCCCCGAGATCATCATCCGCAACGAGAAGCGGATGCTCCAGGAGGCCTGCGACGCCCTCATCGACAACGGTCGTCGCGGCCGGGCGATCGCCGGGACCGGGAATCATCGGCTCAAGAGCCTGTCCGACATGCTGAAGGGCAAGCAGGGCCGCTTCCGCCAGAACCTCCTCGGCAAGCGGGTCGACTACTCGGGCCGCTCGGTCATCGTCGTCGGCCCCGAGCTGAAGCTCCACCAGTGCGGCCTGCCGAAGAAGATGGCCCTCGAGCTCTTCAAGCCCTTCGTCATGCGGCAGCTCGTCGAGAAGGGCTTCGCCCACAACATCAAGAGCGCCAAGCGGTTCGTCGAGCGGGTCCGGCCCGAGGTCTGGGACGTCCTCGAGGAGGTCATCAAGGATCACCCGGTCCTCCTGAACCGGGCCCCCACCCTCCACCGGCTCGGCATCCAGGCCTTCATGCCCGTCCTCGTCGAGGGTTCGGCGATCCAGATCCACCCTCTCGTCTGCACCGCCTTCAACGCCGACTTCGACGGCGACCAGATGGCCGTCCACGTCCCGCTCAGCTCGGCGGCCCAGGAGGAGGCGCGGACGATGATGCTCTCGACGGCCAACCTCCTCTCGCCGGCCGACGGCACCCCCGTCGTGGCGCCGACCCAGGACATGGTCCTCGGCTGCTACTACCTGACGATGCCGCCCATCGAGCCGTCGGAGCCGCGTCGCCCGCGGGCCTTCGTCGACGAGGCGGAGGCGATCCTTGCCTTCCAGCTCAAGACGATCGGACTCCACGAGCCGATCGAGGTCGTCGTCCGGACCTGGAACAGGGAGACCGGCGGACTCGTCAGTGAGCGCCGCCGGACGACCGTCGGCCGGGTCATCTTCAACCAGATCCTCCCCGACCGGCTCCGGTTCATCGAAGAGGTCATGGATCGGACGAAGCTGAAGCGACTCGTCGACGACTGCTACCGACTCCTCGGCCCCACGGCGACCGCGCATCTCGTCGACGGCATCAAGACGATCGGCTTCGACTTCGCGACCCGGGGCGGGATCACGATCGGCCTTTGGGACATCGTCGTTCCCGAGGACAAGCAAGAGCAGCTCGCCCGTGCCGACGCGGCGATCGCCGAGATCGACCGCCAGTTCCAGCGTGGCCTCATCACCGCCGAAGAGCGCTACGAGCAGGTCGTCGAGCTCTGGCAG
Organism: Chloroflexota bacterium; assembly: GCA_042408535.1. GTDB lineage: Bacteria > Chloroflexota > Limnocylindria > Limnocylindrales > CSP1-4 > BPIH01. Next base: position 5,428 of record JBHORA010000019.1, on the reverse strand, counting down.
CAGACGACGAAGGCGATCTCCGATTCGATGATGGCGACCCTCCCGGCCGACAACCCGCTCCGGATGATGACCGAATCGGGGGCCCGCGGCAACAAGGGCAACATCGGCCAGCTCGGGGCGATCCGAGGCCTCATGGCCGATCCGGCGGGACGGATCATCGACGTTCCCGTCCGGAGCAGCTTCCGGGAGGGGATGACCGTCCTCGAGTACTTCATCTCGACCCACGGCGCCCGGAAGGGCCTCGCCGACACGGCCCTCCGAACGGCCGACTCGGGCTACCTCACCCGACGCCTCGTCGACGTCGCCCAGGACGTCATCACCCGGGAGGACGACTGCGGCACGGAGGAGGGGAGCTGGATCACCTTCCTCGACTCAGCGTCCGCCGTCGGCCGCGACGTGACGACGGTGACGCCGGAGCTGCGGGCCGACCCCGAGATCCGAGAGACGTACCGGAAGCGGCTCATCGGTCGCCTCGCCGCGGCCCCGCTCCCGGACCCGCGGGTGAAGCCGAAGAAGGGTGCCCCGCCGGTCCTCATCGTCGACCGGAACGAGGAGATCACCGAGGAGATCGCCCAGGTCATCGACGAGGCGGGGATCGACGAGGTCCTCGTCCGTTCGCCCCTCTCCTGCGAGGCGCGCCACGGCGTCTGTCGCTTCTGCTACGGGCGGAACCTGGCGACCGGCGAGCTCGTCGGCATCGGCGAGGCGGTCGGCATCATCGCCGCTCAGTCGATCGGCGAGCCCGGGACGCAGCTGACGATGCGGACCTTCCACACCGGCGGCGTGGCGGGCCTCGACATTACCGCCGGCCTGCCCCGGGTCGAGGAGCTCTTCGAGGCCCGAGTCCCGAAGGGCAAGGCCGAGATCAGCCACATCGACGGCGTCGTCGAGATCATCACGACCGAGACGGACCGTCGGGTGAAGGTGACGAGCCGGGAGCAGTACGACACCCCGCTCGTCGTGCCCGACGGGGCGGAACTCCTCGTTGCTCCGGGCGATCTCGTCGAGGCCGAGCAGATCGTCGCTCGCTCCCAGAACGGCGAGATCGTCGAGGAGGTAAAGGCGCCCGTCAAGGGCTTCCTCGTCGAGGTCGAGGGCGGTCTTGCGATCCGCGCCGAGGATGTCGTCGAGCGGGAGTACGAGATCCCGCATACGGCGAAGCTCCTCGTCGAAAACGGGCAGGAGATCCGGGCCGGCGATCCCATCACCGACGGCCCCATCAACCCCCAGGAGTACCTCGAGACCCGGGGCCGGGACGCCGTCCAGCGCTACCTCGTCAAGGAGGTCCAGAAGGTCTACCGGAGCCAGGGCGTCACGATCAACGACAAGCACATCGAGATCATCGTCCGCCAGATGCTCCGGAAGGTCCGGATCGACCAGCCGGGCGACACCGAGCTCCTGCCGACGGAGCTCATCGACCGCCTCGACTTCGAGGCGGCGAACAACAAGGTCCTCGCCGAGGGCGGCGAACCGGCGACGGCCCAGACGATCCTCCTCGGGGTGACGAAGGCGTCCCTCAGCACCTCGAGCTGGCTGGCAGCCGCCTCCTTCCAGGAGACGACCCGGGTCCTGACCGAGGCTGCCATCAACGGGGCCAAGGATCAGCTCATCGGGCTGAAAGAGAACGTCATCATCGGCAAGCTCATCCCGGCCGGGACGGGGGCGCCGCAGAACATCGCCGCCGCCGCCGAGCGCCGACGGCGGGCCGCTCTCGAAGCCCTCGCCGGGGAGGCGATCGAGCTCCGCGGCGAGGAGTACAACCCCTTCCTCGAGGAGATCGCCGGGGGCGAGGACGATGCCGCCGACCTCGCCGCCTCGCTCCTCGCCGCGACCGAGTCGGAGGAAGCCGACTCGGACGCGGCCGACTCGGACGCGGCCGACGAGGCGGGTCGTGCCGGGGCGACGCCCTCCACCTTCGAGGATGACGCTGATCTCGACGCGGAGGCTTCCGCCGCGGAGGAGGCGGTCGAGAAGGACGAGCGAGAGGACTAGGCTCGCAGGGCGCGTCGCCAGCGAGGTGCCCGCCCGACGCCTGCCGGGCGCCCTCGGTTGACACCGGAAAACGGGCGCTGCTACACTCCGCGGCCGTGGCTCCTCGGGCCGGCCGCCCGGTCGTGCGCGGTAGGTGCCCGAGCCGTGGCCGGCGTGGTGTGTTCTCCCCGCCGGAGAGGCGGCTGTCGGCCCGCCGGCCGATGCCATACCACCGAGGAACGAGAGTCGAAAGGAGTCGCATCGTCGTGCCGACGATCAGCCAGCTCGTGCGTCACGGGCGGAAGCCGAAGATCGAGAAGATCAAGGCACCCGCGCTGCGCAAGAACTGGAACAACCTGAAGCGCCGCCAGGTGCCGATCCCAGGCGCGCCGCAGAAGCGGGGCGTCTGCCTTCAGGTGCGCACGATGACCCCGAAGAAGCCGAACTCGGCCCTTCGGAAGATTGCCCGCGTCCGGCTCTCGAACCAGATGGAGGTCACGGCCTACATTCCCGGCATCGGCCACAACCTCCAGGAACACTCGGTCGTCCTCGTCCGGGGCGGCCGGGTGAAGGACCTGCCCTCTGTGAAGTACCACATCATCCGGGGCACCCTCGACGCGGCTGGGGTCCGGGACCGCAAGCAGGGCCGGAGCAAGTACGGGGCGAAGCGGACGCCTGCCCCGGCCGGACAGAAGTAGCCGATGCCGCGTCGACCGACCGTCCCCCGCAAGACGAAGTTCCAGCAGGCGCCGGCCAATCCGACGACCGCCCGTTTCGTCTCGAAGATCATGATGAACGGCAAGCGGCGCCTCGCCGAGCGCATCCTCCGAGAGGCGCTCGCCCGGGCCGAGGCCCAGGCCCGCCGCCCCGGCCTCGAGGTCCTCGAGGCTGCCCTCCGGAACGCGACCCCGATCATCGAGGTCAAGCCGCGTCGGGTCGGTGGGGCAACGTACCAGGTCCCCGTCGAGATCCGCGGCGACCGCCGCCTGTCGCTCGGCGTCCGCTGGATCGTCCAGGCGGCCCGGAAGCGGAGCGGCAAGAGCATGGGCGAGAAGCTCGCCGCCGAGCTCGTCGACGCCATGAACGGCCTCGGCGCCGCCGTGAAGCGGCGCGACGACACCCACAAGATGGCCGAGGCGAACAAGGCCTTCAGCCACTTCCGCTGGTAGGCCCCACCGAGGAGAGACCCCGACCGTGACGCGAACCGTTCCGCTCGCCCGAACGCGGAACATCGGCATCATCGCCCATATCGACGCCGGCAAGACGACCGTCACCGAGCGGATCCTCTTCTACACGAAGAAGATCTACAAGATCGGCGAGGTCCACGAGGGCGCGGCGACGATGGACTGGATGCCCCAGGAGCAGGAGCGCGGGATCACCATCACCGCCGCCGCGACGACCTGCTTCTGGCGCGACCATCGCATCAACATCATCGATACGCCCGGGCACGTGGACTTCACGGTCGAAGTCGAGCGGAGCCTTCGGGTCCTCGACGGGGCGGTCGTCGTCTTCGACGGGGTCGCCGGCGTCGAGCCGCAGTCGGAGACGGTCTGGCGACAGGCCGACCGCTATCGGGTTCCCCGGATCTGCTTCATCAACAAGCTCGACCGAACCGGGGCCGACTTCTGGGCCGACGTCGAGATGATCCGCGACCGTCTCGGGGTCGTCCCCGTTCCCATCCAGATCCCGATTGGGGCCGAGGACACCTTCCGTGGCGTCGTCGACCTCGTCGAGATGCGGGCCATCACCTGGCAGGACGATCTCGGCTCCACCTTCGAGATCGGGCCCATTCCGGCCGAGCTCGCCGACGAGGCGGCCCGGCGCCGGGAGGCGATGATCGAGCAGGTCGCCGAGATCGACGACGAGCTCACCCACAAGTTCCTCGAGGGCGAGGAGCTGACCGTCGCCGACGTCAAGCGCGGCCTCCGGCTCGGGACCCTCCAGTACCGGATCGTCCCCGTCCTCTGCGGCTCGGCCCTCCGGAACAAGGGGATCCAGCCGATGCTCGACGCGGTCGTCGACTTCCTGCCGAGCCCCCTCGACGTGCCGCCCGTCATCGGCGAGCACCCGACGACCCACGCCGAGATCCTCCGCACGCCCGACGACGCCGAGCCCTTCACCGCTCTCGCCTTCAAGATCGCCGCCGACCCCTTCGTCGGCAAGCTCGCCTATTTCCGGGTCTACTCGGGGACCCTCAAAAGCGGGGCGACGGTCCTCAACGCGACGAAGGGCCGCAAGGAGCGGATCGGGCGGATCCTCCTCATGCACGCCAACCACCGCGAGGAGATCGACGAGGTCCACGCCGGGGAGATCGCCGCCGCCGTCGGCCTCAAGGAGGTCTCGACGGGCGACACCCTCTGCGACCCAGAGCACCCGATCATCCTCGAGTCGATGACCTTCCCCGAGCCCGTCATCGAGGTCGCCATCGAGCCGAAGACGAAGGCCGACCAGGACAAGATGGCCGTCGCCCTCGCCCGCCTCGCCGAGGAGGATCCCACCTTCCGCGTCTACACCGACGAGGAGTCCGGTCAGACCCGGATCGCCGGGATGGGCGAGCTCCACCTCGACGTCCTCGTCGACCGGATGACCCGCGAGTTCCGGGTCGGGGCGAACATCGGCCGGCCCCAGGTCTCCTACCGGGAGACGATCCGCCGCCCGGCCGACGGTGTCGGTCGCTTCGTCCGCCAGACCGGCGGCAAGGGTCAGTACGGGCATGTCGTCCTCCGGCTCGAGCCTCTCGAGAAGGGTCGCGGCTACGAGTTCGTCGATCGGATCGTCGGCGGGGTCATCCCGAAGGAGTTCATGAAGGCCGTCGACCAGGGGATCCGAGAGGCCCTCCAGACGGGGCCCTACGCCGGCTACCCGATGATCGACGTCCGAGCGATCGTCTACGACGGCTCGTACCACGAGGTCGACAGCTCGGAGATGGCCTTCAAGATCGCCGCCTCCATGGCGATCAAGGATGCCGTCGCCAAGGCGGACCCGGTCATCCTCGAGCCGATCATGCGGGTCGAGGTGACGCTGCCCGAGGACTTCCTCGGTGACGTCATCGGCGACCTGAACAGTCGGCGCGGCCACGTCGAGGGCATGGACACCCGCGGCTCGACCCGCGTCATCCGGGCCTTCGTGCCCCTCGCCGAGATGTTCGGCTACGCGACCGATCTGCGGTCGATGACCCAGGGCCGAGCGAGCTATTCCATGGAGCTCAGTCATTACGCCGAGGTCCCGGGCAACATCGCCCAGGAGCTCGTGGCGCGGAGCAGGGTCTAGGAGCCGGTCGTCCCCGAGACACCGGGAAGCAGGAGCGAAGGGATCATGGCCAAGAAGAAGTTCGAGCGCACGAAGCCGCACGTCAACGTCGGGACGATCGGCCACATCGACCACGGCAAGACGAGCCTCACGGCGGCGATCACGAAGTACCTCGCTCTGAAGGGCGAGGCCGAGTACCGGCCCTTCG